>NZ_JBHZGN010000005.1:0-341108 GCF_049334135.1 Metapseudomonas cellulosilytica | reverse complement strand
GGCCTGCTGGATGGTGGCGCGGCTGGCCAGGCCCACCTGACGGGTGGACTCGCCGGTGGACGGGTTGAACACGGCGGCGGTACGGTCTTGGTCAGCGATGCGTTCGCCGTTGATCAGGTGCGGGATGAGGCTCATGGGTGGGGTCTCTTGTAGGGCTTTTGTCTGGTGGGGCCGGATGGTCCGAGGGGCGGATGTTTCCCTCACCCCAGCCCCGCTCTGCGCCCCTGCCTGAACGCTTCGCGTTCAGTCGCTCATGGACACAGGAAGCGGTGCTTCCAACAGCGTGTCCATTCGCCCCAGGGGGAGAGGGGGTTGTCCGTGCGCTATTTAAGTTCTGTTTCCACGAAGACCACTTCGTGGTCGCTGGCGTTGATCACGTTGTGCTCCACGCCGGCTTTGCGGAAGTAGCTCTGGCCGGCCACCAGGGGGGCGAGTTTCTCGCCCTCCGGGGTTTCCAGCAGCAGGGTGCCGTTGGTCATGGGCACCACCACGTAGTCATAACCATGGCGATGGCGACCGGTTTCGGCACCCGGGGCGAAGCGCCACTCGGTGACGATTACCTCGTCGTTGTCCACCTGCACGGTGGGCACGGCCTGCGGGCGCTGGCTCATCAGGCCACGCCTTGCAGGGCTTGGCCGACGGCGTCGAACAGGCGGTCCAGTTCTTCCGGCTTGGCGTTGAAGGTCGGGCCGAACTGCAGGGTGTCGCCGCCGAAGCGCACGTAGAAACCGGCCTTCCACAGCGCCATGCCGGCCTCGAAGGGACGGACGATGGCGTCGCCGTCACGGGGCGCGATCTGCAGGGCACCGGCCAGGCCGCAGTTGCGGATGTCGATCACGTGCTTGGCACCTTTCAGGCCGTGGATGGCCTTCTCGAAGTGCGGCGCCAGCTCGGCGGATTGCTGTACGAGGTTGTCCTTCTCCAGCAGGTCCAGGGCGGCGAGGCCGGCGGCGCAGGCGACCGGGTGCGCGGAGTAGGTGTAGCCGTGGGTGAATTCGACGGCGTATTCGGGCGTCGCCTGGTTCATGAAGGTCTGGTAGATCTCGCGGCTGGCGATCACCGCGCCCATGGGGATGGCGCCGTTGGTGACCTGCTTGGCCACGTTCATGATGTCGGGGGTCACGCCGAAGTATTCGGCGCCGGTCAGCTTGCCCATGCGACCGAAGGCGGTGATCACTTCGTCGAAGATCAGCAGGATGTTGTGCGCATCGCAGATCTCGCGCAGGCGCTGCAGGTAGCCCGTCGGCGGTACCAGCACGCCGGCGGAACCGGACATGGGCTCGACGATCACCGCAGCGATGTTGGACGCGTCATGCAGCTCGATCAGCTTGAGCAGTTCGTTGGCCAGCTCCACGCCGCCGGTTTCCGCCATGCCCTTGGTGAAGGCCAGGCCCGGTTGCAGGGTGTGCGGCAGGTGGTCGACGTCCATCAGTTGGCCGAACATCTTGCGGTTGCCGCCGATGCCGCCCAGGGCGGTGCCGGCGACGTTCACGCCGTGGTAGCCACGGGCGCGGCCGATCAGCTTGGTCTTGCTCGGCTGGCCTTTCAGGCGCCAATAGGCACGGGCCATCTTGATCGAGGTGTCGGCGCTCTCGGAGCCGGAGCCGGTGAAGAACACATGATCCAGACCGGCAGGTGTCAGGCTGGCGATCTTCTCGGCCAGCTGGAAGGACAGCGGGTGGCCGTACTGGAAGGCCGGGGCGTAGTCGAGGGTGCCGAGCTGCTTGGCCACGGCTTCCTGGATTTCCTTGCGGGTATGGCCGGCGCCGCAGGTCCACAGGCCGGAGAGGCTGTCGTAGACGCGGCGGCCCTGCTCATCGATCAGCCAGCTGCCTTCGGCGCCGACGATGAAACGCGGGTCGCGCTGGAAGTTGCGGTTGGCGGAGAAGGGCATCCAGTGGGCATCCAGCTTGAGCTGGCTGGCGAGGGGGAGCTGGGCGTTTTGCGGCATGTTCATGTCTGGCCTCGAAGGTGTCTTGTTCTAGGGAACGACGGGCTACTTGCTGCCGACATTGCCACGGGCATAAAGTCACGAAAATCCAACTTTTCATATCTTTAGATCAGAGGTCACTAAACCATGAGCAGCCGCCGCCCCGAGCCGCTGGCACAGGTCAGCGATTTCGATATCCGCCTGCTGCGCATCTTCCGCAGCGTGGTGGAATGCGGCGGCTTCTCCGCCGCCGAAAGTGTGCTGGGCATCGGCCGCTCGGCCATCAGCCAGCAGATGAGCGACCTGGAGCAGCGCCTCGGCCTGCGCCTGTGCCAGCGCGGCCGCGCCGGCTTCGCCCTGACCGAGGAAGGCCGCGAGGTGTACCAGTCGTCCATGCAGCTGCTGGCGGCGCTGGAGACCTTCCGCACCGAGGTCAACGGCCTGCACCAGCACCTGCGCGGCGAGCTGAACATCGGCCTCACCGACAACATGGTGACCCTGCCGCACATGCGCATCACCCATGCGCTGTCACGGCTGAAGGAACGTGGCCCGGACGTGCAGATCAACATCCGCATGACGCCGCCCAGCGAGGTGGAGCAAGGGGTGCTCGACGGCCATCTGCACGTGGGCGTGGTGCCACAAACCGTGGCCCTGTCCGGCCTGGAGTACCGGCCGCTGTACAGCGAGCGCTCGCTGCTCTACTGCGCCGTGGGCCACCCGCTGTTCTACGCCGACGACGGCCAGCTCAGCGACGAACGCCTGAACCAGCAGGACGCCATCGCCCCCACCTTTCGCCTGCCGGCGGAGATCCAGAGCCAATACCAGGCGCTCAACTGCACGGCGAGCGCCTCGGACCGCGAGGGCATGGCATTCCTCATCCTCACCGGGCGCTATATCGGCTACCTGCCGGACCACTACGCCACCTTCTGGGTGCAGCAAGGGCGGCTGCGGGCGCTGAAGCCGGCGAGCCGCTTCTATGACCTTTCCCTGTCCTCGGTGACCCGCAAGGGGCGCCGGCCACACCTGGTGCTGGAGAGTTTCCTGGAGGCGCTGGCGGATACGACCTGAACCTTCTCGTGTGGGAAATCGGTGCAGTCCCGACAAATCAGCGGAAAACCTGACCGGCGCACCAGTTTTGGCTTGTAGGACAGGCCAAGCTGGGGTATCTGTGCAGTCGCCAATTCCCATCAGAATCAGGAAGCCCATGACCTCACTGGTGCCCGCCCACAGCCCGAGCCCTTCCGCGAAACCAGCCGGCCGCATCCGCCAGAAGAATGAAGAGCTGATACTCGCCGCCGCCGAGGAAGAATTCGCCCGCCACGGCTTCAAGGGCACCAGCATGAACACCATCGCCCTGCGCGCCGGACTGCCCAAGGCCAACCTGCACTACTACTTCAGCAACAAGCTGGGGCTGTACATCGCGGTGCTGAGCAACCACCTGGAACTCTGGGACAGCACCTTCAATGCCCTCACCGCCGAAGACGACCCGGCCGAGGCCCTGGCCCGTTATATCCGCGCCAAGATGGAGTTCTCCCGCCGCTACCCGCTGGCCTCGAAGCTTTTCGCCATGGAGATCATCAGCGGCGGAAGCTGCCTGGAGGCCCACTTCGATCAGGACTACCGCGCCTGGTTCAAGGGCCGCGCCGGGGTGTTCGAAGCCTGGATCGCCGCCGGCAAGATGGACCCGGTGGACCCGGTGAACCTGATCTTCCTGCTCTGGGGCAGCACCCAGCACTACGCCGACTTCAACACCCAGATCTGCCGCGTCACCGGGCGCAAGCGCCTGACCAGGGACGATTTCGAAGCGGCCACCCAGAACCTCATCCAGATCATCCTCAAGGGCTGCGGCCTGACCCCACCCACGGCTGCCTGATGCCCTACACGCTGTCCGCTCCCGCCGAGTACCGCGAGGAGATCAAGAAAAGCCGATTCATCGCCCACGCCGCGCAGGTTTCCAGCGTCGAGGAAGCGCAGGCCTTCATCGCCCGCCTGTCCGAGCCGGGCGCCTCCCACAACTGCTGGGCCTGGAAGCTGGGCAACCAGTACCGCTTCAGCGACGACGGCGAGCCCGGCGGCACCGCCGGCCGGCCGATCCTCGCCGCCATCGAGGGCCAGGGCTGCGACCAGGTGGCGGTGTTGGTGATCCGCTATTACGGCGGCATCCAGCTCGGCACCGGCGGCCTCGCCCGCGCCTACGGCGGCAGCGCCGCCAAGTGTTTGCAGGGCGGTGAGCGCGTGGAGCTGGTGGCCCGCAGCCGCATCGCCTGCCACCCCGGCTTCGCTGAACTGCCGTTGCTGAAAGCCCGCCTGGGCGAGTTCGAGGCGCTGGTGGAGAGCGAGGCCTTCGATGCCGGGGGCGCTGAACTGGTGCTGGCCTTGCCTGAAGGGAAGATCGCTGGCCTGGAACGGCTGCTGCGGGATATCAGCCGGGGGCGGTTGGGGGTGAAGAGGCTGTAAGCCTGCGCAAGGTTTGGCCTGGTTCTGCGCATTGCCAAACGTACCTAAATAGGTACACTTTCTTTCCATGCTTCAAGGATGAACACAGCATGGAAAGTCTGCCGGTGATTCTCACCGTGAAGTTCTATCGCACGAATATGGGGAACGAGCCCGTCCGGGATTGGCTGGCCGAGCTACCCCGAGAATCCCGACGGCTGATCGGCACGGACATCAAGACCGCCAGACAGCGCAAGGCGCGACTCTGAGGCAATTCCATGAGCAAGCACATAGGTTCTGATTTCGACGACTTCCTCGCGGAGCAAGGCCTTGCCGAGGAGGTTTCTGCTGCTGCTCTCAAGCGCGTGATCGCCTGGCAGATCGAGCAGGCGATGAAGGAACAGCACCTCAGCAAGAAGAACCTGGCCGAGCGCATGCACACAAGTCGCTCCGCCCTGGACCGCGCACTCGACCAGAACGACGGCAGTATGACCCTCGCCACCCTGGCCGCCGCAGCCCGCGCCCTGGGGCGGCGTGTGGAAATCAGGCTGGTGCCTGTCGGTGAAGGCCCCATCGCCTGACCCCAGAACAATCCCTCCCTGAGCAGGACTTGGCTCCTCTGGCGGCGACCCACATTTTCTGTGGAGCCTGCTGTGGATAACTCGTGGATTACCGTCTGGAAGGCAGGCCTGGCGGGGCTTTGAGAGAATTGTTCTCTTTTTGCCCAGCCCTGGACTTATCCCCTGCCCCAAAGATAAGCAACTGATTTCCGGTGCATTCCGCTGCGCACCAAGGCTGAGCAACGGACCAGGGCCAGCGCGGTGCTTGTCCACTCACAGCGGGGAAAATACTGTGGATAACCTTGGGAATATCCACCACAAGCCAAGGCCGGCGCAGCCTGCGTGAGACTGATCAAAAAACGGCCAGACACACCCCAGCGCATCCGCCCTTGGGCACCAGCAACGAGCATCCTGCGGGTCGGGACCTGCCGCACGGAAGACACGGCGAATTCCTGTCCGGCCAGTTAAACTTTCCGCCAACCCTGCCCGATGACGAGAAACCACCATGTACGAATGGCTGAATGCCCTGCCCAAGGCCGAGCTGCACCTGCACCTGGAAGGCTCCCTGGAGCCCGAACTGCTATTCGCCCTGGCCGAGCGCAACAAGGTGGCCCTGCCCTGGGCCGACGTGGAAACGTTGCGCCGCGCCTATGCCTTCAACAACTTGCAGGAGTTCCTCGACCTCTACTACCAGGGCGCCGGCGTGCTGCGCACCGAGCAGGACTTCTATGACCTGACCTGGGCCTACCTGGAGCGCTGCAAGGCGCAGAACGTGATCCACACCGAGCCCTTCTTCGACCCGCAGACCCACACCGACCGGGGCATTCCTTTCGAAGTGGTGCTGGGCGGCATCCGCCAGGCCCTGGAAGACGGCCGCGAGCAGTTGGGCATCAGCTCCGGGCTGATCCTCAGCTTCCTGCGCCACCTGTCCGAGGAAGAAGCGCAGAAGACCCTGGACCAGGCCCTGCCCTACCGCGACGCCTTCATCGCCGTGGGCCTGGACAGCTCGGAGAAGGGCCACCCGCCGAGCAAGTTCCAACGGGTGTTCGACCGCGCCCGTGCCGAGGGCTTCCTCACCGTCGCCCACGCCGGCGAGGAAGGCCCGCCGGAATACATCTGGGAGGCACTGGACCTGCTCAAGATCGAGCGCATCGACCACGGCGTGCGCGCCATCGAGGACGAGCGCCTGATGCAGCGCATCATCGACGAGCAGATCCCGCTGACCGTCTGCCCACTGTCCAACATCAAGCTCTGCGTGTTCGACCACATGCGCCAGCACAACATCCTCGAGATGCTGGAGCGCGGGGTGAAGGTGACGGTCAACTCCGACGATCCGGCGTATTTTGGCGGCTATGTCACGGAGAACTTCGCCGCCCTGCACGAGCATCTGGGGATGACCGAGGACCAGGCCAGGCGCCTGGCGCAGAACAGCCTGGATGCGCGGTTGGTGAAATGAAGGAAGGGTCCGCTGCGGGCTGAATCTGTAGGAGCGAATTCATTCGCGAAGCAGCCCGGAGGGCTGCCCATCAGCCGTTGGGGCCGCTACGCGGCCTTTGGCGAATGAATTCGCTGCTACAGGGAAGGTGCCGGGCGGGGCGTGAGTAACCGCAGGATTCCGCCCAGCAGCACCCCGTACAGCGGCACGAACAGCACCAGGCTCACCGCCAGCTTCACCCCGTAGTCGACGGTGGCGATCTCCACCCAGTTCGCCGCCATGAAGGGGTTGTCGCTGCGCCAGAAGGCCACGGAGAAGAAGGCGAAGGTGTCCAGCAGGTTGCCGGCGATGGTCGAGGCGACCGGGGCGATCCACCACTGGCGCATCTTCCGCAGGCGGTCGAAGACCTGGATATCCAGCACCTGGCCCAGCACGTAGGCCAGGAAGCTGGCCAGGGAGATACGCGCCACGAACAGGTTGAACTCGCCCAGGGCGGCAGCGCCCTGGAACGCCGCATCCTGGAACAGCACCGACACCACATAGGAAGCCAGCAGCGCCGGCACCATCACCCGCGCGATCACCTGGCGCGCCGCCTGCTTGCCGAGCAGGCGCACGGTCAGGTCGGTGGCCAGGAAGATGAACGGAAAGCTGAATGCACCCCAGGTGGTCTGCCAGCCGAACAGGGTCATGGGCAGCTGCACCAGGTAGTTGCTGGCGATGATGATCAGGATATGGAAAGCGATAAGGCCGGTCAGCGCAGTGCGCCGGACCGCCGGCAGTGCAGCGGGCATGGTGATGTGCATCCTTTTTGCCGATGGGGTGAGGGAACCCATGTCGCGACCCCCTGGCCGGCGACGGCGCGCATTCTAACTTGACCCGTGCGTCAGCAATAGCCGATTCGTCCGGCCACGGCGGCCTGTAGGGGCGATTTCAATCGCCAAGCAGGCCGAAGGTCTGCCCTTGGGACTCCGCGCCAGTACGAACCTCCCTCACCCCAACCCTCTCCCAGAGGGAGAGGGGGCTGTCCGTGCCACCTATCAGTCCGTGACCACCCGCAACTCCGGCTTGCCGCCCTCCTCCGCCGACAGCTCTTCCAGGGTCAGGCCACGCGTCTCCATGCCGAACACCCAGACCACCAGCGCCGCCACGCCGAAACAGGCCGCGCCCAGGGCAAAGACGCCACCCTGGCCGGTGATGGGAAAGAGCAGGCCGGTGACGGTCGGCCCCAGCAGTGAACCGATGCGACCTACCGCCGAGGCGAAGCCGGAACCGGTGGCGCGGGCCGAGGTGGGATAGAGCTCCGGCGTGTAGGTGTAAAGCACCGCCCACATGCCGAACAGGAAGAATTGCATGGCCAGGCCGGTGCCGATCAGCAGCCCCTGATTGCCGCCGAACACTGCGCTCTGGCCGTAGAAGAAGGCCATGACGCCACCGCCCAGCAGGGTCAGCACGCAAGTGGGCTTGCGCCCCCAGCGCTCCACCAGCCAGGCGGCGGCGAGGAATCCGGGAATGCCGCCGAGGGAGATCAGCACCGTGTAGTAGACCGACTGGGTAACGGCGAAACCGGATTGCTGCAGCAGCGCACTGAGCCAGGACGTGAGGCCGTAGAAGCCCAGCAGGGCGAAGAACCAGACGCTCCAGATCATCAGGGTGCGCCGCCGATAGCGCGCCGACCAGAGCTCACCGAAGGCGGTGAAGAAGCCCGGTGCGCGAGTCGCCTGGCGGGGCATGCGCTGGGGCTCGGGCAGGCTGCTGGTGCCGAGGGACGCCATGACCCGCCGCTCGATGCCACGCAGCACCTTGTCCGCCGCCTTGAGCCGGCCCGCCTGCTCCAGCCAGCGCGGCGATTCCGGGATGAGGAAGCGGATGGCCAGGACGAAGATCGCCGGGAAGGCCAGGACCAGGAAGATGTCGCGCCAGCCGATGCGCTCCAGCAGGAAGTAAGAGAGCGTCCCGGCGGCGACGAAGCCGAGCGGCCAGAAGCCATCCATCAGGGCGATGTAACGGCCGCGCCGTTTGGCCGGGATCATCTCGGACAGCAGCGACTGGGCGATGGGGAATTCCATGCCCATGCCGATTCCCAGCAGGATGCGATAGAGCGTCAGGGTTTCCACGTCCTGGGCGGTGGAACAGAGGTAGCTGGCCAGGCCCCAGAGGATGATGCTGCCCTGGAACACCGGCTTGCGCCCGAAGCGGTCGGCCAGGAGCCCCGACAACGAAGCGCCGAGCACCATGCCAAAGAAGCTGGAGCGGGCCAGCAGGCCCGCCTGGGCGCTGCTCAGGCCGAACTCGGCCTTAATCGAGCCGAGCAGGAAGGTCATCATCGCCAGGTCCATGGAATCGAAGAAGAAGGCCAGGGCGATGATGATGAAGATCAGCCGGTGGTAACCGCTGATGGGCAGGCGCTCGAGACGTTCGGCGGCGCTGTAGCCAGGTGCGTGCATGGGGGAGTCCCTTCCTTTCGCTGCGGGCTGTTCCGCCGAGTATGGAAGGGGCGCAGGCCGGGGGTGTTCGCTGGATGCGACCTGGGGAAAGCTCTGGCCGACCTGAGGGGGCGGTGGGACAAGGCGCCTGTGGGGGCGAATTCATTCGCTGAGCAGGCCGCAGGGCTGCCATTCGGAGGCCGCAGGGGCAGCTTCGCCGCCCTTGGCGAATGAATTCGCCCCTACAACGGTCCCGACCTTTCGTGAGCGATTTCAATCGCGAAAGGGCCGCGCAGCGGCCCTTATTCGCTCGGCGCCTTGCGTCGGCCGGTCACCATGGACCAGGGCAGGTTCTCGCGCGTGCGCACGCTTTCCACCAGCGCCGCCAGCACATGGATACCGGCCAGCACGAACAGGCTGTCGGCCATGAATACATGGATATCGCGGGGCAGGTCCTCGCCCCAGAAGTAGTCGACCTCCTCCATCAGGAAGCCGGTGACGCCCAGACCCAGCATCAACAACAGCATCAGGATCATCACCAGGCCACCCAGGGGCGAGTGGCCGAGGCGATGCATGTGCCCGCCGCTGAGCAATGCCCGCGCGTGGGCGACCAGGCGCCCCGGGTGGGGCCAGAAGTCCGCCCAGCGTGCCGGCCTGGGGCCAACGAAGCCCCAGACCAGGCGCACCAGCACCACCGCCACGGCGTAGTAGCCGAGCCAGCGGTGCCAGCCGTCACCTGCCTCGTTGAGGAAGTAGTCGCCGATGAAGGCGGCCACCAGGGACCAGTGGCCGATCCGCACCACGGGATCCCAAAGGCGAACGGTTTTGCCCACGACTTACTCCTCGATCTCCTGCTTGACCACCTGGCCGTCCACCGGGTTGAAGTAGATCTCGACCTTGCGCTTGTCTTTGTCCCAACCGTAGATCTCGTAGCAGTTGCCGGCAGTGACCTTGAATTTCTTGATGTCGTAACCCTGGGACTTGAGGTTTTCCTGGAACTTGGCCTGGTCTTGCCACTGGGCCTTGTCGGCACTGGTGCATTCGGTCTTGGCGAAGGTCAGCGGGCTGACGAGGGCCAGGGAAAGCAGGAGGAGCTTGCGCATGGTGTTGACCTCTGATTGTGCGTTGTATGGCTAAAGGCAATGCAAGGGTTTCTCATTCACTGCCATGGCGGTGGAGATTAGGCCAGACGCCCGCGGCTGTCATTCACCGGCTTGCCGGGTTTCAGCGATGTTCGACCGCGAACTGCCCTCTTCCTGCGTGCTTCGCGCGATAGCAAGCTGTATCCGCTTGTTTCAGCAGTTCGGTGGGGTGGGCATTGCCACTGTGGATGCACGCTATACCGACACTGGCGCCGACGCGGAACTCCTGTCCGTCCCATGCCAGTACCTGGCCCTGGATCTGCGCGATCAACCGCGCCGCCAGCAGCTCCGCCTGCTGCAGTGGGCAGCTGCGCAGGATCAGCGCGAACTCGTCTCCACCCAGGCGCGCCAACTGGTCGCCCGCACGGACCTGGGCGTGCATCAGCCTTGCAAGCTGGCGCAGCAGTTCGTCGCCAGCGGCATGGCCGGCGCTGTCGTTGACTTCCTTGAAGCGGTCCAGGTCGATGAAGCAGAGCACGCTGTGACCACCGTTCTGCAGCACATCGCGACAGCTGTCGGCGAGAGCGTCCTCGAAGGCCGGACGATTGAGCAGACCGGTGAGGGCATCGTGGGTGGCCGCATAGCGCAGGTGTTTCTGCATGGCCCGCGCCTCGCTGACATCGGTCAGCACCAGCACGCTGCCGAGCAATGCGCCATCGCAACCGCGCATGGGCGCCGCCTGGCCACGCAGGGCGATGCTGCCGCCCGCCGGGTGACGCAACGAGGCCAGGCCCTGGAGAGTGGCGGAACTGCCCTGCTCCAGGCAGTGGCGCACCGGGTTGGGCACCAGGCGACCGTCCTCCCCTTCCAGCAGCAGCACCTGTTCGATGGGCAGGCCGCGCGCCTCGTCGCTGCGCCAGCCGCTGAGGCGCTCGGCCACCGGGTTCAGGAAGCTGACCCGGCCGTCGAGGTCGGTGGTGATGACGCCGTCGCCGATGGCATCGAGGGTCACCTGCAGTCGCTCGCGCTCCTCCCGCAGCCGCTCGGCCAGCTGGCGCAGTTCGCTGACGTCCCAGTTGGTGCCGACCAGGCGCAACGGTTTGCCGGCGAGATCGCGGATCAGGCGCGCGTGGCCCTTGATCACCCGCACCTCACCGTCGGCGCGACGGATACGGAACTCGATGTCCAGGCGTCCGCTGCCTTCCCGCGCAGCCTGGACTTCGCGTTCGACCCGGGCAATGTCATCCGGGTGCAGGTGGGCCAGCCAGTCCCCATAGGACAGCTCGGCGTCGCCGGCAGGAAGGCCGTAAAGGCGGCACATGCCGTCATCCCAGAGCAGGCGGTCGCTGGCCAGGTCCCACTCCCAGACGCCGACACCGCTGGCCTCGGTGGCCACCGAATAGCGTCGAGCCAGCTCCGCCTCGCGCTCCTCGGCCCGCTTGCGGCGGTCGATGTCCTCGATCTGGGATATGAAGTAGAGCGGCTCGCCTTCATGGTCACGCACCAGCGATACCGCCAGCAGCCCCCAGATTTCCCGACCGCTCTTGTGCAGGTAGCGCTTCTCCAGGCGGTAGCTGTGACGACGCCCGGCGAGGATTTCCCGCACCAGTTCCAGATCACCGGCCAGATCGTCCGGGTGGGTGACGTCCTGGAAGCCAAGCACCGAAAGCTCTTCCTCGCGATAGCCGAGCATCTCGCAAAGGGCCCGGTTGACCCGCTGCCAGCGACCGTCGAGGCCAACCAGGGCCATGCCGATGGCGGAATGGTCCATGGCGTCGCGAAAACGTGTTTCGCTGGCGGTCAGCTCACGGCGGCGCTTGCGCAGTTGCTCCACAGCCGAAGCCAGGAGCAGTGCCGGCAACAGCGCCAGCAACAGCGGCAGGTAGATCAGCAAGTCGCGCCAGCCCTGATCCGGGAGCGAGGAGCCGAGCAGCCCCAGGGCGATGATCAAGCCACCACTGACCGACGCGAGCGCCACCAGCAGCGCGGTGCTGGCGAAATTCAGGCGCACCGCGGCGATCATCAGTGGCAGCGACAGATAAACGAAGGGGAATGGCAACAACAGCAGTGCGAAGGGCCCGCCCAGCAGGACCATGACCCCATAGAGGACCAGTTCGTGACGACGACGCTCACCGAAGAGCTCCCACCAACTGCGCTGGCGCAGCCAGACGGCCAGGGGCAGCACCGAAACGGCGCCGAGCATGGCCCCTTCGACCCAGAACAGCCAGCCGCGCTCGAAGGAGTCCAGTCCCTGCCAGGCCAGGATGCTAGCCCCCAGGCTGGCACCCACCAGCGGCGGCAGCAAGGCGCCGAAGCAGATGAATTGCAGGAAGGCGCCAGGGCTTTCGTTCATTCGCAAGGCGGCGCCGCTGACCCGCAGCAGGGCGCAGGCCAGGACGATCTCCAACAGGTTGGGAGGGATGAAGCTGGCGGCCAGGGGCAAGGGATCGCCGAAAGCCAGGTTGGCCAGCAGGTTGGCCAGCATTGCCGCCCCCAGCAGGGGTGCCCAGCGGCGCAGGGGCTGGTCCCAGAGCAGGGCTACGGCGAATGCGTTGGCGTACCAGAGGGTGGCGATGCTGCCAGGCTGGCGTGAAAGCCAGATCGCCCCGAGGGCGAGCAGCAGATAGCCGCAGAAGACCAGCGACAGGGTCGCCGGTAAGGCGTCTGGTTCGCGGGGGCGGCGCATCAGTCAGCCCTCCAATGGCAGGCGGCGGGCACGGGCCCGGCAGGATTCAGGCAGGTCGGACGCAGGTCGGCCACGAGACTCTCCACGCAGGCCACGGCTTATCCAGACGATAGCGGAACCTCGGGCCCAAGCAATTCGGCGTTCAGACGTTGGCTTTGTCGCGGCCGACACTCAGTTCCAGGGCGCGCCGACGAGCAGCGCGGCACAGCGCGACTGGACGAAGTCGCGGAGCCGATGCACCGGCTTGCTCAACTGGGCACGATGGGCGCAGATCAGATTCAGCGGCGTGACCTCGCCGCGGTACTGCGGCAGGGCCAGCTCCAGGCGCCCGGCATGGATGTCGCCGGCCACGTCCAGCCAGGACTTGTAGGTCAGCCCCTGCCCGGCCAGGGCCCAGCGCCGCACCACGTCGGCATCGTCGCAGACGCGATCGCCCGCCACCGTCACCATCTGTTCACGGCGCCCTTCGCTGAAGCTCCAGCGGTCGTGGACGCGTCCGCCCAGTTGGTAGAGCAGGCAATTGTGCCGGGTCAGGTCCTCGGGCCGTTGGGGCCGGCCGTACCGGGCGAAGTAGCCGGGCGAGGCGCAGAGTACGCGGCGGTTGCCGGCGGCGAGCGGCAGCGCCACCAGGCTGGAGTCCTCCGGTTCGCCATAACGCAGGGCGATGTCCACCGCCTGGCGGAACAGATCGGCGACACGGTCGCTGAGCTGCAGGCGCAGGCTGAGCCGCGGGTGCTCGCACTGGAACTCGTCGAGCCAGGGCAGCAGCACGTTGCGGCCGAAGTCCGAGGGCGCCGACAGCTGCAGTACCCCGGCGATGTCCTCGCGGCCACCGGCCAGCAGGCGCCGGCCTTGCGCAAGGCTCTCCAGGGCATTGCGCGCATGAGCGAGGAACTGCTCGCCCTCGGGGGTGAGGCGCAGGCTGCGCGTGGAGCGCACGAAGAGCCGCGCCTCCAGTTGCTGCTCCAGGCGCTTGAGCGCGGCGCTGGCCACGGCGGGCGAGATGTCCAGCTTGCGCGCGGCCGCCGAGAGGCTACCGTGGTCGGCGGTGTTGACGAACAGGGCGAGGTCGTCGAGGCGCAGCATTTTCAAATTTCCTTTGAAAGACTGTCGCTTTCTAGCCGATTTTTCTCGCCCACGAAATAACCGACCATGCGCCGCCATCAGCCCCGCAAGCGGAGAACTCCGATGAAAGCCGTCGCCTACTTCCAGAACCTGCCCATCGACGCCCCCGAAGCCCTGCAGGACATCGTGCTGCCGGAGCCGCAACCCGGCCCCCGCGACCTGCTGGTGGAAGTCCGCGCCATCTCGGTCAACCCGGTGGACACCAAGGTCCGCCGCAACGCCGCGCCGGAAGCCGGCCAGCCCAGGGTTCTGGGCTGGGACGTGGCCGGCGTGGTCAAGGCGGTGGGCAGCGAGGTGAGCCTGTTCCAGCCGGGCGACCGGGTGTTCTATGCCGGCGACCTGACCCGCCAGGGCGGCAACGCCGAATTCCACCGGGTGGACGAGCGTATCGTCGGACCTATGCCCAAGAGCCTCGATTTCGCCCAGGCCGCCGCCCTGCCGCTGACCTCGATCACCGCCTGGGAACTGCTCTTCGACCGCCTGCAGATCGCTGAAAGCAAGGCCGACCAGGGCCAGAGCCTGCTGGTGGTGGGCGCCGCCGGCGGCGTGGGCTCGATCCTGGTGCAATTGGCCCGCCAGCTCACCGGGCTGACCGTGATCGGCACCGCCTCCCGTCCGGAAACCCAGGCCTGGGTCCGCGAACTGGGCGCTCACCATGTGCTGGACCACAGCAAACCGCTGGCCGGGGAACTGCGCAGTGCGGGCCTGGCCAACGTCACCCACGTGGCCAGCCTGACCCAGACCGACCAGCATCTGGACCAACTGGTGGAAGCCCTGGCCCCCCAGGGCCGCCTCGGTCTGATCGACGACCCGGCCCAACTGGACGTGACCAAGCTCAAGCGCAAGAGCCTGTCGCTGCACTGGGAGTTCATGTACACCCGGTCGATGTTCCAGACTCCGGACATGCTGGAGCAGCATCGCCTGTTGCAGCGGGTCAGCCAACTGATCGACGCCGGCGTGCTGAAGACCACCCTGGGCGAGCATTTCGGCAGCATCAATGCCGCCAACCTGCGCCGCGCCCACGCGTTGCTGGAAAGCGGCAAGGCCAAGGGGAAGATCGTGCTGGAAGGATTCGCCTGAAGCCCTTGTAGGGTGGATAGCGCTCTTCTATCCACCAAGCCTTGTGCCGAGGCCACTGGTGGAAATCCGTTACCGGGATTTCCACCCTACGGACATACCCGGTAGGGCGGGACGAAGCCCCTGACCGGCGAGCCAATGCCCGGGCGAACGGTCCGGAACAGGCGTACGAAGCGACTAGACTTCTTCTGGTTTCGCCAGCGGCCGGCTGCGCCGCATCGCTCCGCTTCCGATTCGCCGGGGTCCAGGATGCATCCCACCCTCGTCCGGCCCGCCATCCGGGCAGGCCTTTACCTGTTGTGCGCTGGCGCCTGGCTCCTCGCCTGGGGTTCGGGCCCCCTTAGTGTGTTCGGGCTGCTCCTGCTCACCGCGTTGCTGATCTTCTTCCTCGAGCGCCGCCACCGCCTGGGTCGCGAACGCCTTCGCCAGGGGTTGCGGCGCGCCAGCCTGCATCTGGAACAGGCACAGCGCGACGCCACCCTGGGGAACTGGGAATACGACCGGGGATTCGCCTGGAGCCAGGGCGCCCAGCGCCTCCTCCACTGTGGTAAAGAAGACAGCCTCGAAGGTCTGCTGAACCGTCTCCATCCAGCCGATCGCGGCAGCGTGCAGCGCGGCCTGGAGGCACTGTTTCTGCAGGGCTCGGCCCTGACGGTGAACGCTCGCCTGAACCTCCCCAGGGGCCAGCAACCGGTGTGGCTGGCCCTGCGCGGCGAGGCACAGCCCGACGGCCGCGCCTTCGGTACGGTGCAGGACATCAGCGCGCAGAAGCGCGACGAGGAGGCCTTGCGGGAAAGCGAACAGCGCTTCCGCCAGCTGTTCGAGCAGACCCCACGCATCGCCGTGCAGGGCTACGACCGCCAGCGCCGGGTGATCTACTGGAACCACGCCAGCGAGCACCTCTACGGCTACAGCGTCGACCAGGCCATGGGCCGCTACCTGGAGGAGTTGATCATTCCACCGGCCATGCGCAGCCAGGTGGTGGCCGACATCAACAACTGGATGATCGGCGGCCCGGCCATTCCCGCCAGCGAACGGACCCTGCAGCGCCGCGACGGCAGTCCGGTGACGGTGTTCTCCAGCCACCTGATCCTGCGCAACCTGCACAACCAACTGGAGCTCTACTGCGTGGACATCGATTTCAGCGCGTTGAAGTACGCAAGGGACGCCTTGCGCCAGAGCGAGCATCGTTACCAGGCCCTGCTCAATAGCCTCGGCCGAAGCGCTCCCGGGCGCCATTCCACGGATGGCGACCCGGGCTGAGACGAACGGAATCAACCATCAGTCGGCTGCTTGATTCAGGTCATTTCCTGTCATGGGGGCAGGTCTACACTCAGATTCCCGCCACAACTTTTGGGAGATGACTGAGGTGAAAATTCTCGTTCGTCCTACCACCACCCAACAGGGTGCAAGCTGGCAGGTCTGCCTCGACCAGCACGCGGTGAGTTTCCGCAGTGAAGCCGAAGCGCGCCGCTTCGTCAGCGTCCTCGAGGAGCGCCTGAAGGCGCCCCACATATTGCCGGACTGGTCGCGACGGATCGCCAGTTAGCCCAGTGGCGCCTGGCCGTTGCGGTCGAGGCGCCAGGTCAATAGAGCACAAGCGACTGCCGCGCAGCCGCAGAGGCTGATGACCAGGGCCAGGGGCATTGCGCTGCCGTCGTGCAGCCCCCCCACCAGGGCGGCGGCTCCAGCCGCCACACCAAACTGCAGACTGCCCATCAACGCCGAAGCACTCCCCGCGTTCTGGCCCTGGCCGGCCATTGCGCACGCCGAGGCGTTGGGCAGGATGCACCCCAAGCTCGCGATGCAGCCGAACAGCGGCAGCAGCAGGGGCCAGAGCGCGTCGGTGCGCAAGCTGGACACCAGCAGCAGCGCCAGCGCGCACACCAGGTAGAACCAGACCACCCGCCGCATCCAGAATGCCGGCCCGCGATGGCGCAGCAGGACGGCGTTGATCTGGGCGACGACGATGAAGCCTGCGGCATTGGTGCCGAACAGCCAGCCGTAGTGTTCAGGCGGTACGCCGTAGAGCTGGATGAACACAAACGGCGAGCCGGCGATATAGGCGAACATCCCGGCGATGGCCAGGCCGCCCGTCATGCCATAGGCAAGGAACGACAGGTCGCCGAACAGCCGCCGGTACTGCCCCAGGGCACCGCGCAGGGGCGCGCGTGGTGTCACGTCGGAGAGGGTTTCCGGCAGCCACGCGGTAACGCCGAGCAACACCAGGGCGCTGAACAACGTCAGGCCCCAGAAGATCGATTGCCAACCGAACAGTTCCAGCAGCAGGCCGCCACCGAGCGGTGCCAGGATCGGCGCCAACCCCATCACCAGCATCAGTTGCGAGAAGGCCTTGGCCGAGGCGATGGGGTCGCAGAGATCACGCACCACAGCCCGCGACACCAGCATGCCGGCACAGCCACCCAGGGCCTGGACGAATCGCGCGGCGATCAGCCATTCAAGGCTCGGCGCCAGGGCGCAGGCCACCGAGGCCAGGGTGAAGATGGTGACCCCCAGCAGCAGTGGCGGTCGCCGGCCAAAGCGGTCCGCCAGCGGGCCATAGACCAGTTGGCCGAAGGCCAGGCCAACGAAATAGGCGGCCAGGGTCAGCTGCACATGTTCCACATCGGTGGCGAACGACTGGGCAATCGCCGGGAAGCTGGGCAGGTAGAAATCGATGGCCATGGGGCCGAAGGCGCTGAGGGCGCCGAGGAGCAGGAGGATACGGAACGTCATGACGAAATCTGGCGCCATCCATTGCGGATAAGCGCCAGATAGTAACAGGGGTTGGGACGGTACTGCGGTGGAGCTGTTTTCCTGTGGGGGCGAATTTATTCGCCAATCGGGCCGCCAGGTCCGACCGCGAACGCCGCAAGGGCGCTACGCGCCTTGGCGAATGAATTCGCCCCTACAATCGATCGCTCACATCCTACCCTTCATGGACCTCCTCGGCCTTGGGCGCTTTCTTGCGGTCCAGCCATTCCGAAGCCTTCTCCACCAGCATGAAGAACATGGGGATGAGGAAGGTGGCCAGCACGGTCGCCGCGAGCATCCCGCCGATCACCCCGGTGCCGATGGAGTGGCGGCTCGCCGAGCCGGCGCCGGTGCTGATGGCCAGCGGAACGCAACCGAGAATGAAGGCCAGGGAAGTCATCACGATCGGGCGGAAGCGCAGCTTGGCCGCCTCCAGCGCCGCCTGCATCGGCGGCATGCCCTGTTCGCGGCAGAGCACCGCGAACTCGACGATGAGGATGGCGTTTTTCGCCCCGAGGCCGATCAGGGTCACCAGGCCGACCTGGAAGTACACGTCGTTCTGGATGCCGCGCAGCCACACCGCGAGGATGGCGCCGAACACCGCGAAGGGCACGGCGGTGACCACCGCCAGCGGCAGGGTCCAGCGCTCGTACTGGGCGGCGAGGATGAGGAACACCATGATCAGGCCGAAGATGAAGGCGGTACTGCCGGAGCCGTGGGTGGCCAGTTCCTGGAAGGCCGAGCCGATCCAGCCGAGGGTGTAGTCCTCGCCCAGCACCTCGTTGGCCACTTCCTGCATGGCCTCCAGCGCCTGGCCGGAGCTGTAGCCCGGCGCCGGCCCACCGAGCACCTTGGCTGCCGGGTAGACGTTGAAGCGCGCATAGGAGTCCGGCCCGAGGATGCGCTCCACCCGCACCAGGGAAGACAGCGGCACCAGGTCGTCGCTGGTCGAGCGCACGTAGACCTGGCTGAGGTCATCCGGTTTGCGGCGGAACTCCGGCTCCGACTGCAGGCTCACCTGCCAGGTGCGGCCGTAGAGGGTGAAGTCGTTGACGTAGTAGCTGCCGAAGGTGGCCTGCATGGCGGTGAATACATCGTTGATCGCAACGCCCAGGGCACGCGCCTTGGTGCGGTCGAGGTCGATGTAGTACTGCGGCACGTTGGCGTTGAAGGTGGTATTCACCCCGGCCAGCTCAGGACGCTTGGACGCTGCGGCAACGAACTTCTGCACCACCTGTTCCAGTTGCTGCACGGTGCCGCCGCTGCGGTCCTGGATATAGGCCTCGAAACCGCCGGTGGTGCTCATGCCGGTGATCGGCGGCGGGTTGAAGGACAGCACAATGCCGTCCTTCTGCCCGGCGCCCATGCCCATGAAGGTGTGGGTGAGGTTGCGCGCATCCAGCTCGGGGGTGGTGCGCTCGCTCCAGTCCTTCAGCGGCACGAAGGACACCCCGGCGTTGCTGCGAGTGCCGAAGGTGAGGATGTCGAAGCCGGCGAAGGTGACCACATCCTGCACTGCCGGATGCTTCATCAGTTCCGCGTCTACGGCACTGGTGAGTTCCTCGGTGCGGGTCAGGGAAGCGGCCGGCGGCAGGAAGTAGGCATTGAGCACGTAGCCCTGGTCCTCGTCCGGCACCAGGGCACCGGGCACCCGACCGAAGAGGATGACCAGCAGCGCGATCATCCCGCCGAACAGCAACAGGCCGAGCATTGCGCGCTTGAGGAAGAACTGCACCCCGGCGCCATAGCCGTTGGTCATGCGCTCGAAGAAGCTGTTGAACCAGCGGAACGGCGCTGCCGGCTGGCCATGGGTGGGCTTGAGCATCAGGGCGCAGAGCGCTGGTGACAGGGTCAGGGCGACGATGCCGGAGATCACCACCGACACGGCGATGGTGATCGCGAACTGCTGGTACATCTGCCCCGCCAGGCCGCCGAGGAAGCCGACCGGGATGAACACCGCGCAGAGCACCAGCACGATGGCGATGATCGGCCCCGTCACCTCCTCCATGGCCTCGATCGCCGCCTCGCGCGGGCCGATCTTCTTGGTCGCCATCACCCGCTCGACGTTCTCGATCACCACGATGGCGTCGTCGACCACGATACCGATCGCCAGCACCATGCCGAACAGGGTCAGCAGGTTGATGGAGAATCCGAGCATGTACATGCCGGCGAAGGTGCCCACCAGGGACACCGGGATCGCCAGCACCGGGATCAGGGTGGCGCGCCAGTTCTGCAGGAAGATGAAGACCACCAGCACCACCAGCAGCAGGGCCTCGAAGAAGGTGTGGATCACCTCCTCGATCGAGACTTCCACGAACTTGGTGGTGTCGTAGGGGATCTTGTAGGCGATGCCCTCGGGGAAGCGCTTGGCCAGCCGCTCCATGGTCGACTTCACCGCGTCGGCGGTATCCAGGGCGTTGGCCCCCGGCTGCAGGTAGATACCGAAGGCGGCGTTCTGCTGGCCGTTGAGGGCGGTCATCAGGGAGTAGTCCTGGGCCCCCAGTTCGACCCGCGCCACGTCTTTCAGCAGCAGGCTGGCGCCGGTGGCGTCGGAGCGCAGGATGACCCCCTCGAACTCCTTGGGATCGGTGAAGCGACCCTGGGTGGTCACCGTGTAGGTGAAGTCCTGGGGTTGGTTCAGCGGCTGCTGGCCGAAGCTGCCGGCGGCGAACTGGGAGTTCTGCTCGCGAATGGCGTTGACCACGTCGGTCGGGGTGAGGTCGTACTGCGCCAGCTTGTCCGGGCGCAGCCAGATGCGCATGGAGTAATCCTTGGAGCCGAACTGGCTGGCGTCACCCACGCCGGGAATCCGTTTCAGCTCGTCGATCACGTTGATCAGCGCGTAGTTGCTGATGTAGATCGGGTCGCGGGAATTGTCCGGGGAATAGAGGGTGACCACCTGGAGGATGTCGGAGGATTTCTTTTCCACCTTCACCCCTTGCCGGCGCACTTCTTCCGGCAGCTTGGCGAGGGCCGCCTGCACCTTGTTGTTGACGTCGATGGTGGCCTGGTCGGGATCGCGGCCCACCTCGAAGTACACGGTCAGGCTCATGGCGCCGCTGCTGTCGGAGTTGGACAGCTGGTAGATCATGCCCTCCACGCCGTTGATTTCCTGCTCCAGGGGAGCGGCCACGGTTTCCGCGATCACCTGGGAACTGGCACCCGGATAGACGGCGCTTACCGACACCTGGGGCGGAAGGATTTCGGGGTACTGGGCGATCGGCAGGGCGCGCATGGCGGCCAGGCCGGCGAGCACGACGACGATGGAGATCACCGCAGCGAAGACGGGTCTGTCGATAAAGAAGCGCGAGATCACGACGGGCGCTCCTTTCAGGACTGTTTCGTGGTCTGTTCAGCGGGGGCCTTGCTGGCCTCCACCGCCTTCACCGGCGAGTCGGGCCGCACCTTGGGCAGGCCTTCGACTATTACCCGGTCGCCAGCGCTGACACCGGCTTCGATCACCCAGCGGCCATCACGGGTATCGCCGGTCTTCACCTGGCGTACCCGCGCCATGCCGTCCTTGTCCACCACATAGACGAAGGTTCCGCGCGGTCCCTGGGCCAGGGCACGCTCCGGCAGGGTGATCGCCTGAGGCCGGGTGAAACCCTTCACCAGCACCCGCACGAACATGCCGGGGAGCAGTTTCTGCTCCGGATTGGGCACCACGGCCCGCGCACTGACGGTGCCGGTGCCGGTGTTGACGAAGCTGTCGGTGAAGTCCACGCGGCCGGACAGCGGGTAGGTGGAACCATCGCCGAATTTCAGGTCGGCACTGAGCAGTCCGTCCGGCGGCAACTCGATCTTGCCGTTCTTCACCCCGTCGCGCAGGCGCTCGGCCTCGGTGTCCGGGTAGGCGAAGTTCACATAGATGGGGTCGAGCTGCGTGAGTTGGGTAAGCAGGCTGCCGTTGGGGTCGCCAGCCACCACCAGGCTACCCTCGGAGCGGGTTTCCTTGCTGGTCATGCCCGAGATGGGCGCTTCCACCGTGGTGTAGTCGAGATCGATCTGCCGCGCCTTCACCTCCGCCTGGG
Organism: Metapseudomonas cellulosilytica; assembly: GCF_049334135.1. Taxonomy (NCBI): domain Bacteria; kingdom Pseudomonadati; phylum Pseudomonadota; class Gammaproteobacteria; order Pseudomonadales; family Pseudomonadaceae; genus Metapseudomonas; species Metapseudomonas cellulosilytica. Next base: position 319,572 of record NZ_JBHZGN010000005.1, on the reverse strand, counting down.
CGGCTTCGACGTTGGCCTTGCTCTGTTCGAAATTGGAGATCGCGTTGTCCAGTTCGCTTTCGCTGGCATAGCCCTTCGCCTGCAACTCGCGGGTGCGTTTGAGGTCGCGCTCGGTCTGGCGATAACGCGCCTGCTCCTGGGCCAGGGCACCCTTGGCCCGTGCCAGGGCCGCTTCATAGGTGCGCGGGTCGATGCGGAACAACACCTGGCCCTGCTTCACCCGGCTGCCTTCGGTGTAGGTGCGCTGCTGGAGGATGCCACTCACCTGGGCCCGCACTTCCACTTCGCGAAAGCCCGCCGTGCGCCCGGCGTATTCCAGGACCAGTGGCAACGGGGCGGACTTGGCGGTCTCCACCATCACTTCCGGAGCGGGTGCTGTTCCGGCGGGCGTTTCAGCGGCACCGACAAGGCCAGCGAAACTGGCGCTTGCCACGAAAAGTGCAAGGCTGAAGGGAAGGCTGCGAGCAAACGGCATAGGTGTCTCCATACGGTGCCGATACGGCAAGCGACCAGCGGGCGCTGATCGTTACATTCATTTGTGTCTGTAAACGGTTGTTAACCGGGCAAAATCGGTAAACTCCGTTCCCCAAACAAGAAGCCTAGACAGTATTGGCCCAACTGCTATGCGCAGAACGAAAGAAGAAGCTGAGAAAACACGGGGTGCGATTCTCGTCGCAGCCGAACACCTGTTCCTCGAGAACGGCGTGGCCCACACCTCCCTGGAACAGATCGCCCGAGCCGCCGGGGTGACCCGGGGCGCGGTCTACTGGCATTTCCAGAACAAGGCCCACCTGTTCAACGAGATGCTCTCCCAGGTACGCCTGCCCCAGGAGCAGATGATCGAACGCCTGTGCGGCTGCAATGGCCAGGACCCGATGATGTCCCTGCGCGACCTCTGCCTGGAAGCCATCGTCAACCTGGCGCGGGACGAACAGCGGCAGCGCATCTTCACGATCCTGCTGCACCGATGCGAATTCACCGAGGAGTTGCGCGAGGCGGAAGAGCGCCACTATGCCTTCGTCGACCAGTTCATCCAGCTCTGCGAAGGACTTTTCGACCGCCCCGCCTGCCGCTCACGACTGCGCCCGGGCATCACGCCGCTGCGGGCGTCCCGGGCGGTGCATGGGTTGCTGGTCGGCATGCTCAGCGACTGGACCCGCGACGCGAAGCTGTTCGACCCGCTGCAAGACGCCGAACCCATGGTCGATGCGCTGTTCCAGGGGCTGGTGAAGGATTGGGCGTGAAGCTGGATTCACCCGCTGGAAACTCCATGTCGATCACTGCGTAGGGTGGAAATCCCTTTGGGGATTTCCACCATCGGTGTCTCGCATGGTCTCGCTGGTGGATAGAAAAGCGCTATCCACCCTACACGGCTGGCGGGTGCCAGCCTCAGGCCACCTCGGCCTGATAGCCCTCCTCGCGGATCGCCGCCAGCACCTGCTCCTGCGCCAGCCGGCTGGCTACCCGCACCTCACCTGCGCCCAGGTCCACCTGCACTTCGGCGGCCTGGTCACGGGCCTGCACGGCCAGGGTAATGGCGCGGACGCAATGCCCGCAGGACATGCCTTGAACCTTGAATACCTGCATGGTCGATCTCCTGGGTGTGAAAGCTGGCGCCAGTGTCATCCTTGCCACCATGGCAAGGTCAATAGCACCTCCTAAACTGGAAACCGTCCCCCCTGCGGGAGGTTTTCCCATGCCCGGACTCCGCCCTGCCCTCTTCGCCCTGCTCGCCGTGCCGCTGCTGGCCCAGGCCCAGTCGTCCGTCGACTACGGGGTGCTGATCATCTCCCGCGAGCGCGTGGAACTGGCCACCGCCTGTGACGTTGGCCTGTATCTGGAAGACCAGTTGGCCGCACGGCTGGTGCAGGGCCAAATGGTGTCCTTCAACCTGCCGCCGGGCCCCCTGTCGATCCGTCTCAGCCTGCTCGGCCCCGGTCCCTGCAAACCGGGTATCGAACAATTGCGTCAGCAGTCCATCACCCTGATGGCCGGCGAGGTGCGCAAGTACCGTCTGGCCCAGAGCACGGAAGGCCTCTACCTGGTGCCGACCACAGCCGGGCAATGACCCTTGACCTTTCCCTCGTGTCAAGGTTGATCCTAAGCCGGAGTTATTAAGGAGGATCAACCATGACCAATCCAACGGCGTTCGATCTGCCCATCTCAGGGATGACCTGCGCCAGCTGTGCCGGCCGCGTGGAGCGGGCCCTGGCCAAGGTGCCGGGGGTGCAGGCCGCCAGCGTCAATCTGGCCACCGAACAGGCCCGCGTCCAGGCCTCCGGCGACAGCCTGCCGGCACTGGTGGCGGCCGTGGAAGCCGCCGGCTACCAGGTGCCGGCCCAACGCCTGGAACTGGCCATCGGCGGCATGACCTGCGCCAGCTGCTCCGGCCGCGTGGAGCGCGCCCTGCGCAAGGTGCCGGGGGTGGCCGAGGCGACGGTGAACCTGGCCAGCGAACGCGCCCACCTGCACATCTTCGGTCAGCCCGACAGCGCCCGCCTGATCGCGGCCGTGGAAGCCGCCGGCTACTCCGCCAGCCTGGTGGACGAAGCCCGGCCGCCGGTGGACGATGCCGAGGCCCGCCTGAGCCGCGAGCGCTGGGCGGTGCTGCTGGCCCTCGCCCTGGCGCTGCCGCTGGTGGTGCCCATGGTGGTGGAATGGTTCGGCCTGCACTGGATGCTGCCGGCCTGGGTCCAGTTCGTCCTGGCCACCCCGGTGCAGTTCATCCTCGGCGCGCGTTTCTATCGCGCCGCCTGGAAGGCGGTGAAGGCCGGCGCCGGCAACATGGACCTGCTGGTGGCCATCGGCACCAGCGCCGGTTACGGGCTCAGCCTCTACCAGTGGTGGGTGGCGCAGCCCGGGCAGATGCCGCACCTGTACTTCGAAGCCTCCGCCGTGGTGATCGCCCTGGTGCTGCTGGGCAAGTACCTGGAAAGCCGCGCCAAGCGCCAGACCAGCGCCGCCATCCGCGCCCTTGAGGCCCTGCGTCCGGAACGCGCCACCCGCCTGCGCGATGGCCGCGAGGAAGAGGTGGCCATCGCCGCCCTGCAACTGGGTGACCTGCTGGTGGTGAAACCTGGCGAGCGCTTCCCCGCCGACGGCGAGGTCAGCGAAGGCCAGAGCCACGCCGACGAGGCCCTGATCAGCGGCGAAAGCCTGCCGGTGCCCAAGCAGCCCGGCGACCGCGTCACCGCTGGCGCCATCAACGGCGAAGGCCGGCTGCTGGTGCGCACCACGGCCCTTGGCGGCGAGACCGTGCTGGCGCGGATCATCCGCCTGGTGGAAGACGCCCAGGCGGCCAAGGCGCCGATCCAGAAACTGGTGGACCGGGTCAGCCAGGTGTTCGTCCCGGCGGTGCTGCTGATCGCCGTCGCCACACTGGTCGGCTGGCTGATGACCGGCGCCGGCATCGAAACCGCGCTGATCAACGCCGTCGCCGTGCTGGTGATCGCCTGCCCCTGTGCCCTGGGCCTGGCCACCCCTACTGCCATCATGGCCGGTACCGGCGTCGCCGCGCGCCACGGTATCCTGATCAAGGACGCCGAAGCGCTGGAAGTGGCCCACGCCGTACAGGCGGTGGCCTTCGACAAGACCGGCACCCTGACGTCCGGCAGCCCGCGCATCGCGCACATGGCAGCCCGTAACGGCGACGAAGGCGAGCTGCTGCAACTGGCCGGCGCCCTGCAGCGAGGCAGCGAACACCCCCTGGCCAAGGCGGTGCTGGACGCCTGCGCCGAACGTAGCCTCCAAGCCCCCGCCGTCGACGCCAGCCAGGCCCTGGCCGGCCGTGGTATCCAGGGCCGGGTGGGCGGCCGCCTGCTGGCCCTGGGCAACCGCCGCCTGCTGGACGAGCAAGGCCTGCCGGCCGGCGAACTGGCCGATTACGCCAAGGCGTGGGAAGCCGAAGGCCGTACGCTGTCGTGGCTGCTGGAACTGGAGCCGGAGCGCCGCGTGCTCGGTCTGTTCGCCTTCGGCGACACCCTCAAGCCGGGCGCGGCGGGAGCCGTGGCGGCCCTGCGTGAACGGGATATCCACAGCCACCTGATCACCGGCGACAACCGTGGCAGCGCGAAGGTGGTGGCCGAGGCCCTGGGCATCGAATCGGTCCATGCCGAAGTACTGCCGGCGGACAAGGCCGCCACCGTGGCCGCGCTCAAGGCGAACGGCGCCGTGGTCGCCATGGTCGGCGACGGAATCAACGACGCCCCGGCCCTGGCCGCCGCCGACGTCGGCATCGCCATGGGCGGCGGTACGGACGTGGCCATGCATGCCGCCGGCATCACCCTTATGCGCGGCGACCCACGCCTGGTGCCGGCGGCCCTGGATATCTCCCGGCGCACCTATGCGAAGATCCGCCAGAACCTGTTCTGGGCCTTCATCTACAACCTGGTCGGCATCCCCCTGGCCGCCGTCGGCCTGCTCAGTCCGGTGGTGGCCGGCGCGGCCATGGCGCTGTCCAGTGTCAGCGTGGTAAGCAACGCGCTGCTGCTGAAGACCTGGAAGCCGGCAGGGGCGAATTCATCCGCCAAGCGCGCCGAAGCGGCGCCAGAAGACGCGAGGACAACGGTATGAACATCGGCCAAGCCGCCAAGAAAAGCGGGCTGACCGCGAAGATGATCCGCTACTACGAAGGCATCGGCCTGCTGCCGGAAGCCGTACGCACTGAAAGCGGCTATCGGATCTACAACACCCGGGACCTGCACAGCCTGGCCTTCATCAAGCGCTCGCGGGACCTGGGTTTCTCGCTCGAGGAAGTCGGCCGGCTGCTGGAACTCTGGCACGACCGAGGGCGCGCCAGCGCCGACGTGAAGGCCCTGGCCCGCAACCATATCGACGAACTGAATCGCAAGATCGCCGAACTTGCGGGCCTGCGCGACACCTTGCAGGAACTGGTGGAGCACTGCCACGGCGACCACCGGCCAGACTGCCCGATCCTCAAGGACCTGGAGTCCGGTGGCGGCTGCCACTGACGACGCGACGCGGCTCCCATGGCGCGCTGCTCTTGTAGGGGCGAATTCATTCGCCAAGCAGGCCGAAGGGCTGCCCTTCGGCGTCGTGCCAATCCCACCAGCCCTCTCCCCCGCCCCCTCTCCCGCCCGCGGGAGAGGGGTGACTCAAGGCCCACCCGTGGCGCGCGGGTCCTGTAGGGGCGAATTCATTCGCGATTGCCCAAACGATAAGGGCCGCAAATGCGGCCCTTTCGGTTCAGCTCGATCAGCCTCAAGCCTGGGATTGCAGGTAGTTCTGCAGGCCGACGCGGTCGATCAGGCCCAGTTGCTGCTCCAGCCAGTAGGCATGGTCTTCCTCGGTGTCCTTGAGCTGGGCGGCGAGGATGTCGCGGCTCATGTAGTCCTTGTGCTTCTCGCACAGGGTGATGCCCTTGCTCAGTGCGGCGCGCACTTCGTACTCCAGCTTGAGGTCGGCGCGCAGCATGTCCGGCACGGTGTGGCCGGGATGGATGGTCTTCGGACGCATGTCCGGCGTGGCTTCGAGGAAGAGGATGCGCTGCAGCAGGGCGTCGGCGTGCTGGGTCTCTTCTTCCATCTCGTGGTTGATGCGCTCGAACAGCTTGTTGAAGCCCCAGTCCTGGTACATCCGCGAATGCAGGAAGTACTGGTCCCGAGCGGCCAGTTCGCCACGCAACAGATCCTTGAGGTATTCCACCACTTCGGCTTGGCCTTGCATCTCTAAATCTCCTGTAAATCCGACGGACAAGGATCGTGCGCCGATCCGGCCCGGTCAAGTCAGCCTTGGCCCAGCAACCAGGGCGGTGTCGGCTCTTCGCGCCCTGCTGGAGCATCACGCTCCGCCAGGGCCGTCTGGCGCCGCGCCTCGTCGGCCAGGGCTGCCTTGATCTCACGCATCACCGCGTCCAGGTCGGCGGCGTCCTCCGGCTCGGCGAACTGGCCGGAGAGCTCGGTCTGCGGCGTCAGCTTGCCGTCTTCATACAGCGCCCACATTTCCTTGGCGTAGCGGGTGTACTTCAACTCGGGGGCGAACTGCCCGAAATAGGCTGCCATGTTGCCGACATCACGTTCGAGCATGCGAAAAGCGTGATTGTTGCCGGCGGCGTCCACCGCCTGGGGCAGGTCGATGATCACGGGGCCGTAAGGGTCCAGGAGTACGTTGAATTCGGAAAGGTCGCCATGAACCAGGCCGGCGCAGAGCATCTTGACGATCTCGCCGATCATGAAGGCGTGGAATTCGCGGGCGTCTTCCGGCGTCAGGTCGACATCGTTCAGGCGCGGTGCGGCATCGCCTTCACCGTCGCTGACCAGTTCCATCAGCAGCACGCCATCGAGGAAGTCGTAGGGCTTGGGCACCCTGACCCCGGCATTGGCCAGGCGGAACAGTGCGGCCACCTCGGCGTTCTGCCAGGCGTCCTCGCGCTCGCGGCGGCCGTATTTCGAGCCCTTGGCCATGGCGCGGGCGTCCCGGCTGTTGCGAACCTTGCGGCCCTCCTGGTACTCGGCGGCCTGGCGGAAACCACGCTTGTTGGCTTCCTTGTAGACCTTGGCGCAACGCAGCTCGCTGCCGCAGCGCACGACGTAGACGGAGGCTTCCTTGCCGCTCATCAGCGGGCGCAGGACTTCATCGATCAGGCCATCTTCCAGCAGTGGCTCGAGGCGTTTCGGGGTCTTCATGCGGGGGCGGCGGGCAGTCTCAGGAATCGGGGGACGGTGGGCCGACGTTATACGGCATGCCGACGCCCACGGCTATCCACGACGCAACAGGCCGCGACGCAAGGCTTCGATGGCATAGCGCACCTTGGCCGGTTGGGCGTCGCGGCGCGGGGTGACGATGTAGAGCCCCACCGGCGGCGGCTGCCATTCCGGCAACAGCGCCAACAGGCGCCCGCTGGCCAGTTCCTCGCGAATTTCCGCCTCCGGCTGCAGGGACAGGCCCATTCCGGCCAAGGTGAAGCTGCGCACGGCAAGGATGTTGTTGCAGCCCACCCGGGGCTCCAGGCGCAGCCGCTGCTGCTCGCCGTCGGGGCCGGTGAAGGTCAGCTGGTGCTGCTGGCGCTCGCCGTTGAGGCTGATCCAGTCCAGCTCCAGCAACTGCTCGGGGCGACGGATCGGCCCCTTGCGCGCCAGGTAGGCCGGCGCGCAGCAGAGCACCGCCGGCCAGTCGGCGAGATGTCGTGCGACCAGGCTGGAGTCCTCCTGGCGGCCGACGCGTATCGCCAGGTCGATGCGCTGCTCCACCAGATCGATCTGCTCGTCATGGAAGAACAGCTGCAGGCTCAGCCCGGGATGGGCGTCCAGCAGCGGCGCCAGGGCCTCGGTCAGCATGCCTGTGGAAAAGCCCACCGGCGCGGCGATGCGCAGCTCGCCCACCGGCGCATCGCGCAACTCGGCCAGGCGCTGCTCGGCCTGCTGCGCCAGCTCCAGCACCTGGGCGCAACTCTTGTAGAACACCGCGCCGGCCTCGGTCAGGGTCAGTTTGCGGGTGGTGCGGTGGAGCAGGCTGACCTGGGTTTCCTGCTCCAGTTTGCGGATCTGCTGGCTGACTGCCGAGGCGGTCATGCCCAGCGCCTCGGCAGCAGCCACCATGCTGCCCCGCTCCACCACTGTGGCGAACACCGCCATGCGCTTGAGCTGCTCCATTCGTAAGCTCCGCTTAATTGTGAAAGCACCTGACGGCACTTTTTCCACCGATTATTCAGCAGCGATTATGCCCCACCTCGCAACCCATCCTGGAGATGCCCATGAAAATCGCCCTGATCGGCGCCACCGGCTTCGTCGGTTCCGCCGTGCTCACCGAGGCCTTGCAGCGCGGCCACCTGGTGACCGCCATTGTCCGTCACCCGGAAAGACTTCCCCGGCACGCCAATCTCACCGCGCAAAAGGGCGACGCCTACGACGCGGCCGCCATCGCCAGCGCCGTGGCCGGCCACGATGCCGTGATCCACGCCTTCAACCCCGGCTGGGACGAGGCGAAGATCCGCGAGCTGTTCATCGAAGGCACCAAGGCCATCATCGCCGGGGTGAAGCAAGCCGCTGTGAAGCGCCTGCTGGTAGTCGGCGGCGCCGGCAGCCTCTACGTCGCGCCGAACTTGCAACTGATCGACACGCCGGATTTCCCCGCCGAGTACAAGGAAGGCGCCGAAGGCGCACGCCAGGCGCTCAATCTGATCCGCGAAGAACGGGGCCTGGATTGGAGCTTCATCTCCCCGCCGGCGCTGCTGCAGCCCGGCGGGCGCAGCGGCCGTTTCCGCATCGGCGGCGACCAGTTGCTGATGAGCGGCGAACAGCCGGCCAGCATCTCGGTGGCCGATCTTGCGGTCGCCATCATCGACGAGCTGGAACAGCCCCGGCACATTCGCCAGCGCTTCACCGTCGGCTACTGAGGAATCCGCCATGACCTTGACCGCTTCCGCCCATGTCGCCACCGCCACCCCGGCGCGCTACATCACCCGCCTGTGCAAGCACTTCGCCCACCGGGTGACCGTCAGTTACGACGAACTACAGGGCCGCATCGAGTTCGACCTGGGCCTCGGCCTGCTGCGCGCCGAAGGCGACGGCCTGACCCTGGCCGTGGAGAGCCAGACGCCGGAAGGCCTGGAACGTTTGAAGGAGATTGTCGGCAGCCACTTCGTACGGGTGGCCTGGCAGGAGGAGTTGCAGTTGGAGTGGCAGTAATCGTGGGGAATGAATAGCTGTAGGGGCGAATTCATTCGCCATGCAGGCCGAAGGGCTGCCCATCGGACTCCACTGGGGGGCAGCTGCGCTGCCCTTGGCGAATGAACTCGCCCCTACAAGAATCGGCCGACCTACATCCCCCGGAACAACTCCCCCGGCGTTACGCCGAACCGGCCCTTGAAGGCGGCGATGAAGGCCGACGGCGACTCGTAGCCGCTGGCCAGGGCCACTTGCATGACGCTGGCGCCACCCTCCAGCGGCTGCAACGCGGCCAACAGGCGCAGGCGCTGGCGCCATTGGCGGAAGCTCAGCCCGGTCTCGCGCTGGAAGGCGCGGGTCAGGGTCTTTTCCGAGGTGTTCAGCCGCAGCGCCCACTCCCCCAGGCTGTGGCCGAGGTCGGGCTGCGCCACCAGTTCGCTGCACAGCCGCAACAGGCGCGGCTCGGCCGGCATGGGCAGGGAGAAACCGGCTTCGGGCAGGGCCTGGAGCTGGTCCAGCAATACCGCCACCAGCCGCGCCTCGACGCTGTCACCCTCGGGGTACTCCACCGGCAACTCGCAGAAGGCCTTGATCAGTTCCCGCGCCAGGGGAGTCACTTCCAGCACCCGGCAACGCTCCGGGGCCCAGGCGCTGGCGTCGCGGCGCACGTAGAGGCTGCGCATCTCGGCGTGCATCGAGGTCACCACTTCGTGCTCCAGCCCGGCCGGCACCCACACCGCCCAGTGTGGCGGCGCGTAGTAGCTGCCATCAGCGGTGTGCACGCCGAGCACACCGCTGATGGCAAAGGACAGCTGTACCCAGTCATGGCTGTGACGAGCGGTCCAGGAGCCAGCGCGCAAGCTCTCGGCACGGGCATAGAGGGGACGGGGCAAGCGTTCGAGCCGGGGAATCTGGCGCTGCAGGTCCTGTTGTCCGTTTGGCGACATCTTTTGATCCCATGTCGTTAGACGGTCGGATTCTGCGCCCGCTAGTCTCCGGCCTCAAGTTCGCGCGAAAAACGGAGGCCCCATGTCGGCACTCAAATCCCTGAAACGCCTGGTTACCGACTGGTTCCTCGGCGGCATGCTGCTGGCGGTGGCCCTGGCCTGCCTGTTCCCCGAGATCGGCAAGCACGGCGGCATCCTGCATGCCGGTAGCCTGATCAACGCCGGGGTCTTCCTGGTGTTCTTCCTCCACGGCATCAACCTCTCCACCGAGCAGATCCGGGCCGGGCTGGGCAACTGGCGCCTGCACCTGATGGTGCAACTCTTCACCTTCGCCATCTTCCCGCTGCTCTGGCTGGTGGCGGACAGGCTGCTGGGCACGCGCATCCCACCCATGCTGATGCTCGGCTTCTTCTACCTCTGCGCCCTGCCCTCGACCATTTCCTCCTCGGTGGCGCTGACCGGCAGCGCCGGTGGCAACGTGCCCGCAGCCATCCTCAATGCCAGTCTGTCGAGCCTGCTGGGGGTATTCCTGACGCCCTGGCTGATCAGCCTGGTGGCCGACGCCAACGGCGGCATCGATCTGGGCGACACCCTGCTGGACCTCAGCCTGCTGCTGCTCCTGCCGCTGGTGCTGGGCCAGGCGCTGCGTCCGCTGTGGGGCCGGTTCTTCGCCCGCTACAAGCGCTACACCGCCGTGTTCGACAAGCTGGTGATCCTGCTGCTGGTATTCGCCTCCTTCAGCGACTCGGTGGCCGGCGGCGTCTGGCAGCAACAGGGGCCGGAAACCCTGCTGCTCGCCTTTGTCGGCTGCGCCCTGCTGCTGGCGCTGATGCTCTGGCTGACCACCCGCTCCGCGCGGAGCCTGGGCTTCAACCATGCGGACGAGATCGCCGGCGTGTTCTGCGCCACCAAGAAATCCCTGGCCGCCGGCGCCCCCATGGCCGCCATCATCTTCGGCGCCAGCCCGGCCCTGGGCCTGATCCTGCTGCCGATCATGCTCTACCACCAGATGCAGCTGATCGTCTGCGCGGTCCTGGCGGAACGCTACTCCCTGCGCGGCCAGGCGCTCGCCGCCAGCGCGGCCTGAGCCGCCCCCTCTCGCCCCGACTCCGGGGCGAGGGGGCCCCATTCCTGCGCCCCAGTTCCCCCACTTTTGGGGCAACGAAACCGCCCCCGGCCCACTGAACCGCGTCCCAGAGGATTTCCCGGGCATGGCACACGCATTGCTGAAGACCTGTTGCCACTGTGAAACACCGGGGTGCAGGCCGGGAAGGCTGCATGCGTCCGTAGGCGATCGTGCGATAGGGAGGTTTCTTCGAATGACCCATTCCAGGCTGCAGTGCGAATCCGAGCTGGGCGTGACCGATTTGCCGTTTCTCAGGGACTACCTGAAAGCCATCTTCAAGCCCCAGGCACCCCCCACGGCCCAGCGCAAGACACCGGCCGAAGCGCCCTGGATCGAATACGTGGCGGGCCAGTGGGTGGTGGTCAAGCGCCGTGTCGATCTGCCGACGGAAAGGCGCAGATCCCACGGCATGCGCGAGCACATCGACAGGTTGCTGGATCGGGGCTGGAGCATCACCGGTCGCTACCCGGTGCGGCTGGAGTTCCAACAACAGGTGAAGATCGTCAAGGGCGGCCTGCTGGTCGATGGCTGAGGCGCCTGGACCGCTGGACGGCGGAAGCCCGCCCGTGGCGGCGTTTGCGGCGGTGAAAAAAAGGGCGGCCCCGACATTGCGGGCCGCCCTAAATCACGGAGTTGCTTACATCGCGTGGCGGCGATGACTTGCCGCCACGGGTATTGGATTACTTTTCCAGGATCGCGGTCACACCCTGGCCACCGGCGGCGCAAATCGAGATGAGCCCGCGCCCCTCCCCGGCCATCGAAAGCAGCTTGGCCAGGTTGGCGACGATGCGCCCGCCGGTGGCCGCAAAGGGGTGGCCGGCGGCCAGGGAACTACCCTTGACGTTCAGCCTGCTGCGATCGATGGCGCCCAGGGGCTTGTCCAGGCCGAGGCGAGTCTGGCAGTAGTCGGCGTCCTCCCAGGCCTTGAGGGTGCAGAGCACCTGGGCGGCGAAGGCTTCGTGGATTTCGTAGTAGTCGAAGTCCTGCAGGCACAGGTTGTTGCGCGCCAGGAGCCGCGGCACCGCGTAGACCGGCGCCATCAGCAGGCCTTCCTCGCCGCTGACAAAATCCACCGCCGCCGCCTCGCCATCCCTGAAGTAAGCGAGGATCGGCAGCCCGCGCGCCTTGGCCCAGTCCTCGCTGGCCAACAGCACCACCGAGGCGCCGTCGGTGAGCGGTGTGGAGTTGGCCGCCGTCAGGGTGCCGCGCGGGCCGCGTTCGAACACCGGCTTCAGGTTCGCCAGCTTCTCGGCGTTGATGTCCGGGCGCAGGTTCTGGTCGCGGGTCAGGCCACGGAAAGGGGTCATCAGGTCGCTGTGCCAGCCCTCGGCGTAGGCCGCCGCCAGTTTCTGGTGACTGGCGACGGCCAACTGGTCCTGTTCATCGCGCGGGATCGCCCAGGTCTGCGCCATCAGCTCGCAGTGTTCACCCATGGACAGCCCGGTGCGCGGCTCGCCATTGCGCGGAATGTGCGGCGCCAGGTGGCGCGGGCGCACCTTAAGCAGGGCCTTGACCTTGTCGCCGGTGGACTTGGCGCGGTTGGCTTCGAGGAGGATCTTGCGCAGCCCCTCGTTCACCCCGATGGGGGCGTCGGACGTAGTGTCCACGCCGCCGGCGATGCCGCTGTCGATCTGCCCCAGGGCGATCTTGTTGGCCACCAGGATCGCCGCCTCCAGGCCGGTGCCGCAGGCCTGCTGGATATCGTAGGCCGGCGTTTCCGGCGCCAGCCGCGAGCCCAGCACGCATTCGCGGGCCAGGTTGAAGTCGCGGGAATGCTTGAGCACCGCGCCGGCGGCGAACTCCCCTACCCGCACGCCATGGAGGTTGAAGCGTTCCACCAGGCCTTCGAGGGCGCTGGTCAGCATGTCCTGGTTGCTTGCCGTGGCGTACAGGGTATTGGAGCGGGCGAAGGGGATGCGATTGCCGCCGACGATGGCGACCCGGCGCAGCTGGGCCATGGTGACTCCTTTCGGGGTGAGGGTTTGCGGGATCCAGTGTCGGGTACAAGACTAGACGCCTGGATTGGCCGCCCCGACGGCCGGCAGGTCAGCGCGGTCAATTGCGTGCAACCGCCGTGTGCGTAGAGTGGGCCCGGGTTCTAACGAGCAGCAGGAGCGCAACCCCATGAACGACCGTTACCTCGCCTTCGCCAACTCCAACACCGGCCGGCGCCTGGTGGGTGCCCTCGGCCTGCCGGCGCCGGTACGCCTGGAGCGATGGATGGCGGGCCGCGCACGGCCGGTGGACGGCGCCCTGCTGATCGGTGGCCAGGGCGCCCTCGCCGAGGCGGCGAGCGCGGTGCTGAACAAACTCACCGACCAGAATTTCGCCTTTGATGAAGGCCGCTTCGGCCTGCCGCGCTGGACCGCCGAACACGGCCCTAAACTCAAGGCACTGATTTACGACGCCAGCCACATCACCCGCTTCGAGCAACTGATCGAATTGCGCGACTTCTTCCAGCCGACCATGAGAGGCCTGGGCAAATGCCCGAAAGTGGTGGTGCTGGCCCGCGCCCCGGAATCCCTGGACGACCTGGTGGCCGCCAGCGTGCAGCGCGCCCTGGAGGGCTTCACCCGCTCCCTGGGCAAGGAAATCCGCCGGGGCGGCAGCGTGCAGCTGGTCTACGTCGGCCAAGGTGCCGAGCACCAGTTGGAAGGCATGCTGCGCTTTTTCCTCTCGCCCAAGAGCGCCTACGTGTCGGCCCAGGTGCTGCGCCTGACAGCCTGCGCCGAGCGCGTGCAGGACTGGACGCGCCCGCTGGCCGGCAAGCGCGCCCTGGTCACCGGCGCCTCCCGCGGCATTGGCGCCGCCATCGCCGAGACCCTGGCCCGTGACGGCGCCGAGGTGGTCCTGCTGGATGTGCCCCAGGCCAAGGACGTCCTCGACGGCCTGGCCGCGCGCCTGGGCGGTCGTGGCCTGGCCATGGACATCACCGCCGAAGGCGCCGCCAGCCAACTGGTGGCGGCCCTGGCGGACGGCGTGGATATCCTGGTGCACAACGCCGGCATCACCCGCGACAAGACCCTGGCCAAGATGAACGACGAACTCTGGAATGCGGTGATCAACGTCAACCTGCGCGCCCCGCAGGTGCTCACCCAGGCCCTGCTGGATGCCGGCAAGCTGCACGACAACGGCCGCGTGGTACTGATCGCCTCCATCAGCGGCATTGCCGGCAACATGGGCCAGACCAACTACGCCGTGAGCAAGGCCGGGGTGATCGGCCTGGCGCAGAACTGGGCGCCGGCGCTGGCCAGGCGCGGCATCAGCATCAACGCCGTGGCGCCGGGCTTCATCGAAACCCAGATGACCGCCGCCATTCCCTTCACCATCCGCGAAGCCGGCCGGCGCATGAACTCCATGAACCAGGGCGGCCTGCCCCAGGACGTGGCCGAAGCCGTCGCCTGGTTCGCCCAACCCGGCTCCGGTGCGCTTACCGGGCAGGTGATGCGGGTGTGCGGGCAGAGTTTGTTGGGGGCTTGAGGCCAGTCCGCCCGGCTTGAATCAAATCCTTGTAGGGGCGAATTCATTCGCCAAGGGCAGCGCAGCTGCCCCCCATGGGCTCCGCAGGGCAGACCTTCGGCCTGCTTGGCGAATGAATTCGCCCCTACAAGAACAGTCACCCCTGCGGGCAACGAGGACTCAGCCCCCGCCCTTCCCCTTGCGCCGGAACTCCACCGGCGTCTCCCCCACCCAACGCTTGAACGCCCGGTAGAAGGTGCTGGGCTCGGAGAAACCGGTGCGTTCGACTATCACCTCGATGCGCTCGTCGGTCTTCAGCAGCAGTTCCTTGGCCAGCCGGCAGCGGTAGTCGGTGACCAGGTCGTTGAAGCGCACCCCGGCCATGGTCAAGCGCTCGCGCAGGCGGCGGGCCGGCATGTTCAGGCGGGCGGCCACCTGTTCCAGGGTGGCGCCGCCGTCCACCAGCAGCTCGCCGATCAGCTCCCGCACCTGGCGCACCAGATCCAGACGCTCCACCTCCGCCAGTTGGCGGCGGGCCAGGGATTCGTGCATCCGCAGCAGTTCCGGTGCGGCGTGGCGCGAGGGTTTGTCCAGCACATCGGCGTCGAAGATCAGCGCATAACGCGTGGCGCCCAGCGTCGCCGGGCAACCGTAGACCGTCCGGTAGCGCTCGGCGGGAGCCCCCTCGGCGTGCATGAGCTGCACTTCATGGGGCTTGAATTGGCCCTCGGTCAAGGCATGGAACAGGCGGATCACCGCACCGGCGAGCATTTCCGGGAAGTGCCGGTTGCTGCCGGGATGCTGGGCGAGGGAAAGCACCGCGCGCTCACCTTCCACGTCCAGCCTGGCGTTGAGGGTATCGGAGAGCAGGCGCACGTAGCGCAGGGCATGACGCAGCCCCTCGCCGAAGGTATTGCTGGAGAGGAACAGGTACTCGAGCAACAGCCCATGGAAGGCCGGCAGGTGGCCGGCCAGATAGAGGCCGATGTGTTCCTCGCCGCATTCGGCGGCGGCGGCTTTCCAGAACTGGGTTTGCGCAGCATGGGGAAAACGACCTGCGGGCAGCCCGCCTGGCGGCAGGCCCACGCGCACCAGCACCTTGTCCGGGTCGGTGCCGCTGGCACGCAGGGCGTCGATCACCGGGCGCATCAGTGCCACATCGTCGGTCAGATCACGCATCATTTTTGGAAGATTCTTATTGTCCGCGAGGCGCGGCCATCTTATTCAGCTTTGCTGCCGGCGCTCAAGGCCAGGCAATTGACTACCCTGCCATCGGCCTGGGACGGGCGGCCAATGTGACCCCGACACCAGTGGCTATGCTGAGCGCCATTCGCCGACAAGGAGATCAAGCATGGCCACCGACTGGCTCGACCTGCCCGCGTCCCCCGCCCTTCCCGGCCTGTTCGCCCGCGCCGCGGTGCGCCGTGGCACACGCGGCAAGACCCTGCCTGAACTGGGCGTACGCTGCCAGGTGAGCGTCGACCCCGGCCACCTGGAGCGCTACCGCACGGTCTGCGGCTTCCCCGGCAAGGGGCTGCTGCCGGCGACCTATCCACACATCCTCGCCTTCCCCCTGCAGATGCGCCTGCTCACCGCCCCGCGCTTCCCCTTCCCGCTGCTGGGCCTGGTGCACCTGGAAAACCGCATTCGCGTGCTGCGCCCCCTCGGCGGCCTCGGCCCCTTCACCGCCAGCGTGCAGGTGGACGACCTGCAGCCCCATGAAAAGGGCGCCACCTTCAGCCTGGTCACCCGCCTGGAAGACCTGCTCGGCCTGGTCTGGGAAGGCGACAGCCGCATCCTCTTCCGCGGTCTGCGCCTGTCTGGCCAGCCGGTGCCCCGGAGCGTTGAAGAAAGCCTGCCGCTGGACCATCTGGACCAGTGGTACGCTGCCGCCGACATCGGCCGGCATTACGCCCGCGTGGCCGGCGACTACAACCCCATCCACCTCTCGGCGGCCAGCGCGAAGCTGTTCGGCTTCCCCCGCGCCATCGCCCACGGCTTGTGGAACAAGGCGCGCTGCCTGGCCGCCCTGGAAAGCCGCCTGCCCGCCGCCGGCTACGAGGTGGACGTGCGCTTCCAGAAGCCCGTGCTGCTACCCGGCGAGGTCACCCTGCTGGCCAGCGCAGCCGCGCCTGCCGGCCGGCTCGTCCTGCGTGGCAAGGACGACACCCCGCACATGACCGGCGGCTGGCAGCCCCTCGCCTGACCCTTGCGTCGATGAACCGCCGGCGGGACGATATGCGGCTCAAGGAGAGCCTCATGAACCTCGACGAAATCACCGCCCGCCTGCACGCCATCCGCGACCAGAACGACTGGCGGCAATTCCACAGCCCGAAGAACCTGGCCATGGCCGCCAGCGTGGAAATGGCCGAGCTGGTGGAAATCTTCCAGTGGCTGAGCGAAGACCAGTCACGCCAGTTGCCCCCGGAAAAACTCGCCCACGCCGGCCAGGAAGTGGGCGACATCGTCCTCTACCTCCTGCTGCTCTGTGCCGAACTGGGCCTGGACATGGACAAGGTGGTCCGCGCCAAGCTCGCCGACAGCGAAAGGCGCTTCACATGAGCGACCGTCACTTCGATGAACTGGCGACCCGCTTCGCCGAAAAGATCTATGGCGGCGCCAAGGGCGCCATCCGTCTCGCCGTGCTCCAGGCCGACCTCGCCGAAATCCTGCCCGACCGTCCGCTGCGGGTACTGGACGTCGGCGCCGGCCTTGGCCACATGGCCCTCTGGCTCGCCCAGCGCGGCCACCAGGTGACCCTCGCCGAACCGGCCGAGCCCATGCTCGAGGGCGCCCGCCAGCGTTTCGCCGAAGCCGGCCAGGCCGCCAGCTTCATCCAGGCGCCCTGGCAGGAGCTGCTCGGCCAGCTCACCGAACCCTACGACCTGGTGCTCTGCCACGCCGTGCTGGAATGGCTGGCCGACCCGCACGCCATCCTGCCCGTGCTGCACCAGCTCACCGCCAAGGACGGCCTGCTGTCCCTGGCCTTCTACAACAAGGACGCGCTGATCTACCGCAACCTGCTCAAGGGTCACTTCCGCAAACTGCGCAAACACAAGTTCGCCGGCGTTGGACAGAGCCTGACCCCACAGCAGCCGCTGGACCCGCGCGACCTGGCGGCGCAACTCGAAACCCACTGGCGGGTCGAAAAACAGAGCGGCGTGCGGGTGTTCCACGACTACATGCCCCAGGAGTTCCAGGCCAAGGCCGAGCTGGTGGATCTGCTGGAAATGGAGCTCGCCTACCGCCGCCATCCCAGCTACCAGGGGCTTGGTCGCTATTTGCACTGGATTTGCCGACCGCTCTGAAAACTTGTTCACGATCAGCTGCGCGTCGGAATAACTGCGTTGAAAATGGCTTCGGAATGCTCATTTACAACTCGTAAACTCCGCTTCCTCAGCCATTTTCGCCTTGTTCTTCTCTAGCTCGCGAGATCGTGAACAGGTTTTGAACGGAGGCCCCATGAAACTGCCCGCCCTGCTCGCCCTCGCGCTGCTGCTTGGCGCCTGCCAGAGCCCCAACCCCTACCTGTATCAATCCCGCCCGCTGCCGCCCGCCCCGGCGGGCGTGGCCGGCACCTTCGACGCCAGCGCCTATCCGGCACCACCGCGCGACTACGGCCGCTACCGCAGCTGGACCTGGCTCGATGGCCAGCTCCCCGCTGGCAACAACTGGGCCACCCCCGAGCAGATGGCCGACATGGTCAACTCCGGCCTCGACCAGCACGGCCTGCGCCAGGCCCGCAATCCCGCCCAGGCCGACCTCAAGGTCAGCGCCAGCCTGCGCTACGAAAGGCGCCTGCGGCAGTACGACGACTACGGCGGCGCCTACTACGGCAGTGGACCCTGGCACGACCAGTACGGCGCCTGGGCCACCGTGCCCATCGTGCGTACCTACGAGGAACAGGTGGCGGTGGTCTACCTGCAGTTCTACGACGCCCGCGACAACCAGCCGATCTGGAGCGGCAGCGGCGAGGCCGACGCCAATGGCGACCGCTCCGACAGCGTGGCCGCGCTGCGGACGGCGGTGAAGGAAGCGCTGGACGACTATCCGCCGGATTGAACGCGAAACCGCTCCCCTCGCTCGTCAAGGAGAGGGGCCGGGGGAGAGGGTGAAACCTCCCGCGCAGAGCCTCCAAATTCCCCTTGCCCACCGCCCTGCCTTGCGTTTCGATAATGATTCAGGCAGAGGAGATCCGATCATGATCCGCCGCACGCTACTCCTATCCACCGCCCTGCTCCTGGCCGCCTGCCAGAACTACGACGTCAACCGCGATTACGACAGCACCCGCGATTTCGCGGCCTATCGCAGCTGGAGCTGGAAGGAACCCGCCCTGCAGTACCGCCCCGACGATCCACGCATCAAGAGCGACCTCACCGAACGGCGCATCCGCGAAGCCGTCAGCCAGCAGCTCGACCAGCGCGGCCTGCGCGAGGCCGCCAGCGGCAAGGCCGACCTCAACGTCCAGTCCTGGCTGATCGTCGATGAACGCCAGCAGCAGACCAGCTACAACTACGGCGGTGGCTACTGGAACGGCTACTGGGGCGGTTACATGGGCGGCCCGCCCTATACCGAAACCCGCACCTACAACTACAAGGTCGCCACCATCCAGGTGGACATGTATGACGGCAAGGACGGCAAGCTGGTCTGGCGCGGCAGCGCCGAGCAGGTCCTGGCGAGCGCGCCGCCGAGCCCCGCCGATCGCGAAGCCTCGATTCGCGAGACGGTCACCAAGGTGATCCAACAGTACCCGCCCCGTTGAGGACTCCATGCCCGCTGCCCAGCCACAGCTTCAATACCGACCCGCCAGTGCCGAAGACCTTCACGATGTCATCCGCTTCCCCCAGGACGCGGACGAACTCTTCTTCGCCTACCCCAAGGCCAGTTGGCCGCTCACCGTCGGCCAACTCGCCGCCACCATGGCCGAACGCCGGGGCAGCACTGTCGCCCTGCTGGATGGCAAGGTCGCCGGCTTCGCCAATTTCTACCAATGGCAGCACGGCGAGTTCTGCGCCCTCGGCAACATGATGGTGGCGCCCTGGGCGCGCGGCCAGGGCGTGGCCCAGTACCTGATCGAGGCGATGGAGCGCCAGGCACGCGAGCAGTACAAGGCCAAGGTGATGAAGGTGTCCTGCTTCAACGCCAACGCCGGCGGCCTGCTGCTCTACAGCCGGCTCGGCTACCAGCCCCGCGCCATAGTCGAGCGCCAGGCCCAGGACGGTCGCCGCGTCGCCCTGGTGCAGATGGACAAGCCCCTGACGGATTGAACCGGTCGGCGCCTTGCGGCCCGGCGCCACACTCCCTCACTACACTTATCGACAAGGCACCGACACGCTTCGGTGCCGGGTGGGGAGCGGGATGCTCCTCCTTGTGTGCCGGCAACGCCGGCTTACCGGGAGCGACAAGCCGGCGCCTGGCAGGAGGTGTCCCATGACCATGATCACCCAACTGCAAAGCTGCCTCGCGCAGCACAAGACCCGCTTCGACGTGCTCAATCACACCGCCGCCATGACCACTCGCGAAGCCGCCCGCCGCGCCGGCGTACCGCCGCAGCAGATGGCCAAGCCGGTGATCCTCGACGACTTCCAGGGCCACTGGATGATGGCCGTGGTCCCCGCCTCGCGCCACGTCGACCTGGAAAAGGTCCACAGACTCACCCACCGCCACTGGCGCCTGGTACGTGAACAGGACTTCGGCAAACGCTTCGCCGACTGCGATATCGGCGCCATTCCCGCCGTGGGCAACCTCTTCGGTCTCGACACGCTGATCGACCAGTCCCTCAGCGAACAGTCCGACGTCTACTTCGAGTCCGGCCGCCACGACGAACTGGTGCACATGAGCGGCAAGCAGTACATGGCACTGATGCCCGACGCGAAAAGCGGAAGATTCTGCGAATAGCAGCAGCGATCTTCACCCACCTGTGGCAGCGGAATCATTCGCGCACAGGTGGAATTCAGCCGGGTAGGGTGGATAGCGCTTTTCTATCCACCGGCGAGGCCGTGCAATACACCGAGGGTGGAAATCCCCAAAGGGATTTCCACCCTACGTCCGGTTGACATGGAATCTCCCACACGTGGCAAGAGGGGATTTTCCGGCTCATTTCAA
Source organism: Metapseudomonas cellulosilytica (assembly GCF_049334135.1). NCBI lineage: Bacteria > Pseudomonadati > Pseudomonadota > Gammaproteobacteria > Pseudomonadales > Pseudomonadaceae > Metapseudomonas > Metapseudomonas cellulosilytica. The sequence continues at coordinate 299,311 of NZ_JBHZGN010000005.1, read as the reverse complement.
GCACGGTGCAGAGCGCAGGCCTTCCCGCAGGCAAGGGCCCTTTCGGCCCCCACCTAGCGGATATCGCCACAGAAAATATCGTAGTTACCGTCGGCCGGTGTCGTCCGGAGCACGAGGGAATAGTCTGACGAACGCAGCGTCGAGAGGGGAACCGGTGCGGCCTTCGACATTCGCCAGACATCGCCCCGCATGTGGCGTTCGGTGATCACCGTCCGGTTCAGCGCATAGGCTGGCGAGGCGCCCCGATTCGCGCAGGTTCCCGGATAGATGAAGGTGTAGAGACGGACAGGCCTGGTCGTGTAGGAAGGCACCCCGCCGATGACCAGCGAAATGCTCGTCTCATCGCCCCGCGGCACCAGCGTTGCCTGAGCGATTCGTCCAGCATTCCTCGGGGTGGCCTTCAACCTGACTTCGACCATATCTTTCCCGGTGTCGCCCGCCGGGCTCGCACAGGCGCAAAGGCCGACAGCGAGCATGATCAGTGCCAGGTATCTTGCTGCGTTCATCGCTGGCCTCCTGCGGTGAGAAGCGCCGTTGCAATGGTCGACTATTCACTATAAGGGCGGGCCCGGTGACCCGCGCACTGTCTCTGCCCAGCGGTCGCGGTGAACGGTGGCGCGAGCCACCTGCAGGGGTAAATTCACTCGCCGGGCAGTTCGTTGGAGGGGTCTGAGCCGCCAGCGGAGGCGAAAAAAGGGCTCTTAGGGCTTGTAGTGATTCTGCGCAACGCACCACTTGCTGGCCGGATCTTTCGACTGAGTGCAGGAGTTACGGAAGATGACCTGGGCGTGCTTCTGGCAATTGCGGAACTGCGAAGTGCCTTTCTCGTTCTTGCTGCAGACCGTGTCGAGGGCGATTTCGCCGTTACGTTCCTGCCAGTTCAGAAAGTAGTTATCACTGTCCTGCTTGGACTTGGCCGGCGCGGCAGCGAACGTCACGCCGGCCATGAGTACCAGCGCGCTCCCCAGTGCGAATCGGATGCTCATATCAACTCCTAATGGTCGCTTGCGCGTAATTGCGCCTTCTTGGAGGCGCTTTTTCTTATGCGGCAACACCTGTGCCGTGGTGGCAATTGAAGAACCAGCTAAATGCCAACTTAGTAGGCATCCCAACTATTGAAGCAATTGCCGGAGAAACTGCTGCGCATAGTGCTGAGCGCCCTTGCAGGCCGCAAGGGGTCTGGCCTTGGGCGTGCTGACCGTTCGTCGCAATACGCCAATGACAACGAATGGACACGGACGCGAACCGACTTCCTAGCCCGCGCAGGGGTTACCGAGTGGGAAGACGATCCGCAAGCACTCTGGGTTCTGGTCGAATATCCGGGCCAGCCTGCATCGCGCGCTCACGAGGCGTAGGGTGGACAGCGTTTTTCTGTCCACCTTGCGGAGTTCCAGGCCGTGGTGATGGTGGATAGAAGAGCGCTATTCCTCTACCGGGTTGAAAGCCCCGTGATCCGGGGCCTTCAGAGGGGGAATTGGCGGAAGGCAGTGGGAGTCGAACCCACCCAGGAACGGCTGCCGTCCCCCACCGGGTTTGAAGCCCGGCCACGCCACCGGGCGTGCTTGCCTTCCAGACTCATCGATCAGGGTGCCGGGCCGGGCGCCTGGGCCAGTGCCGAGTCTTCCCTGATCTTGCGTTGGTCGCCGATGCGGCGGGTGAAGCCGATGCGGTCGAAGTATTCCAGCAGCTGGATGCTGCGTTTGCGGCCGATCGCGATGCGGTCGCGCCAGGCGGCGGCGGTGATGGTACCGCTTTCATCCTGCAGTCGCCGGGCCAGTGTAGCCAGTTGGCGAATGGTCGCATCCGGGTAGAAGAGGTCTTTCACCACCTGGTGCAGCAGGCCGAGGCGGGCGAGTTTTCTTTCCAGCAGGCGCATGGCGCCCTCTTCCACCTTCAGTTCGGTCGCGAGTTCGCGGACCCAGGGCGGGTCGAAGCCGCCCGCTTCCAGCAGGGGCCAGATGCGTTCGCGCAGGGCTTCGTCGGCTTCGCTCAGTTGCACGCGGTGATCGGGCAGGTGTAGCCAGGGGCCGCTGGACTGCGCTGCGCCACTGGCGAGGAGTTGCTCCAGCAGGGCGATGAATACCGGCCGCTCCAGTTCGGGCAGGGCGTAGCGGCGCAGGCGGTCGCGGTCGGGGCCGAGTTCGTCCGGCAGCTCAGCGTGGAAGCGCGCCAGGCCGTCCAGCAGTTGCTGTTCCAGAGCCAGCCAGCGGTCCCCGGCAAACAGGCGCGGGCCGAGGCGGGTGTCGATCGCCCGCACATCAGCGGGCAGGCTCCAGCCGCTGCGCGGGCGGTTGAACTGGCGCTCCAGCAATTGCGGGTCAAGGCCGTTGGCGGCGCCGGTCAGCAACGCCGGCAGCGCAGGTTCCAGGCCGTTGCCACGCAGGGCTTCGAGTTGGCTCAGGCGCTCGGGCGTGCGGCGGTTGCGCGCGGGGGTGAAGGGGTCGAGCACCCGGCCGCCGCCAAGGGTGCGTTGGGCGGACTGGTCGCGCAGCACGAGGCGGTCGCCATGCACCGCATGGGCGGGGGCGTTCAGCAGCAATTGGGCGAAGCCGCGTCCTCCAGGGGCCAGGCTGTTGCTTTCCAGCAGGGCCACGCGGCCGGTGACGTCCTGGGCCCCCAGGTGGACGTGCACCGGCGTCCAGTGGACAAGATCGTGGGCTTCTCCGGGCAGAAGACGCAGGTCGATATCCAGTCGCGTGGTGGGCGCCAGCAGGGCCGGGGCCAGCAGCCAGTCTCCCCGGTGCAGGTGCTCCAGGGCCAGGCGGTCGCCGCTGATGTTCAGGGCCACCCGCTGCCCCGCCTGCGCTTCCTCGGCCTGCTGATTGCCGGCCTGCAGACCGCGCACGCGCACCGGGCGGCCCGAGGGGCCGAGGACCAGTTCGTCCCCTACCCTCACCCGCCCGGCGAAGGCCGTGCCAGTGACGACCACGCCAGCACCGGACACGCTGAAGGCGCGATCGATGGGCAGGCGGAAGTGGCCCTCGACAGCGCGTCGTTCGGCATGGGTGGACTCGGCCAGCAGGGCCTGGCGCAAGGCATCGACACCCTTGCCACTCAGGCTGTCCAACGGGAAGAGTTCGGCGCCTGCCAGCGGCCCCGGCGTCAGCAGTGCGGTGACTTCGGCGCGAGCCTGTTCGAGGCGCTGCCCATCCACGCGGTCGAGTTTGGTCAGGGCCACCAAGGCGCGGCGGATGCCGAGCAGTTCGGCGATGGCAAGGTGCTCGCGGGTCTGCGGCATGACGCCGTCGTCGGCGGCGACTACCAGCAGCAGCAGGTCGATGCCGCAGGCGCCGGCCAGCATGTTGTGGACGAAGCGTTCGTGGCCCGGCACATCGATGAAGGCGATGGTCTTGCCGTCGCCCAGGTCGGCATGCAGGTAGCCGAGGTCGATGGTGATGCCCCGTTCGCGCTCGGCCGGTCGGCGGTCGCCCTCCTGGCCGGTAAGGGCTTTCAGCAGGGAGGTCTTGCCATGGTCGATATGGCCTGCGGTGCCGACTATCACTCGATCTCTCCCGCGAGCTGCGGCAGTTGGGCGAGGAAGGCCGGCTCGTCGTCGAGTTGGCGCAGGTCGAGCCACAGGGCGTCGTCGTCGAGACGACCGATCACCGGGATGGGCAAGGTGCGCAGGTTTTCTTCCAGCTGGCGCAGCGCGCGGCCGCGCAGGCGCTTGGGTTGTTGCGGGCGCAGGCACAGTGCGGCGCTGGGCAGGCGCGCCACGGGCTGGGCGCCGCTGCCGATCATGCCGAGGGCCGGCACCATGCTCACCTGCCAGGCGCCCCCCAGTTGTGCGGCCAGCAGTGGCGCCAGGCGCGCGGCCTGGGCCTGGATGTCGGCCTGCGGGCGGCTGAGCAGGCGCAGGGTGGGGAGGCGCTCGGCCAGGCGTTCCGGATCGCGGTAGAGGCCGAGCACGGCTTCGAGGGCGGCGAGGGTCAGCTTGTCTACCCGCAGGGCGCGCTTGAGGGGGTTCTTCTTGATCCGCGCGATGAGTTCGCGGTTGCCGAGGATCAACCCGGCCTGGGGCCCGCCCAGCAGCTTGTCGCCGCTGAAGGTGACGATATCAGCGCCGTCGCCCAGGGCTTCCTGCACCGTCGGCTCCTTGGGCAGGCCCCAGCGGGTGAGGTCCACCAGCGTGCCGCTGCCGAGGTCTTCCAGCAGCGGCAGGCCGTGGGCATGGGCAATGGCCGCCAGATCCGCCGTGGGTACGCTGGCGGTAAAGCCCTGCACGCTGTAGTTGCTGGTGTGTACGCGCATCAGCAGGCCCGAGCGCGGGCCGATGGCCGCTTCGTAATCCCTGGCGTGGGTGCGGTTGGTGGTGCCCACTTCCACCAGCTTCACGCCGGCGCGGGCCATGATGTCGGGGATGCGGAAGGCGCCGCCGATCTCGATCAGTTCGCCCCGGGAGATGATCCCTTCCTTGCGCGCGCCGAGGCTGTTCAACGCCAGCAGCACGGCGGCGGCGTTGTTGTTGACCACGGTGACCGCTTCGGCGCCGGTGAGCTCGCGGACCAACCCGGTGATGAGGTCGTCGCGGTCGCCGCGCTTGCCGCTGGCAAGGTCGAATTCCAGGTTGAGCGGGTAGCGCGCGGCGAGGGTGACGGCGTCGATGGCCTCACTCGGCAACAAGGCGCGGCCGAGGTTGGTGTGCAACACGGTACCGGTGAGATTGAACACGCGACGCACGCGGCTTGAATGGGTGGCGGCGAGGCGTTCGCCGGCGCGACCGGCGAGCACGGCCTCGGTCAGTTCGACGGCGGCCAACTGGCCCAGGCGCGCGGGTTCGCGCAGTTCATCGAGCAGGTCGCGCAGGGTCTTGAGCAGGGCTTCGCGGCCGTAACGCTGTTGCAGAGGAGCGCAGGCCGGGCTGCGCAGCAGGCGGTCAACGGAAGGCAAACGAGCAGCCGACATGGGCATTCCTTAGCGCAGAGCGATCGTGTCCTTGGATAAGTCTAGGTGCTTACTCCGCCCCGGGGGCCAGCAACAGGTTCGGCGCACGGCGCAGGTAGCCTTCCTCGGCCAGACGCAGGTCGAGGTCGAGGCTGGCCAGGTCATCGGCCTGGGCTTCGGCCTCGGCGTCGAACTCCAGGTAGCACTGCTTGAGGTAGCCTTGGCAGTTGGGGCAAGCCTCGGCGCGGATGGGCGCCTCTTCGGCCTTCAGGCCGTCGCGTTCCACGGAAAGGTAGGCCAGGTGCTTGCCCTCCTGGCAGTGGCTGCACTTAAGGCGCACGTAATGCCATTCGCAGGAGCACAGGGAGCAGGCGAGGTAACGCAAGCCAGCCTGCTTGCCGCGATGGCGGACCATGCCACTGACCGGGGGTGAACCACAGGCCGGACAGAGGACCTTGGCCTCGGTTTCCACTACCGCGCCTTCCGGCAGGGCCAGCAGCCAATGGCTGAAGGCGACCTGCAAGGCGGCGCCGAGGAAAGGCGCCAGGGCGGGGGGCAGCAGGTCGAACTGGCCACTGAGCAGGGCCACGCCCCAGGCCTTGCGTGGCGCGGCGTCGGCTGACTTCAGCTGGCGCGCGGCATCGGCCACGGCAGGGTTTGTGGGCGTAGTGAGGCGGGCCAGGAGTGTGTCGAGGGCGGGAAGCCAGCCATCGGCGCGCACCAGGGCTTCGAACGCGATGGGCGGCATGCCGTGCTCGCGGCTGCGGGCCAGGGCTTCGGGAGCCGGGCCGGGCAATTGCGGCGGGTTGTCGAGCACCTGTTGCTGGGCGTCACAAAGGTCGGCGACCAGGTGCAGGTAGCCGGCCAGCGGGTGGCCTTCGGCAAGCCGGCGCAGGCGTGCGGCACGCACCTTGAACAGGTCGCGGCCGGGCAGGTTGAGGAAAGGCGGGATGTTGGCGGCGGCTTCGATTTCGCCGGGTTCGAGTATGCGGCCTGGCACGCAGGGCTCCTTGTGTCCGAGATAGGTGTAGGGGCGAATTCATTCGCCAAGGGCAGCGTAGCTGCCCCCTATGGGGTCGTAAGGCAGTCCTGCGGACTGCTTGGCGAATGAATTCGCCCCTACAGGTAAAGGTCCCCCCTTTCCTCCAGTGGGTCATTGGGCTCAGCGCTTGCCCTCCCCTTTGCTGACCTGCTTGTACCAGGCGCCATGGTGCTTGCGTGCCCAGGCCTTGCTCACCCAACCGTGAAGCATGGCGCTGACGGAGCCCTTGACCCAGATGCCGGCGTAGATATGGACGATGATGCTGAGGATCAGCACCCAGGCGGCGAAGGCGTGCAGCAGGGCGGCGAGGCGGATGAGTTCGATGCCGAACAGGTGGCTGAAGTACTGCCGCCAGATCACCACACCGGTAACCAGCAGCGCCAGCATGCACAGCAGCAGGACCCAGAACAGCATCTTCTGCCCGGCGTTGTAGCGGCCCACTTCCGGCAGCTTGTCCTCGCGGTTGTTCACCACGTCCTTCCACTGCTTCAGCCATTGGCTGTCGGACTGTTCCCAGCGGTTGTGCCGGGCGAAGCGCATGGCCAGCGCGATGAAGAAGAGGAACATGGCCACACCGAGGAATGGATGCAGGATGCGTGTCCACGGGCCGCCGCCGAAGAAGTTGCTCAGCCAGAACAGGGACGGGTGGAACAGCGCCAGGCCGGAGAGTCCGGCCAGGAAGAAGAGGATGGCCACCGCCCAGTGGTTGCTGCGTTCGGCGGGGGTGTAGCGTTCGATGTCTTTGTTCATCTCGGGCTCCATTGCTGGGGCGGACTTCCCTCACCCCGGCCCTCTCCCAGAGGGAGAGGGCGCGTTTGTCTCAACTCGGTGCCTTGGGATCGGCTTTGCGCTCAGCCGCGCCAGAAAGCGGGGGTTCGTCTTCCTCCACCTTGTTCGGGCCGACCCGCACGTAGTGGAAGAAGCCGAACAACGCCACCACGCCCATGCCCAGCAGACCCAGCGGCTTGGTCACGCCCTTCCACAGGCTGACCATGGGGCTGATGCTCGGATCGTCCGGCAGGCCGGCGTAGAGCGAGGGCTTGTCGGCGTGGTGCAGCACGTACATGACGTGGGTGCCGCCAACGCCCGGCGGGTCATACAGCCCGGCGTTCTCGAAGCCGCGGGACTTGAGGTCGACGATGCGTTCAGCGGCGTGCTCCTTCATGTCCTCCTTGGTGCCGAAGACGATGGCGCCAGTGGGACAGGTCTTCACGCAGGCCGGCTCCAGGCCAACCGAGACACGGTCGGAACAGAGGGTGCACTTATAGGCCTTGTGGTCCCGTTGCGAGATCCGCGGGATGTTGAACGGGCAGCCGGTGATGCAGTAGCCGCAGCCGATGCACTTGTCCTGGTCGAAATCGACGATGCCGTTGGCGTACTTCACGATGGCGCCAGGGCTCGGGCAGGCCGCCAGGCAGCCCGGGTCCTCGCAGTGCATGCAGCCGTCCTTGCGGATCAGCCATTCCAGCTTGCCCGCCTCCGGTTCGTACTCGGTGAAACGCATGAGGGTCCAGGAGTCGGCCGAGAGGTCCGCCGGGTTGTCGTAGGCGCCGTGGTTATGGCCGACCTCGTCACGCAGGTCGTTCCACTCCGAGCAGGCCACCTGGCAGGCCTTGCAGCCGATGCACTTGGACACGTCTATGAGTTTCGCCACCTCATCCATCTCGCGCACCGAGGGGTATGGGGTGGTGGTGGCGGAGCGGGCGATGATGTCTTGGGATGCCATGGCTCAGCTCCTATGCCTTTTCAACCTTGACCAGGAACGACTTGAACTCCGGCGTCTGCGTATTGCCATCGCCGACGAAGGGAGTAAGCGTGTTGGTCAGGTAGCCGTTGCGTGCCACGCCGGAGAAGCCCCAGTGCAGCGGGATGCCGATCTGGTGCACGGTCTTGCCGTCCACCGTCAGCGGTCGCAGGCGTTTGGTCACCAGCGCCACGGCCTTGATGAAGCCGCGATTGGAGGTGACCTTGACCTTTTCGCCGGCCGCGATGCCCAGTTCCTTGGCCAGGACCTCGCTGATCTCGACGAACTGCTCGGGCTGGGTGATCGCCGCCAGCCGGCAGTGCTTGGTCCAGAAGTGGAAGTGCTCGGTCAGCCGGTAGGTGGTGGCCGCGATGGGGAAGTCCGCCGCCTTGCCGAACGCTTCCAGGTCGCCCTTGAACACCCGTGCCGCCGGGTTGCTGGTGACTTTCGGGCTCTCCGGATGCAGCGGGTTGCGTCCGATGGGGGTCTCGAAGGGCTCGTAGTGCTCGGGGAAGGGGCCTTCGGCCATCTTGTCGAGGGCGAAGAAGCGCGCCACGCCCTCGGGGTTCATGATGAAGGGGCTGAGGCCCGCCTCGGGTGCCGTGTCGACCTTGTAGTCAGGCACGTCGGTACCGGTCCAGGCCTTGCCGTTCCACCACAGCAGGCGTTTCTTCTCCGGGTCCCAGGGCTTGCCCGAGGGGTCGGCCGAGGCGCGGTTGTAGAGGATGCGCCGGTTGGCCGGCCAGGCCCAGGCCCAGCCAAGGGTCTGGCCCATGCCGTAGGGGTCGGAGTTGTCGCGGCGGGCCATCTGGTTGCCGGCGGCGGTCCAGGAGCCGGCGAAGATCCAGCAGCCGCTGGCGGTGCTGCCGTCGTCGCGCAGCACGCTGAAGCCGGGGACCTGCTCGCCGGCCTTGACCAGCACGGCGCCGGTGGCCGCGTCGGTGAGGTCGGCCAGGGCCTTGCCGTTGAACTCGCGGGCCAGTTCGTCGGGGCCGGGCTCATGGGGACGCAGGTAGCTCCAGTCCAGGCCCAGGATCGGGTCCGGGAAGGCACCGCCCTCCTTCGCGTAGAGAGTGCGCAGGCGATGGAACAGGCCGCCCATGATGGCGATGTCGGTACGCGCCTGGCCGGGCGGTTCGGCGCCCTTCCAGTGCCATTGCAGCACCCGCCCGCTGTTGACCAGGGAGCCGTCCTCCTCGGCGAAGCAGGTGGTGGGCAGGCGGAACACCGTGGTCTGGATGCTGGCGGTGTCGACGTCATTGAACTCGCCGGCGTTGCGCCAGAACACTGAGGTGTCGGTGGCCAGCGGGTCCATGATCACCAGGAACTTCAGCTTGGCCAGGCTTGCGCTGACCTTGGCCTTGTTGGGGAACGAGCCGATGGGGTTGAAGCCCTGGCAGAAGTAACCGTTGATCTTGCCCTCGTACATCATGTCGAAGACTTTCAGCACGTCATAACCGGAGTTATCCAGCTTCGGCAGCCAGTCGTAGCACCAGTTGTTCTCCGCGGTGGCGGACTTGCCGAACCAGGACTTCATCAGGCTGACGTGGAACTTGCCGTAGTTCTGCCAGTAGGACATCTGCCCCGGCCGCACCGGCTTGCTGGCGCGCTTGTCGATGTAGGCGGCGTAGTCCTGCTCGGCGTCCGCCGGCAGGGTCAGGTAGCCCGGCAGCAGGTTGGAGAGCAGGCCCAGGTCGGTCAGGCCCTGGATGTTGGAGTGGCCGCGCAGGGCGTTCATGCCGCCGCCGGGCATGCCGATGTTGCCCAGCAGCAGCTGCGCCATGGCGCCGGTGCGGATCATCTGCGAACCCACCGAATGCTGCGTCCAGCCCAGGGCATACATGATGGTCATGGTCTTGTTCGGCGCGGAGGTCTCGGCGGCGAGGCCCCAGACCTGTTCCAGCAGGTCCTTCGGCGTACCGCAGATGCTGCTGACCATATCCGCCGTGTAGCGGCTGTAGTGCTGCTTCATCAGTTGGAACACGCAGCGCGGGTCCTGCAGGGTCGGGTCGGACAGCACGTAGCCGTCCTCGCCCTTGGCATAGCTCCAGGTGGACTTGTCGGGGTAGGCGCGCTTGGCTTCGTCGTAGCCGCTGAACAGGCCGTCCTTGAAGCTGAAGCCTTCATTCACGATGAAGGGCGCGTCGGTGTAGTTGCGCACGTACTCGTGCTGGATCTTGTCGTGGCTGATCAGATAGTTGATCAGCCCGCCGAGGAAGGCGATGTCGGTTCCGGTACGGATCGGCGCGTAGTAGTCCGCCACTGCGGCGGAACGGGTGAAGCGCGGATCGACCACGATCAGCCGAGCCTTGTTGTGCGCCTTGGCTTCGGTGACCCACTTGAAGCCGCAGGGGTGCGCTTCGGCAGCGTTGCCGCCCATTATCAGCACCAGGTCGGCATTCTTGATGTCGACCCAGTGGTTGGTCATGGCTCCACGGCCAAACGTCGGGGCAAGACCTGCCACCGTCGGGCCATGTCAGACACGTGCTTGGTTATCGAATCCCAGCATGCCGAGGGAGCGCACCACCTTGTGGGTGATGTAGCCGGATTCGTTCGACGATGCCGACGCCGCGAGGAAGCCGGTGCTGAGCCAGCGGTTGACCGTCTGGCCCTGGGCGTTCTTCGCGATGAAGTTGGCATCGCGGTCGGCCTTCATCAGCTTGGCGATGCGGTCGAGGGCGTCATCCCATTCGATGCGTTTCCACTCGTTGGAGCCGGGCTCGCGGATCTCCGGGTACTTGAGGCGGTTGGGGCTGTGGACGAAGTCCAGCAGGCCGGCGCCTTTCGGGCAGAGCGTCCCGCGGTTGACCGGGTGGTCGGCGTCGCCCTCGATGTGAATGATGTTCTGCGCGACGTTCTTCGCCGCATCGCCCTGGCTGTACATGATCAGGCCGCAGCCGACCGAGCAGTAGGGACAGGTGTTGCGCGTCTCGTTGGTGCGCGCCAGCTTGAAGTGCCGGACCTGGTCGGCAAAGGCTTCCGGGGGCGCGACCCCCAGAGCCGCCAGGCTTGATCCTCCAAGGCCCACGGCACAGACCTTGAAGAATTGTCGACGGTTCATGTCCATCGTGCTTTCCCACCTCATCAGGCAGACCACGCCCGGTCTGTTGCCGGGCATATCAATTAAAGGTTAGTCACCTTCGGGGGTAATGCCAGAAAGGTGGCACGGGGAATGCGTGCGGAATTTTCCTGGGTCCTCCCGTGAGGCTACGGACCTCGCGATTTGCTACGCGCCGACCCAGGACTCCAGGCCGCATGCGGTGTTCCGCGATTGAAATCGCTCCCGCAACAGACGTTTGAACGTTCGCTGTCTCGCATCAGCAATCCCGATTCGGACGGCCCCTTCAAACACTTCTCCAGATGATCCAGAACCTTTTGGCGCAAATTGGGGGATTTGCTTACCGCTGATGGCGCCCCATTCCCACCCCTCGCCTTCCTTTCTGGTGGTGATTGGCTCCGGTACAGGCGCGTCGGGCATACTGTGCGTCCCTCGATTTCCGGAGATCGCCATGCCCAAGGCCTGGTGGCTGCTCGCCCTGCCCTTTATCGCCGGCGCCTTCCTGCCCCTGCAGGCCGGCATCAACGGCCAGTTGGCCAAACAGATTTCCAGCGTGATGAGCGCGGCACTGGTGTCTTTCGCGGTCGGTACCGCGGCCCTGCTGGCGGTGGTGCTGGTGCAGCGGGAGCTGCCGACGCTGGAGGCCTTCAGGGGCCTGAGCTGGTGGCAGTGGGGCGGCGGCCTGCTGGGCGCGGTGTTCATCGCCACCGCTGCCTTCGCCGCACCGCGCATCGGTGCGCTGCTGTTCATGACGCTGGTGCTCGCCGGCCAACTGAGCATGGCGCTGACGCTGGATCACTTTGGCTGGGCGGGTTTCCGCGAAGCGCCCGTCAGCCTCGGCAAGCTCGGCGGGCTGGCATTGATCATCGGCGGTATCTGGCTCATTCGCCGGGGCTGAGCGGCTCGGCCAAGCGGAAGCTGGCTGAGCCGCCGCTCACAACCTGAACCTGCCCACCTGCTGCGCCAGGTCGCCGGCCAGGCGGCTCAGGGCCCGGCATTCCTCACGGCAATCTCGGACTTCGCTGGCGGTGGCGTGGGCCAGGTCGGCGATACCCTGGACATTGCGGTTGATTTCCTCGGTCACCGAGGACTGTTCCTCGGTGGCCGCCGCGACCTGGTGGTTCATGTCGCTGATGCGCTCCACCTGGTCGGTGATGGCGCCAAGGGAGGTGCCGGTGCGCTGGCTGGCTTCGACGCCGGTGCCGGTGGCGGCCTGGCCGGCATGCATGGACAGCACGGCCGTCTCGGCGCCCCGCTTGAGGCGCTGGATCATCTGCTGGATTTCGTCGGTGGACGACTGAGTGCGACTGGCCAGGGTGCGGACTTCGTCGGCGACCACGGCGAAGCCACGGCCCAACTCGCCGGCACGGGCGGCTTCGATGGCCGCGTTCAGCGCCAGCAGGTTGGTCTGCTCGGAAATGCCACGGATCACCGCCAGCACCTGGTCGATGGAGGCCACCTGGCCGGCCAGCTCGCTCACGGCCGAAGCGGCGATACCGATCTCGCTGGACATCTTCTCGATATGCGCAACCGACTCGCCCACCACCTGGCGTGCCTGCAGGGACTCGTCGCGGGCGTGTTGCGAAACCTGTGCGGCGGCCCCGGCGTTGCGGGCAATCTCCTGCACGGTGAGCCCCATTTCATGCACGGCGGTGGCCACCATATCGGTCATTTCCTGCTGCTGGCCGGCGCGGCCGACGGTGTTGTCCACCACCCGCGCCACCTGGCCGACCACCTTGTGCAGGCGCTCGCTGGTGTCCAGCACTTCGCCGATCAGGCTGCGCTGGCTCTCCAGGAAGCGGTTGAAGCCACGGGCCAGGTCACCCAGCTCATCGGCGCGGGATTCATCCAGGCGGCGGGTCAGGTCACCGCCGCCACCGCCGATTTCCACCAGCGCCGCGGTGACCTGGCGGATCGGCCGCACCAGCCCCCGCGCCAGCAGCACCACCAGCAGCAGGCAGAGAGCGAGCACGCCGAAACCGGCGAGGCTGCTGGTCCACATGGCCTTGCGCGCCTCGGCGTAGATCTCCGCCTCCGGCACTTCGCTCACCAATTGCCAGCCCAAGCTTTCCAGGGGCCGGGCCAGGGCGAGGTAACGCTCGCCGTCACGGCTGAAGCGGATCGCCTTGCCGCCGGCGGCCAGTAGCGCGGCCGCAGCATCTGTGCCGAAAACCTCGCCCAGGCGCACGCTGCCGTTGAGGGCGGGGTCGGGGTGGACCTTGATGCTGCCCTCGCGGTCCATCAGGAACACGCGGCCGCGCTCGCCGAAGCGGAAGTCGCGGATCATCTCGGACATCGACTGCAGGCTATAGCCCAGGCCGGACACGCCGAGGGTCTTGCCGTCGCGGGTGATGCGCTGGTTGATGAACAGGGTCGGCAGGCGGGTGCCCTTGTCGATGTCGATCTCCAGCACCCGGTTCCGCTCGCTGTCCACCAGCTTGTAGAACCACTGGTTCTCCGGCTGGCTGCGGGAGATGGTGCGAGCCAGGCCCTGGCCCGTGTAGTAGTGGCCGCTGTCCATCACCGCGATGGAGGTGGTGGTGGCGTTCTGCTGCGCGCGCACCCCTTCCAGGTAGCGGGCGAAGGCCTCGGCGCGCGCCGGGTCCTCGCCCTCGGCCAGCCAGTCCTGCACCAGGGCATTCTCGGCGATGCCGGCATTGGCGGTGATGGGCGCCGCCAGGGTGCGTTCCAGGGCGTTGCCAATGGCCTGAACGCGCGCGGGCAGGGCTTCATCCAGCAGGAAACGTTCGGTCAGGCGGTTCATCAGCACCGAGTAGATGCCGATGACGATCAGGATGCCGGCGAGCAGGGCCGCGCCCATGCTGAAGATCAGCTGCCACTGAATGCTGCGTTGCCAGAGGCGCATGGAGTTGTCTCCTTGGAATACTTGTTGGAGGCGACACGAGGATTAAGAATTGTATACAAACAATTCGACAATTTTCCCGATCTTTGCCAACAAAGCCTATCGGCACTCAGCTCCAGAAACTTGAACGCTGGGTCAGTCCGTAATGGCGAACTCCAGACGAGCGGTCTGCCCGGCCTCGTCCAGCACGCTCAACTGATGCCGACCGCTGCGCCTGAATTCCTGGCTGAAGCTCTCCTCCGCAGCGGTGGCGGTGAGCGGTGCGCCATCGAGGAACCACCAGCGCCGGCCACTGCCGCCCAGGGCGGAGAGCTTGACCCGCAGGGGCTCGGCGCTGCCCGAAGGCCGTCGCAGCTGGTCGCCCTCGCGCACCCCGACGATGGACAGCGGCGCCGCCGGAGGCGGCAATTGCGGCGGGCAGCCCGGGGCCACCGCCGGCAGCCGTGCCGCGCGCCGCTCACGGCGCGGCAACCAGGGTTCCAGCGGCGCCGGCCAGAGCACCAGTTCACGCGCCTGGGCGCCCGGACATCCCGCCGCCACCTGACGCCCTTCTGCATCCACCCAGAGCGACTGGCGCAGCCCCAGGCCGAGGGGCTGGTCGGCCGCCAACAGCGTGGGCGGCGTAGTGCCTTCCAGGGTCCAGGCGAACCGCTGGCGGCGGCAGTTGGGGTCGCCCTTGGCCATGGGCTGGCCGAGGGGCCAGCAGATGGCGGCGACGCCTACTTCCTGTGGCTGCGGGTCAACGGGCTGGGGAATGCCACGCTGGCTATCGCGGTTCACCAGCAGGTCGTGGACCTGCAGCAGCAGCGGCGCGGCCGAGGCCAGGCCGAACTGGCCGGGTACCGGCGTTCCATCCGGTCGACCTATCCACACGCCGATCAGGTGACGCGGCCCGACGCCGATGGCCCAGGCATCGCGGAAGCCGTAGCTGGTGCCGGTCTTCCAGGCCAGCACCGGGCGTTGGGTCAGGCGTGCGCGCGGGTCGCGGTCCGGACGTGCCTGCCCGGCGAGAATGCGGCGGATGATCCAGGCCGCTCCGGGCGACAACAGCCTGCGTTCCTGCAACGCGTCCTGGGGTTGCAGGCGCAGGTGGGCGACGCGGCCCTGCCGGGCGAAAGCGCTGTAGCCGCTGACCAGCTCTTCGAGCTTGCTGCCCGCACCGCCAAGGATCAGCGCCAGGTTCGGCTCGCTGGCAGCCGGCAGCGCCAGCGGCAGGCCAACGTTGCGCAATTCGCCGGCAAAGCGCTTGGGGCCATAGGCCTCCAGCAGCTGCACCGCCGGCAGGTTGAGGGACATCCCCAGGGCTTCGCTGGCCGAGACCGGGCCGCTGAAGCCGGCGGCGAAGTTGCCGGGGCGGTAGTCGCCATAGCGCCGGGGCACGTCCTGCAGCAGGGATTCGGAATGGATCAGCCCGGCGTCCAGGGCCATGCCATAGAGGAAGGGCTTGAGCGTGGAGCCCGGCGAGCGCAGCGACTCGACCATGTCCACATGGCCGAAGCGGCGCTCGTCGGCAATATCGATCGAGCCCAGGTAGGCACGCACCGCCATGCTCTGGTGCTCCACCACCAGGATGGCCGCCGAGGTGCGTTCCGGCAGGCGCGCGCGCCAGCCCAGCAACAGATCCTCGAGGCGACGCTGGAGCGCGGCGTCCAGGGTGGTGCGGATCAACGGCGGGCTGTCGGGCTTGTTCAGGCGGCGCGCCAGCAGCGGCGCCAGGCTGGGCTCCTGACGTGGCGCCAGCAGCACCGGCTCTTCCATGGCCTCCTGCACCGCCCCCTGCGGCCAGACCTGGAATTGCGCCAGGCGCCGCAGCACCTTGTCGCGCGCCGCCTGGGCCTGCTCCGGGTGACGGTCCGGCCGAAGCCGGCTGGGGGCCTGAGGCAGCACCGCCAGCAATGCAGCCTCGGCGCGGGTGAGCTGGGACGGCGGCTTGCCGAGGTAGGCCCAGCTGGCCGCCGCCACGCCCTGCAGGGTGCCGCCGAAGGGCGCACGGTTGAGGTAGAGGCCGAGGATCTCGTCCTTCGACAGATGCCACTCCAGCTGCGCGGTACGCCACAGCTGGCGCAGCTTGCCGGTGAAGGTGCGCGGGTGCGGATCGAGCAACCGCGCCACCTGCATCGACAGGGTGCTGCCACCGGAGAGCACGCGCCCGCCCGTGAGGTTCAGCCAGGCGGCACGGGCCAGGGCCAGGGGGTTCACCCCGGGGTGCTGGTAGAACCAGCGGTCCTCGTAGGTAAGCAGGGCTTCCAGGTAATAGGGCGAAACCTCGTCCCGGCTGACCGGGTAACGCCACACACCGTCGGCATCGGCGAAGCGCCAGAGCGGCGTGCCGTCCTCCGCCAGCACCACCCGCGCGAGGTCGTCGCCGGGCAGTGGCAGCGGGAACAGGCGGTCGGCGGCCCAGAGCAGTACCACCAGCAGCAGGGGGATGGCGAGCCAGGGGCGGCGGAGGTGGCGGGGGATGCAGGGCAAGCGGTGGCTCCGGATGAAAGACCGAGGTGGGCGTAACATCCCTCACCCCCGGCCCCTCTCCCAGAGGGAGAGGGGAGTTGGTCAGTGCCGAGAGACGCTATTGCGCATGGGGCAACCGCCGGTCTCCGGCTATGCACGGCGCTCCAGGCGCGAGTCACCCCTCTCCTCTTCAGGGAGAGGGGCCGGGGGTGAGGCCCTACTTACCCCTCACCACCAGCTTCTCCGGCGCCTCACCCAGGGCCTGCCAGTTCGGCCGGTACATGGATTCCACCGTGGGCGGCGGCACGCGGTAGGTACCGGGGGTGACGGCGCGAGCCAGGTAGAGCAGGTGCGTGGTGTCGTATTCGTTCACGTTCAGGGCGGCCACGTAGCGGTCGTCGCGGAATTCCTGGTGCTTGATGGCGGCATTCTGCATCGACTTCTGCCACTCCTTCACCGCGCTGCTGGCATCGTCCAGGCTGGCGGCGCTCTGGGCGAGGTTCTGGTTTTCCAGTTCCAGGCCGGCGGGCAGCAGGTCCACCACCAGGGCGTCGGGTACCCGTTCCTTGGCCTCGATGGCCAGGTGCACCAGCACCAGTTCGCCGCTGTCCAGGCTGTTGAGGTCGAGGCGCTCCCCATCCACGCCGAGGAATTCGCGGCGGATTGTGAGGTTCTCGCCACCGGCGGGCGGCGCCGCCAGCGGGTAGCCGGAGAGGCTCAGCTGCTGGTAGAGCGGCCCGCTACCAGAGGATGTGACGGTCAGCGGCTCGGCCAGCAGCGCACCGTCCAGCTTCAGGCCCGGCTGCTGGTTGCTCAGCTCGCGCTGCTCGCCACCGGCGCTGAGTTGCGCATTCCAGCTCGGTTCGGGCTTGCCCAGCAGGCCGCGGCCCGCCAGGTACAGGGCGTTGCGCTCCTGGGTGGAGAGCCAGCGCTCGCCGGCCACCAGGTCAGCCAGCTCGAACAGCCGCTGTTCGCGGGCGCCGGCGGCCAGGTCGTGCTCTTCCAGCAGGGCGAGGATCAGCGCCTGGTCACGCAGCGGGCTGCCGTAGTCCGCCAGCCAGTCGCGGCTTTCGCGCTGGATGCGCAGACCCAGTTCCAGGGCCTGGTCGGCGCGCGGGGCATCGCCCATCAGCTTGAAGGCGACCGCCAGCTGCACCAGGGGCAAGCCGGAGCGGGCATCGGCGCGTTGCTCCCAGAGGCTGCGCAAGGCGCCCAGGGGCGCCTGCTGGCTGCGCGCCAGGACGTAGCCGGCGTAAGCCTGCACGGCGAAGCGCGTATGGTCGGCATTCTCGCTGTAGCTGACTTCGATCAGGCTGCGTTCCTGCAGGTAGCGCAGCAGGCGCTCGCTGGCCTTCTCCAGGGCTTCCGGCGGCACGGCGAAACCCTGGTCACGGGCGCGCAGGAGGAAGTCGGTGACATAGGCGGTCAGCCAGTATTCCTCTTCGCTGTCGGCACTCCACAGGCCGAAGCTGCCATTGTGGCGCTGCATGCCCAGCAGGCGCTCGATGCCCAGCTCGATGGACTTGCGCCGCGCCTCATCCGGTTCGCCTTCCAGGCCGAGGCGCTTGAGCGAGGCGGCGTCGGCGTAGAGCGACGGGTAAAGGCCGCTGGTGGTCTGCTCGGCGCAACCATAGGGATAAGCCTTGAGGGCGCGGACCTGTTCGCCGAGGTTCAGCGGCGGACGGCTGGAGAGCTGCAACAGCGCTTCGCGGCCATCCGGTTCGAAGGCGTCGAGGGTGCCGGCCGGCAGGCTCCAGCTCTCCCCCTTGAGCACCGCACGGAATTGCCGGAGTTGCGCCGGGTAGGCCGGGCGCACGCCCAGGGTCCATTCGCGGCTGAAGGGCGGCAGGTTCTCGCCCGGCAGTTCCAGGCCGTTCACCGTGACCGTGACGCTGCCCTGGCCGTAGCCACCCAGCGCGCGCACCGGGATGCGCAGGGTGGTGCGCTGGCCATCGGCAAGCTGCACGGGCGCGGTCTGGCCGCCGCCGCTCTGGGCAAGGTCCAGTTGGCCGCCGCTTTCCAGGTTGATATCCAGGCGCTGCGGTTTCCCGGAGAGGTTGGTCAGGTCCAGCGCCAGGGTGGTCAGGTCGCCGCCGGCGAGGAAGCGCGGGGCAGCCAGCTCCGCCACCAGCGGCGCCGCCACCACCGTCTTCGCCTCGGCCATGCCGTAGCGCTCGTCAGTCCAGGCCTGGGCCATCAGGCGCAACTCGCCGTTGAAGTCAGGGATGTCGAGGCTGACTTCGCCCTGGCCCTGATCGTCCAGGGTCACCGGCGCGGCCTGCAGGGCGACTATGGTGACGCTGGTCTGCGGGCGCTTGCCGCCGCCGGCCAGGGCGGCGTCACCGCCGAAGGCCAGGGTGGCCAGGCGACCCTGGCCGGCCTCGATCAGTTGGCCGTAGACGTCGAGCTGATCAGCGCCGTAGGCCTTGCGGCCGAACAGGGTGGCGAACGGGTCCGGCGTGGCGTAGCTGGTGATATTGAGGATGCCCACATCCACCGCGGCCACCAGCACATTCACCGATTTCGGCACGCTGCCGTCGGCATTCTTCGCCTGCACCTGGACCTTCAGCGGCTGCCTGGGGCGCATCTTCTCCGGGGCGGTGAGGGACAGGGCCAGCTTGCGCGGCGCCCGTTCCAGCGGCAGGTGCAGGAGGCCCACGGCGCGCTTGGGCGTGACGCTGGCCTTGCGTTCGCCGGGGCGGATCACCAGGGCGCTGACGTAGAGGTCGTGGCGTGCCCAGTCCTTGGCCACCGGGATGTCGAAGCTCTTGCCCTCGGCCGGTACCTCGATGGGCTGCCACCAGAGCGGGCCTTCGGCGGATTCCACCAGCAGGTAGCCGCTGCCGGCGCTGGGTGGCGTGACGGTGACCCTGGCGGTGTCGCCCGCGGCATAGGCCGGCTTGTCCAGGGCCAGTTTGACCTGGTCCGGGCGCACGGCGCCGCCTTCGGCGTTGTCCTGCCAGCGGTAGCCGGCCCAGAAGCGCAGGCTGCTGGTGATGCCGGTGGCCGGATCTTCCACTTCCACGCGGTAGGGGCCCCACTCCACCGGGAAGCTGACCTTGGCGGTGCCGCCTTCGGCCACCTGCACCTGCTCCTCGGCGAGGCTCAGGTACTTCTCGTTGTAGTGGTAGGTCCAGCCGTCGCTGTCGGAGAAGTTCCAGTAGTAGTCGCGGCGCTCGCGCACCAGGCGCACCTTGAGGCTGTCGGCGGCCAGCTTGTTGCCGGCGGAGTCGGCCACCAGCAGCTCGAACTCGGCCAGGCTGTCGGCATCGGTCTCCTCGCCCTCGAACAGTGCGCGCAGGCCCGGCAGGCGCTCGGCCGGCCAGACCGGCTGTACCAGGCGGCGGGTGATGGGGCGGCCGCCGGATTCCTGCAGGCTGGCCTGGAGGATCAGTTGCAACGGTGACTTGGCGTCGCCCCAGCGGGTCTCGATGTTCAGCTCGGCCTTGCCATCGGCATCGAGCTGGGTCTCATCCAGCTCGATGTCCTGCTTGAGCTCGTCCTCGGTCACCGAGCCGAACTGGTAGCCGGGCAGCGCCTTCACCGCTTCACGCAGCGGGCGCACGTAGAGCTGGCCGGTAAGGCGGTTGCCGGAAGCCGGCGCGCCATAGAGGTAGCGGCCTGCCACCTCGAAACGCGCGTTCTCGCTGGGGGCGAAGGGCTGCTCGCTGCCCTTGAGCTCCAGGGCCATGCGCTCGGGGAGGAAGTCTTCCACGAGGAATTCGTAAAGCTGCGGCTTGCCGTCGCCCAGGTCGAAGAGCAGTTGCCAGCGCCCGGTGGGGGCCTCGGCGGCCAGTTGCAGCTGGTACTGGTAGAAACCGCCCTCCCCGGCTTCCCAGACGAAGCGGCGGCTGACCTGATCATCGGGACGGCGCACTTCAACAGTGACGGGCTGCCCCGATACCGCACGGCCATCGGCATCGCGCAGCAGGGCGTTGAGCAGCACGGTCTCCCCCGGACGATAGAGATCGCGCGGGCCGAAGACGAAGAACTGCAAGGCATGGGTGGCCGGGCCGGCGATGTCGAACTCGGCCAGGTCCAGGGCCGGCGCGGCGAGACGCAGCAGGCTGGTCTGCTCGCCCTTGCGGGCGATCAGCACCTCGGACTTGGGCGCCAGCGGCAGCTCGGCGTGGCCTTTGCTGTCGGTTTTGCCCTGGGCCAGTACGCGGCCTTCGCCATCCAGCAGTTCCAGGGCGATATCGGCCTGGGCGGCACCACCTTCCAGGGCCTGGGTGAAGACGTCCAGGCGATTGCTGTAACGGTGGGCGGAAAGGCCGATGTCGCTGAGGGTGAAGAGGGTCGCCGGGTTGGAATAGGCGTAGCTGCCCGCCTCTTTCATCACTGCCAGGTAGACGCCCGGCTGCTTCATCGGCTCCAGGCCGGCAATGGGCAGCAGCAGGGTTTCCCGGGTGTTGCGGGCGGGCTTGAGGTCGAAACGGCCGGTGTAGACCAGGTCGGCCATTTTCAGCAGCTCACGGGATTCCCAGAGGTCCAGGGTGCCGCGCTTGCCCCAGCGGGCGAGGAAGCCCGGCAGGGCCTCGGCCTTCACGCGGAAGAAGTCCACATCCACCTTGTCGACGTTCAGGGCGATCACCGGCAGGCCTTCGGCGAGGCGGGTGGGCAGCAGCGAGCCACGGCTGGCGAAGCCGACGGTGGCCTGCAGGTCGCGGGTTTCCAGGCGGGTGAGGTGCTCCTCGGCGAGGCGCGCGTCATTCACCGCGCGCAGGCCGGGGTCGATGGTCAGCACCAGCTGGCGCCTGGGTTCCAGGTGGCGCAGGCGCAGCTCCATCAGGTTGTCCGAGAGCTCCCAGGCGCCATCGACCGTGCCGTCCTTGGTGTCCACCAGGTGCAGGCGCTCGGCGAACTTCTGCTCCGGGTCCAGCGGCACCGAGAAGGTCACCGACAGGGCGCTGGCGCCGTCGAGCTGGACTTCCGAGACGTCTATCACCTTCAGCTCGCGGCCGGCGTAGCGCTTGGCCAGGGCGGCGGTGTCGGCGGCCGGCTTCGAGGCCGGCTGGGCAGCGGCGGATGGCGACTTGCTCGCCGGCTGCTCGGGGGTGGAGGAATCGCAGGCGCTGAGCAGGCTCAGCAGCATGGCCAGAAGCAGTCCTTTCTTCGGCATGGGGGCTCCCAGAAGGGGGGAAAATGGGCAGGGGCAGAATATAGTCGAGGGGCGCCTGGCTGACGAGCGCCGGGACCATGCGGCACTTGGCGCGGCAGCCTTCTCACGCCGACAGCTCAGGCACCTTCCGCCCCCTGCCGGGCCTCGTCGGTCCGACTCTGGGCCGAAGGGCGGCGCTGGCCTTCGTGTAACCCATTGCGCTCGAGCATCGGGTAGGCCAGCGCGGTGACGTGGTAGTGGATGCGCCGGTAGTCGCGAAGCATGCGCTGGAACAGGTCGCCCGCCTCGACCCAGGTCGTGCGGTCCTCGCGCAGCCGGCGGAAGTGCTCGCGGCTGGCGTTGGACTCCAGGCGCCGCAGCAGCGCCTTGCGCGCCAGCAGGCGCTGCGCCGCCGCCAGGTCCTCGCGCATGAATGCGCTGATCGCCAGGTGCAGGCTCTCGTCGACGGCCGCGTGCAGCGGCAGGACCTGCTCCAGCTCGAATGCGGAGAACGCGCGGCCGCGCCCGGCCTTGCGCATCACCAGGGGTAGCAGGCTGTTGGCCACCAGGTCGCCGACATGCTCGATATTGATCGCGAACAGGAGAATTTCCTGGGCGCGATCGGCATCGCCATCGCTCATGCCGTCCTGGCCGATATCGGCGAGGTAGGCGCGAATGGCCGCGCTCAACTGGTCGAGCGACTGGTCCTGGCTGCGGATCTCGCTGACCGCGGCGCTGTCGGGCCTCTCGATCAGGCCGGTGGTGCGACGCAGCATCAGCAGCGCCATGTCGGCCAGGCGCAAGGCTTCGCGGGTGGCATTGGCCAGACCGATGTTGGCCACTTCGAGACCGGCCTCGTCGAGGTATTGCGGCATGCCCGGATCATCAGGCTCCGGCTCGTCCGGCAGCAGGCGCACCAGCAAGGCGGCCAGCGGCCCGGTGAAGCCGATCACCAGCAGTGCCAGCACCAGGTTGAAGGCGGTATGGAAATACACCACGGCGGCAGCGCCAAAGGGGGCCGCCAGCTTCGCCAGCGGCAGCAGCAGAGGCAGTACCAGCAGGCAGCCGAGCAACCGCACCAGCAGGTTGCCCAGCGGCAAGCGCCGGGCCACCGGCGTGCGCGCCACGCCGAGGGCCGGCAGGGCGCCGCCCAGGTTGGCCCCCAGCACCAGGGCCAGGGCGGTCGGCAGCGCGACCAGGTCGGTCCCGGTGAGGGACGCGACCAGCAACACCACGGCGACGCTGGAGTGGCAGGCCCAGGTGAGCAGCGTGGCCAGCAGCAGGGCGATCAGCGGGTCGCCCTGCAGGCCACGGACCACGGCGGCGAATACCGCCGAGCCCTCGATTCGCTCCAGGGACTGCCCGAGCATGCCCAGCGCCAGGAGCATCAGGCCGAGGCCGATCAGGCATTGGCCGACACTCTGCGGACGCGGCTCGTCGCGCAGGCGGAACAGCACCAGGCCCGCCAGCAGGGCCAACGGCGCCAGCAGCGAGGTGTCGAAGCTGAGCAACTGCACCACCAGGGTGGTACCGATGTTGGCGCCGAGCATCACCGCCAGCGCCGGCGCCAGGCCGAGGGCGCCGCTGGCGGTGAAGGACGCCGCCATCATGCTGGTGGCGGTGGCGCTCTGCAGCAGGCCGGTGACCCCGAGCCCGGCCAGCAGGGCCAGCCAGCGGTTGCCCAGGTGACGGCCGAGCCAGTTG
Source organism: Metapseudomonas cellulosilytica (assembly GCF_049334135.1). Lineage (NCBI taxonomy): Bacteria > Pseudomonadati > Pseudomonadota > Gammaproteobacteria > Pseudomonadales > Pseudomonadaceae > Metapseudomonas > Metapseudomonas cellulosilytica. Next base: position 276,464 of record NZ_JBHZGN010000005.1, on the reverse strand, counting down.
CGCAGGGCGGTACCGAAGCCGCGCAATACACCGCCGGAAATCATGTGGGTGCCCCACAGCAGCAGGGCCACCGCGCCGGCCAGGTTGATCAGTAGCGTGGTTCCCTGCATGGCGAGGCTCCTCAAGGACGGGAACGGGCGCGGCACGGCCACGCCCACGGGACGGCCGGGTTCAGAACCACTGGCCGAAGCGGCGGATGTAGATCGTCTTCATCGTCTGCGCGGTGAGGCAGTAGCAGAGCAGCGTCGCCACCAGCCAGGGGAAGTATTCCCAGGGCAACGGCACCAGGCCGACCATGGCGCCCAGTGGCGAGAACGGCAGGTAGATGCCCAGCGCCATCACCAGGCCGGTCATCAGCATCACCGGCAATGCGGCGGTGCTCTGGATGAAGGGAACCTTGCGGGTCCGCAGCATGTGCACCACCAGGGTCTGCGAGAGCAGGCCCTCGATGAACCAGCCGGACTGGAACAGCGCCTGCATTTCCGGGCTGTTGGCGGCGAACACGAACCACATCAGCGCATAGGTGGTGATGTCGAAGATGGACGAGGTCGGCCCGATCCAGAGCATGAAGCGGCCAATGTTCTTCGCGTCCCACTTGCGCGGTTTGGCGAGGAACTCCTTGTCCATGCGGTCCCACGGCAGCGACAGCTGGGAAATGTCGTACATCAGGTTCTGGATCAGCAGGTGGATCGCCAGCATCGGCAGGAAGGGGATGAAAGCGCTGGCCACCAGCACCGAGAACACGTTGCCGAAGTTGGAACTGGCGGTCATGTTCAGGTACTTCATGATGTTGCCGAAGGTCTCGCGGCCCTTGATGACGCCCTCTTCCAGCACCAGCAGGCTCTTTTCCAGAAGGATGATGTCGGCCGACTCCTTGGCGATGTCGGTGCCGCTGTCCACCGAGATGCCGACGTCGGCATCGCGCAGCGCCGGGGCGTCGTTGATGCCGTCGCCGAGGAAACCCACGGTGTGGCCGTTGGCCTGCAGGGCCTTGAGCACCCGCGACTTCTGCAGCGGAGTGAGCTTGGCGAAGACGCTGCGCTCCTCCACCAGACGGCGCAAGGCGGTGTCGTCCAGCAGGTCGATCTCGCGGCCGAGCAGCGGTTCGCCCACCTCGAGGCCCACTTCGCGGCAGATCTTCGCGCTGACGATGGGGTTGTCGCCGGTGAGCACCTTCACCGCCACGCCGTTCTCGCGCAGCGCGGCAATGGCCGGGCCGGCGGTTTCCTTCGGCGGATCGAGGAAGGTGAGCAGCCCTTCGATGACCAGCTCGCGCTCGTCTTCGGCGCGGTACTGGGGCCTGGCTTCAGCACGCGCCAGCCGGCGGCTGCCGACCAGCAGCACGCGGAAGCCGTCACGGTTGTAGCGCTCGGCCAGCTCCCGCAGGTCCTGGCGGCGCTGCTCGTCGAGGTTCGCTTCGGCTTCGTCCTGGCGGACCCATGCGGCTATTTCGAGCATTTCCTCCACCGCGCCCTTGCACACCAGCAGGTGGTCGCCGCCGCTGCCTTCGAGGATCACCGAGAGGCGCCGGCGGACGAAGTCGAACGGCAATTCGTCGACCTTGCGCCAGGCACCCGGTGGGCTGAAGCGCGGGTTCTCCTCGGCGAAGCGCACCACCGCGCGATCCATCAGGTTCTTCATGCCGGACTGGTGGTAGCTGTTCAGCCAGGCCAGCTGCAACACCTGCTCGCAGGGACGGCCGGCGCTGTCGACATGCTGTTCGAGGATGATCCGGTCCTGGGTCAGGGTGCCGGTCTTGTCGGTGCAGAGCACGTCCATGGCGCCGAAGTTCTGGATGGCGTTGAGGCGCTTGACCACCACCTTGCGCCGCGACATGGCCACCGCGCCCTTGGCCAGGTTGGCGCTGACGATCATCGGCAGCATTTCCGGGGTCAGCCCGACCGCCACCGCCAGGGCGAACATGAAGGCCTCGGCCCAGTCCCCCTTGGTGAAGCCATTGATCAGCAGCACCACCGGCACCATCACCAGCATGAAGCGGATCAGCAGCCAGCTGACGCTGTTGACCCCGCGGTCGAAGGCGGTCTGCGCCCGCGAGCCGACGATGGAGCGGGCCAGCGAACCGAAGTAGGTGCGCGCGCCGGTGGCCACGACCACGGCGGTGGCGCTGCCGCTGACCACGTTGGTGCCCATGAAGCAGATGTTCGGCAGGTCCAGCAGGTCGTGCTGGTCGGCGGCCAGCCGCTTGGCGGACTTTTCCTGCACCGCGCCGAGGGTGTCGTACTTCTCCACCGGCAGGGCTTCGCCGGTGAGCACGGCCTGGCTGATGAACAGGTCGCGGGATTCGATCAGGCGGATGTCGGCGGGAATCATGTCGCCGGCACAGAGGCGCACGATGTCGCCCACCACCAGTTCGGCCATGGGCACCTCGCGCAATTCGGCGCGCATGCCGCGCTCGTCGCGGCGCAGCACGCTGGCGGTGGTGCGCACCATGGCCTTGAGCGCTTCGGCCGCCTTCGCCGAACGGTACTCCTGCCAGAAGCGCATGAAGCCGCTGACCAGCACCATGGCGAGCACGATGATCACGCCGGTGAGATCGGTTTCTTCACCTGCGCGGAACGGCAGCCAGAAGTCGGTGAAGAAGCTGATCGCCGACAGCGTCATCAGCACATAGATGAAGGGGTTGTTGAAGGCCCGCAGCAATTGCACCAGGGCGTGGGGCGGGCGGTCGTGGGCCACCTCGTTGGGGCCGTCCCGGTGCAGGCGCACCAGGGCCTCGGCCTGGTCGAGGCCGTCCTGGCGGCTGCGGACATTGGAGAGGGTGGTTTCCAGGCTGTTGTGCGCCTCGCGGGCGGCGCGCATGGACAGCCTGTCGTTGCGGCGTTCGGCGTCGAGCCGGGTGTCTTGCTGGGTCGCTACGCTCATGACTCGGGTCTCCTGTCGCGAGCTGCGCGACGGCGACACGAGTCGGCTACCGGTCAGGTGACGGGCAGCGGCGTGCCGGGTCGCGGTGTTCGCGATCGGTGGAAGGGAAGGTCTGGATGTCCGGATGAGGCCCACTGCGCGCGGCGATGACGGCCGCACGCAGTGGGCCGTCTCGATGGTTCTTCCATGGCAGGCTCCTTGTGTGAATGGATCAGTCCGTTGACGGCCTCAGTCGCGCGGGTGGCCAAGGCCGCGTAGCCGACCCGCGTCGACCGCGTTCGGGTCCAGCAGGCATCGCTCCAGGTGGCCACTGGCCGGGCTGACGCGCCAGGCGAGGGTGGACGTCGTGGACTGGGCGGGAAGAATCGCGCCCTGGGGGTGGGCGGCGCGGACGCGCATCTTCGCCACGAAGGCGGATACGCCGGGGGAATTCGAATGCTTGAAGCTCATGAGTCACCTGTACCCGGCGCGCCGGTCACAGGTGAGAAGCCAGGGATCAGCCCGGGAAGCCACTCAACCGACCGGCCCGTTTCGGGCTCCGTCGTGCTTGGGTTGTGTTCATCGAGCCAGCCATCGCGTGGAAGGCTGGCCGGCATCTACTGGGGATACTGTCCATGGCTCGCTTGATCAGGAAACGAAGGTGCCCCTTGCGTGGGGCCGGCGATTTATAGGTTCGGGCGCCGGGAGGGTCAACCCGCGAAACGGCCATTCCGCGCGAACCAGATATTTCGCTCAACAGGCAGAAAACATTCCTACCCGGAGTTGCCGCCGGGCCGACAGATGCACCCGGCCCGCTATACTGCGCCGCCTGACTGGAGCCCTGCATGAGTCTGTTCCTCGACGCCTGGCGGCATTCCCCGACCCACCGGAAGGTCTGGGCCCTGGCCGCGCCCATGATCCTCTCGAACATTTCCGTGCCACTGGTGGCGCTGGTGGACAGCGCAGTGATCGGTCACCTGCCCCACGCCCACCAACTGGGTGCGGCGGCGGTGGGCGGCAGCCTCTATACCCTGCTGGTCTGGGCCATGGGCTTCCTGCGCATGGGCACCACCGGCTTCGCCGCCCAGGCTGCCGGCCGCGACGATGGCGGCGCCCTGCGCCAGGTGCTGCTGCAGGGGCTGCTGCTGGCGTTCGGCTTCGCCCTGGTACTGGGGGTGCTGGCGGTGCCCTTCACCGGCTTCGCCCTGGGGCTGATGCAACCCTCCGCCGAACTGGACGCGCTGACCCGCGAATTCTTCCATATCCGCCTGCTGGGCCTGCCGGCGGCCCTGGCCAGCTATGCCCTGGTGGGCTGGTTCCTCGGTACCCAGAATGCCCGGGCGCCCCTGGCGATCCTGCTGACCACCAACCTGATCAACCTGGTGCTGGATCTCTGGTTCGTCCTCGGCCTGGAGTGGGGCGTGGCCGGCGCGGCAAGGGCCTCGGTGATCGCCGAGTGGAGCGGCGCCCTGCTCGGCCTGGCGCTGACCCGCCGGTCCCTGCGGGCCCATCCGGGCCACCTGGACCGCGCTGCCCTGCTCCGCTGGCAGAACTGGCGCCCGCTGCTGGCGGTGAACCGCGACATCTTCATCCGCACCCTGGCCCTGGAACTGGTGTTCTTCCTGATTACCGTGCAGGGCACCCGCCTGGGGGACGCCACGGTGGCGGCCAACGCCCTGCTGCTCAACGGCCTGCTGCTCACCGCCCATGCCCTGGACGGCCTGGCCCATGCGGTGGAAGCCCTCTGCGGCCACGCCATCGGCTCCCGCGACCACCAGGCCCTGCGCCGGTCCTTGCTGGTGGCCGGGGGCTGGTCGCTGCTGGCGAGCCTGGCCTTCGCACTGTTCTTCATGGTGGGCGGCGGCCTGTTCATCGACCTGCAGAGCGATATCGCGGCGGTGCGCGAGGTGGCCCACAGCTACCTGCCGTACCTGGCGCTGCTGCCACTGATCGCGGTCTGGAGCTACCTGCTGGATGGCCTGTTCATCGGCGCCACCCGTGCCCGAGAAATGCGCAATGCCATGCTGGTGGCGGTGGGCCTTAGCCTGCCGCTGGGATGGGCGCTACAGTTTCTCGGCAACCACGGACTCTGGCTGACCTTCCTCGCCTTCATGCTGTTGCGCGGTCTCTGCCTCGGCACCCTGGCCTGGCGCCTGGACCAGTGCGATGGCTGGTTCGGCACCCGCACGTGCTGAGTGCCCGGCCAGGATGGCAATAACGAAAACCAACCCGATGACCTGAAGGAACTCCCATGGGACAAGCCGTCGCCGCCTACCTGCACTTTCTGTCGATCTTCGTGCTCTTCGCCCTGCTCACCCTGGAGCACCGCCTGTTCAAGCTGCCGCTGGACCTGGAGCGAGCCCGCAGCCTGGTGCGTATCGATATCGCCTACGGCCTCGCCGCAGGTGCGGTGCTGGCCACCGGCCTGGCGCGGGTGATCTGGTACGGCAAGGGGCTGGACTACTACCTGAACAACTCGATGTTCCACGCCAAGATGGGGCTGTTCGTGCTGATCGCCCTGCTCTCCAGCTTTCCCACCTTCGTCTTTCTCAATTGGCGCAACACCCTGCAGGCCGGCCAGGTGCCGCAGATGAGCCCGGGCAAGGCCAAGGCGGTGATCATGGTGATCCGCCTGGAATTGCTGCTGGCACTGCTGCTGCCGCTGTTCGCGGTGCTGATGGCGCGCGGCTATGGAGTGATCGGGAGCTGAGCCCAACAACGAGCCCTGGCAGGACGCGTCCTGCCTGGCGAATGAAGTCGCCCCTACAGGACTATGTCGGGGAAGGGTTCGGGGGCGAAAACCGGATTGAACGACAACCGCTCCCGGGCCTGCGCCAGCGCGGCGGAAACGGCCTCTGCGCCGGCGGACAGGCCCTGCAGGTGGATGAACTCCACATGGTGCAGGCCGATGATGCCCAGCACATGGCGCAGGTAGGGCGAGAGGAAGTCCATCTGCTTGGCCTTGGCCCCCAGGTAGTGCCCACCGGAACTCAGCACCACGAAGGTCGGCCGGTCTTCCAGCAGGCCGTCGCGCCGGCCATCGTGGATCTCGAAGGTGCGATGGATGCGTACCACGTAATCCAGCCAGAGCTTGAGCGCCGCCGGCACCATGTAGTTGTGCATGGGGGTGGAGATCAGCAGGTAGTGGCTGCGTTCCAGCTCGCCGATCAGTTGTTCGGAGAGGGCGAAGTGCTCCTCGGCGCAATCCGACTTGCCCACCACCGCCTCGGCATAGCCGGCGCAGAGTGGCGGCAATGGATCGCGCACCAGGTTGCGGACGATCACCTCGGCCTTGGGATGGATGCGCCGGGCCATTTCCCGGGCCAGTTGGCCGCCCGGGGAAGCCTGGTCGTTGGGGCTGCATTCGAGCAGAAGGACGCGCGGCATGGGTAGGCTCCGACAGGATTCAGAAGGCTGGCGGAAATGAAAGCGCCGGATGGCGGATTTGGCCAGGGGGTTCGTCGGGTCGTTCGTAGGTGGGTGCCGAGCCACCGGTGAAGCCGTTCGCGAATAAATTCGCTCCCACAATCGTAGGGTGGAAATCGCTTTTCATTTCCACCATTTCGGCATCCAGCCAAACCACCGACGGTGGACCGATAAAGCGTGGTCCACCCTACGGCTTCGCAAGCTCGAATGAAAAAGCCCGGCGCGGGGCCGGGCTTCTTCATTCAGCTGAGGATCAGGACGACAGGTAGGACGAACGGGTCAGCCCCAGGCGCAGGGCGTCGACATACTGGGTGCGTTCCCGCGGGCTCAGCTTGGCGCTGGCCACCTTGTCGCGGTAGAGCGCCATCAGCTCCTCGGGAGACAGGTGCACGTAGCGCAGCATGTCTTCGATGGTGTCGTGGGTTTCGATACCGGCGTGGTACACGCTGCCGTCGTCATGCTGGTAGACGTTGACCGAGTCGGTGTCGCCGAACAGGTTGTGCATGTCGCCGAGGATTTCCTGGTAGGCCCCTACCAGGAACACGCCCAGCAGGTAATCCTCGCCATCGCGCACTTCGTGCACCGGCATGCTGCTCTCGATGCTCTGCTCGTCGATGTACTGCTTGATCTTGCCGTCGGAGTCGCAGGTCAGGTCCTGCAGCACGGCGCGTCGCAGGGGTTCCTCGTCCAGGCGGTGCAGCGGCAGGATCGGCAGCACCTGGCCGATGGCCCAGGTGTCCGGCAGGCTCTGGAACACCGAGAAGTTGCAGATGTACTTCTCAGCCAGCTTGTCGTTCAGCTCGTCGAGCACCTGGCGGTGGGAGCGCTGGCGCGCCTTGAGCTGGTTGTGCAGACGGCGGCAGATGGCGAAGTAGGTCTGCTCGGCCAGGGCCTTCTCGGCCAGGGTCAGCTTGCCTTCGGCGTACTGGGCAGCGGCATCGCTCATGTAGTGGGTGGCGCGCCAGTAGGTCTCGGTGACCATCTCGGCGTCGGTCGGGCCCAGGAGCTCGGCGAGCCAGCGCACGGCCTCGGGCAGTGCCTCGATATCTTCGATCTTCGGCACTTCGTCGTTGTGGCGCTCGACGTCGGTCACCTGCATCACCAGCACGGCGTGGTGCGCGGTCATGGCGCGGCCGCTCTCGGAGAAGATGTGCGGATGCGGCAGGCCCTGGGCGTCGCAGAACTCCTTGAGCATGCCCACCACGACACCGGCGTAGTCGTCCATGTCGTAGTTGATGGAGCTGGCATTGCGCGAGTGGGTGCCGTCGTAGTCCACGCCCAGGCCGCCACCGACGTCGATGTGGTCCACCGGCAGGCCGAGGTTGCGCAGTTCGGCGTAGTAGCGGATGGCTTCCTTGAAGCCGTGCTGGTAGTCGGCCAGGTTGGCGATCTGCGAGCCCATGTGGAAGTGCAGGAGGCGCACTCCCTGGTCCAGGCCGGCCTTGCGGAAGCGCTCGGCCACCGAGAGGATCTGCGCCGCGGAGAGGCCGAACTTGGACTTCTCGCCACCGGTGTCGGCCCACTTGGACGAGGCCAGGGACGACAGGCGTACGCGCAGGCCCACCTGGGGCGCGACCTTCAGCTCGGCGGCGACGTCGATGACGAAGTCCACCTCGGCTTCCTTCTCGATGACGATGAAGACGTTGTGGCCGAGCTTCTGGCCCATCAGCGCCAGGCGGATGAACTCGCGATCCTTGTAGCCGTTGCAGACGATGGTGCCGCCCTTCGGCGCCAGGGCCAGCACGGCCAGCAGCTCGGGCTTGGAGCCGGCTTCCAGGCCGATGGAGACGTTCTGGGTGGCGATGATGTTTTCCACCACCGCTTCCTGCTGGTTGACCTTGATCGGGTACAGGGCGGTGTAGCGGCTCTGGTACTCCAGGCGCTCGATATTGGCGTCGAAGGCACCGGTCAGCTGGCGCACGCGGTCCTGCAGGATGTCCGGGAAACGCACCAGCAGCGGCAGCGACAGGCCCGCATCACGCAGGTCGTCGACAAGGTGGAAGAAGTCCACCGGCGCGCTACCGGCCCCTTTCGGTCGCACTTCGACGCGGCCGGCCTCGTTGATGGCGAAATAGCCAGCGCCCCAGTGGCGAATGCCATAGACACTGCGGCTGTCGGCCACGGTCCAGCTGGTGCCATCGTCCTTGCGCGTGCGTCGTGCAGACATCGGTTTCCCCCTGTGGGATGAAAAGAGCCATGCCCGCCGGATCGTGCCGGGCGGGCGCGGACAGATTAATTCGGTCGTATGACGTTGGAGTGTTGACCGCTGCGGTGACGGTCAGTTTAGAAAGCCGTGGCTCAGCCGCCGGATTTCTTCGCCTTGAAGCCGCGCTTGGCGAGTTCTTCAAGCAACAGGTCCACGTGGTCGCCCTGGATCTCGATCACGCCGTCCTTCAGGGCTCCACCGGTTCCGCAGCGGCGCTTGAGCGCACTGGCCAGATCCTTCAGGGCATCTTCGGCCAGCGGCACGCCGCTGACGGTGGTGACGGTCTTGCCGCCACGGCCCTTGGTTTCACGGCGCACGCGGGCAATGCCGTCGCCAGCAGGCACGGTGGCTTGCTTGCAGATGCAGGCATCGATGGGCTGGCGGCATTCCGGGCAGTGCCGGCCGCTGTCGGTGGAGTACACCAGGCCGCCGAGGGCGGCAAAGGACGAAGCTTTCTTGACCACCGGCTTTCCTCGTAGGGGTCAGGATAGCGACTGGCCGGCGGGGTGCCGACCGCGAAGCCCCACTCTGGCAGGGGCAGCGCACCCGGTGGGATACCGGGCTTGAAAGGCGGCGAAATTTAGCAGCATTCGCGGCGAATGCTAAGTACGAAAATGCGCCATTGATCGACAGATTGGCGACTCCGTGCAGCATCCCGCACGAAAAGGTCCGAGATTCTGCACAAACCCGCGCCCGGCGCGGGTTTGGCAGGGATGAAACGCGGCATTTCAATGTAGGGGCGAATTCATTCGCCAAGCAGACCGAAGGGCTGCCCTTCGAGGTCGCGGGTCTGCTGCGCAGCCCTTGGCGATTGAAATCGCCCCCACAAGTCAGAGCGACGCCAGGTAGAGTCGCAGCGCCTTGAGCGAGTCCGGGCAGCAAGGGCTCTGGGCCAGCGCCTCGTCCACGCTCATGAAGCGCGCCTCCAGCACCTCCTCCGGCTGCAGCTTCAACGGCGCATCGGAGACCGCGGAGAAGACCGTCCCCCAGAGGCGGTTGCCCGGCTCGTCGAAATAGAAGCGGCCATGCTCACGCAGGGGCACCCCGGCGATGCCCAGTTCCTCTTCCAGCTCACGGGCGGCGGATTCGGCGTAGCCCTCGCCTTCCTGCACCATGCCGCCGGCGGCCACGTCCCAGTAGCCCGGGTAGAGCGCCTTGCTGAGGGTGCGGCGGTGCACGCAGAGCTGGCCGGCGGCGTTGAACAGGAGGATGAAGGTGCCTCGGGAGATCAGCCCGCGCTCGCGCAGCTCGGCGCGCGGCAGGCCGCCGAGGGGACGATCCTGCTCGTCGACCCAGGCCACCCGCTCGGCATCGGAGGCGGCGCGGTGGGCCGCCTCGCGTTCGTCGATGGCCATCAGCCCTGCTCCAGCAGCTGGCGCAGGTCGATCACCGCCGCGTTGGCACGGGAGATGTAGTTGGCCATCACCAGCGAATGGTTGGCCAGCACGCCGTAGCCGCTGCCGTTCAGCACCATGGGGCTCCACAGGGGCTCCTGGGCGGCCTCCAGTTCGCGGATGATCTGGCGCACGCTGATGGTGGCGTTCTTCTTCGCCAGCACGTCGGCAAAGTCGACCTCGATGGCGCGCAGGATGTGCGACAGCGCCCAGGCCTGGCCACGGGCTTCATAGAAGACATTGTCGATCTGCAGCCAGGGGGTCTCGACGATTTCCTCGCTCACCGCCGGCACCTGGCCAGTGGCCGCAGCGGCTTCCGGGCTGATGTCGGTGTTCAGGCGTACCCGGCCGACGCTGGCGGACAGGCGCTGAGACAGGGAACCGAGGCGGGTGGCGACGTCACCCAGCCAGTTGTTCAGGTTGTCGGCGCGGGTATAGAACTGCGCATTGGGCTGCTTGGGGTCGGCCAGGCGGGCGAGGTAGCGATCCAGCGAACGGATGCCCTCCTGGTACTCGGCCTCGGACGCGGGCAGCGCCCAGCTCTTGTTGTCGAAGTTGAAACGCGGCTCGGCCTTGGCCAGGTCCGGATCCTCGGTGGACTGGGATTGGGAGCGGGCGAAGTCCTTGCGCAAAGCGCGGGACAGGTCGCGCACCTGGACCAGCACGCCGTATTCCCAGGCGGGCATGTTGTCCAGCCAGAGGCCGGGCGGCGCCAGGTCGTTGGAGAGGTAACCGCCGCTCTTGTCCAGCAGGGTCTGGGCCACACCCTTGAGGGTTTCCACCGTGGTATAGCCGCTGACCATCTGCCGACCGGCGCGGTCCGCCGCGGCCTGAGCGTTCTGCTGCACGGGGAAGAGATCGGGTTCGCGGCTCCAGTACCAGCCCACCACCATGCAGGCGAGCAGGTAGATCACCAGCAGGCTGCCCAGGGCGCGGCTCAGCCAGATGCCGCCCAGATAGCTGCGCACGTCGTCAACCGAATCATCCACGCGCTCGCGCGCGTCGCCCATACGTTTCTTCCAGTCCAGCATGGCAGTGTCCTTCAACTCTCGATCAGCACGGAAAGGGTTCGGCCAGGATCCGCCAAGGGGATCCTGGCCAGGTCCAGCACTATAAGGGAAGCGCGGGCGCAACGCAGTGACCCTGAACCAAACCATCATCCGGAGCGCCGGTCCTGCAACCCTCCTGGTCGCAAATCGACCCGATTTACCTGGCGCACAGGGCAATACCGGGATTGATGGCACTGGCGTGCTTGCGACAAGGTGATAGCATGAAGCCATCACCCGCATCGCCTCCAGGCGCCCCTCCCTCAAAGAAGCCGGGCCATGACCGAGCACGAAGACCCCAGCCGCGACCGACTCAAACACCACTTCGCCCAGCGGGTGACCAACCAGGCGCGACAGGTGCTGGAAATCTGGCAGCGCCTGCAACGCAGCGAATGGAGTGCGGCGCGCATGGCCGAGTTGGCCGAGGCCAGCCTCTACCTGCAGCGCTACGCCGAACGCTTCGAGCAGGCCGAGCACAGCCGCCTGGCGGTGGCCATCGGCAACTGCCTGCAAGGGGTGGAGGAGAACCGCGGACGGCTGTCCAGCGACCTGATCACCGAGCTCAGTGTGCTGATGCAACGCCTGTCGCGCACGGGCCTGCGCCATGGCGACCAGTTCGAGCAGACCTTCCTGCCGCCCCTGCGCAAGCCGGTGTACCTGGCGCTGCAGAGCGAGGAGCGCGCCCTGCGGCTGAGCCAGCAGCTGGAATTCTTCGGTCTCCACGCACAGCGCTGTGACAGCGCCGATGCCTTCCGCGCGGCCATGGCCGAGCGGCATCCGGCGGCCATCGTGCTGGAAGTGGACTTCGCCGGCCCCGGCATCGGCCTGGAGCTGGCCCGCGAAGCCCAGCAGGGCCTGGAACTGAAGCTGCCGATCATCTTCTTCAGCCATGAGGAAACCGATGCGCCGACCCGCCTGGCCGCCGTGCGCGCCGGGGGCCAGGAGTTCTTCACCGGCGCTCTGGACGCCTCCAGCCTGCTGGAGAAGCTGGAAACCCTGACCCGCACCGCCCACTACGACCCCTTCAAGGTGCTGATCGTCGACGACTCCCGCGCCCAGGCCACCCATACCGAGATGGTCCTCAATTCTGCCGGCATCGTGACCCGGGTGATCACCGAACCGGTGGAAGCCCTGCTCGCCCTGGCCGAATTCCAGCCCGACCTGATCATCCTCGACATGTACATGCCCGCGTGCCAGGGCACCGAACTGGCCAAGGTGATCCGCCAGCACGAGCGCTATGTCAGCGTGCCGATCATCTTCCTGTCCGCCGAGGACGACCTGAACAAACAGCTGGACGCCATGAGCGAGGGCGGCGACGACTTCCTCACCAAGCCGATCAAGCCACGCCACCTGATCGCCACGGTGCGCACCCGTGCCAATCGTGCCCGCAGCCTGAAAGCCCGCATGGTGCGCGACAGCCTGACCGGGCTGTTCAACCACACCCACACCTTGCAGTTGCTGGAGGACGCCAGTTCCCGCGCGCGCCGGGATGGCAAGCCGCTGTGCTTCGCCATGCTCGACATCGACCACTTCAAGAAGGTCAACGACACCTACGGCCACCCCATGGGCGACCGCGTGATCAAGAGCCTGGCGCTGTTCCTCAAGCAACGCCTGCGCAAGACCGACCATATCGGCCGTTACGGCGGCGAGGAATTCGCCGTGGTGCTGCCGGACACCGACCTGGCCGCCGCGCAGCGGGTGCTGGAGGAGATCCGCCGGCGCTTCGCCGAAATCCGTTATCCAGCGCAGCCCCACGACCTCAGCTGCACCTTCAGTTGCGGCATCGCCCAATTGCAGGACGGCCTCGACATCAACCAGTTGTCCAAGCAGGCCGACGAAGCGCTCTACCGCGCCAAACGCGGCGGGCGCAACCGGGTGGAGCTGCAGCAGGACTGAACCGCCGCCGTCACGGGACTGTCACCAAACAGCAATATCATCTGGCCATCTCTCAGAGCCGGTCCACGGTCGTACGCGCGATCGTGGGCGGGCTATCGGAAGTCTGCGAGGACCGGATGCGCCTGAAACTGCTCACCAACCTGATTACCCTGCTGCTGGTCACCGTGTGCCTGGCGCTGGGGGCCACCCTCTGGTGGTCGCAACGCGCGCTGGAGCGGCCCTATCAACTGATGGAGCAGTACCTGGAACTGGCCCAGCGCTTCCGCGGCGAAGTGGCGGACAACGTCCAGGCCTACCTGGGCAGCGGTGATGCCTTGCGCCATAGCGCCGCCAACCAGGGCATCGACAGCCTGGAAAAGGGCCTCGCCCAGCTTCCCGCCGAATTCACCCGGGAATTGCAGCCCAGCTTCAATGAACTGCGGGAGTTCACCCGTGGCGAGTTGCTGGCGGCCGGCAAGCTGGCGGGCGATCCCCAGGGCCTGCTGATCCAGGCCGAGCGGGAGATCGCCGGCGCCCTGGACCAGCTCGACCAGTACGCCACTTCCGCCAGCGCCCCGTCCGCCGGCGACTATCGTGCACCGCTGTTCGCCGCGGCCCAGCACCTGAATCGCCTCAGCCAGGCGCGTGCCAAGCTGGTGGCCAGCGGCCGCGACGAGCTGGCCGCCGACGTCGAACGCGAGCTGGAAGCCCTCGTCCGCGACAGCGCCCGACTGGAACAATTGCCTCTGCTCGGCGTGACTGACAGCAGCAGTTCGGCCGCCGACGACTTCGCCGCCATGATGGGCCTGGAAAACAGCAGCGAATCCAGCCAGGCGGAGGACCGCGGCATCGCCCTCAAGCGCGAGCTCGGCGGTCTGCTCAAGCGCTACCCCGGTGAGCTGGCACGAACCCGCGAGCTGATCCAGCGCCGCGCTGCCCTGACCGCCGCCACCGCCCAGCGAGTGGACGCCCTGCAAGCCGCCCTGGCCGCCCTGGAGCCAACCGTGCGCGCCGAGCATGGCCGCATCCAGGCGGAGGTACGCCTGATGCAGGGCCTGATGATCGGCCTGATCCTGCTTATCGCCCTCTCCATCGACCGCATCCAGCGCCGCCTGACCCAGGTCCTCGGCCGTCTGGTCAACGCGCTGGGCGCCTGGGCCGCAGGCGATTTCAGCCGCCCCATCGCCCTCGGCTCCGCCACCCTGGACCTGCGCCGCATCGAGGACTCCCTCAACCGCCTGCGTGACTACCTGGGCGAGCTGGTGGGCACCATCCGCCAGCACGCCGAGCAGGTGGCCGGCAGCAGCAGCGCCCTGGCCGAGCTGAACAACGGCCTGCACGCCGGCGCCGAAGACCAGGCCGGCGGTACCGCGCAGATCCGCGACGCCCTGGGCGAACTGGAAAGCACCATCCAGCAGGTGGCCGGCGACGCCAGCCTGGCCGCGGATGCCAGCCGTGACGCAGGACGCGCCGTGGAACAGGGCCAGAGCGTGATCGACCAGAGCCTGGCCGGGCTGCATCAACTGGTGGGCGAAGTGCAGAACAACGCCCAGGCGGTGGAACGCCTGGCCGAGGAAACGGAAACCATCGACAAGGTGCTGACGGTGATCCGCGGCATCGCCGAACAGACCAACCTGCTGGCCCTCAATGCCGCCATCGAAGCCGCCCGCGCCGGTGAGATGGGCCGGGGCTTCGCCGTGGTCGCCGAGGAAGTGCGCTCCCTGGCCCTGCGCACCACGGGCGCCACCAGCGAGATCCAGCAACTGATCGGTCGCCTGCAGCAGGCGGCCCGGCAATCGGTGGACGCCATGCGCATCCAGGTCGAGCATGCCGAGGCCAGCGCCGAGCAGGCCGCCGCCGCCGACGGCGCGCTGGTGGAAGTGGTCAGCGCCATCCGCACCATCGCCAGCATGGCCGAGCGCATCGCCGACGCCACTGCCCAGCAAAGCAGCGCGGTGAGCGACATCCGCGACCACAGCGAACAGATCCACCAGTTGGGCGGCGCCAACCTGGCGCGCATCGGCGACAGCCGCAGCCAGGGCGAGCGCCTGCTCGAACTGGGCGGACAGCTGCACACTACGGTCAAGGCCTTCCGCGTCTGAGGCGCGACCTATTGTCGCGGCCGGGTGAGGCATGACATGCAGGCTGGGTAGGCTTTGGCCGCTCGCTTAGGGGATGGTGGGCTGAAGCCCACCCTACCTCTGCACACGCCCATCCAGACTCAGGACAAAACCGCTTACAGCCCCGAACCTGCAGGAAAGGCCCGAGATTCGCTATGATGCGAGCGTTTTCTGACCAAGAGCCCCCTATGCGCCGCCTGCTTAGCCTTATCCTGCTGCTGGTGGCCCTGCCCGCCGCCGCAGGGTTGCTGGACAACCGCCCGAACCCGACCCTGGGCGCCCCCCTGAACAACAGCGGCGATTTCCTGCCGGTGCGCGAGGCGTTCCGCCTCAGCCTGGTGGAAAGCACCCCAACTTCGGTGAAGCTGCGCTTCACCAACGCCGAAGGCTATTACCTCTATCGCCACCGCTTCCAGTTCCGCGCCGAGCCCGCCGACAGCGGCCTGGGGCAAGCGGTGCTGCCGCCCGGCAAGCACAAGAACGACCAGTATTTCGGCGATGTCGAGGTGTACTACGGCGTCCTCGACGTCGACCTGCCCTTGGACCCGGCGCGCACGGCGCCCAGCGCCTTGCGGGTGACCTACCAGGGCTGCGCCGACAAGGGCCTGTGCTACCCGCCGGAAATCGAGGTGCTGCAGCTCGCCGCCGCGGGCCCGGCAAGCGGCGGCGCCAGTGATGTTGGCAGCGGTGCAGCCGGCAAGAGCTGGAACTGGCACGAACTGGCGCTGTTCTTCCTCGCCGGCCTGGGTCTCACCTTCACCCCCTGCGTGCTGCCGATGCTGCCGATCCTTTCCGGCGTGGTGCTGCGCGGCCAGGCCGGGGGTGGCCGCGGCCTGGTGCTGTCGCTGGCCTATGTGCTGCCGATGGCCGCCTGCTTCGCCCTGCTGGGCGCACTGATGGGCGTGTTCGGTGCCGAACTCAACCTCCAGGCGCGGCTGCAATCGGCCTGGGTGCTGGTCCCCTTCGCCGGCTTCTTCACCCTCTTCGCCCTGGCCATGTTCGGCCTCTACGAGCTGCGCCTGCCGCGCTTCATCAGCGGTCCGCTGGACACCCTGGCGGGCAGCACCAAAGGCGGTTCGATCTGGAGCGCGGCGCTGCTCGGCGTACTCTCCAGCCTGCTGGTCTCGCCCTGCGTCTCGGCGCCGCTCGCCGGTGCCCTGCTGTATATCAGTGCCAGCGGCGACGCCCTTGGCGGCGGCCTGAAACTCTTCGCTCTGGGCCTGGGCATGGGCGCGCCCCTGGTGCTCTTCGCCACCGGCGGCGGCGCGCTGCTACCCAGGGCAGGTGTCTGGATGGTCGCGGTACGCAACGCCTTCGGCGTGCTGCTACTGGCAGTGGCCGTCTGGATGCTCGAACGGGTCCTGCCCGGCCCGCTGGCGCTGGGCCTCTGGGGCCTGCTGGCCGGCGGCGTGGCGCTCTTTCTCGGCGCCCTGGAATTCACCCCCAAGGCACCCCGCGCGCGCCTGGCGCAGCTCGGCGGCCTGGTCCTGCTGGTCTATGCCGTGGCCGCCTGGGCCGGTGCGCTGCAGGGCGAATCCGATCCACTGCGCCCGCTGGGCCGCTCGCACCTTGTTGGTGCGCCGTCCGTCGTACCGGCCGTCGGCGAGTGGCAGACCATCAAGACCGCGGCGGAACTCACCGGCGTCCTTGCCGACGCCAAGCGCTCTGGCCAGCCCCTGCTGCTGGACTGGTACGCCGACTGGTGCATTAGTTGCAAGGTGATCGAGCGTGAAGTCCTCACCGCCACGGAGGTTGCCTCGCAACTGGGCGGCTACCGCCTGATCCGCTTCGACATGACCGAGAGCAACGCCGAGCAGCGTGCTCTGCTCGACCGCTACAAGCTGTTCGGACCGCCCGCCATCCTGTTCTTCGATGGCAAGGGTGACGAATTGGCCGATCTGCGTGTCGTAGGTGAAATCGATGCCAAGGCCTTCGCCGCTCGTCTGCAACGGGTGAATGCATCGCGCTGACGGGTATAACGTCATATATTTGCCGCAAACACCGGGCATCTTGTCGACTATTGTTGACAACTGGACAGCCATTTCCGCTATCCGGCATAGTGCCGCCTGCCCTCCAACAAGGAACAAACAGCATGGCCACCCTGCTCGTCCTGCATGGCCCCAACCTCAACCTGCTGGGCACCCGCGAGCCCGACAAGTACGGCGCCACCACCCTGGCCGAAATCAACCAGGACCTGGAGCGTCGCGCCCGCGAGGCCGGCCATCACCTGATGTATTTGCAGAGCAATGCCGAGTACGAGCTGATCGATCGAATCCACGCTGCCCGCGGCGAGGGAGTGGACTTCATCATCATCAATCCTGCTGCTTTCACGCATACAAGTGTCGCCCTACGTGACGCGATGCTCGCTGTGAGCATCCCATTCATCGAAGTGCACTTGTCCAACGTGCACAAACGCGAACCTTTCCGCCATCACTCCTACTTTTCCGACGTTGCCGTGGGAGTGATCTGCGGTCTGGGTGCCACCGGCTACCGCCTGGCCCTGGACGCGGCGCTAGAACACCTTGAACGCCCCTGACCTCACCCCTGGGAGTTGATGATTAATGGATATCCGTAAAGTCAAGAAACTGATCGAACTGCTGGAAGAATCCGGCATCGACGAACTGGAGATCCGCGAGGGCGAAGAGTCCGTGCGCATCAGCCGCCACAGCAACAAGGCCATGGCCGCCCAGCCGATCTATGCCGCCGCCCCGATGCCGGTCGCAGCTCCGATCGCCGCTGCCGCTCCTGCCGCCGCCGCCGCCGCCGAAGCCGCTGCCCCGGCAGCGCCGAAGCTGAACGGCAATGTGGTCCGCTCGCCGATGGTCGGCACCTTCTACCGTTCGCCGTCCCCGACCACTGCCTCCTTCGTCGAAGTCGGCCAGAGCGTGAAGAAGGGCGACATCCTCTGCATCGTCGAAGCCATGAAGATGATGAACCACATCGAGGCCGAGGCCAGCGGCGTGATCGAATCCATCCTGGTGGAAAACGGTCAGCCGGTTGAGTACGACCAGCCGCTGTTCACCATCGTCTGAACCGCGGAGAGCCTGTGATGTTGGAAAAAGTCCTGATCGCCAACCGTGGCGAGATCGCCCTGCGCATCCTGCGTGCCTGCAAGGAGCTGGGCATCAAGACGGTGGCGGTGCACTCCACGGCCGACCGTGAGCTGATGCACCTGTCGCTGGCCGACGAGACCGTGTGCATCGGCCCGGCCTCGGCAGCCCAGTCCTACCTGAGCATCCCGGCCATCATCAGCGCCGCCGAACTGACCGGCGCCACCGCGATCCACCCGGGCTACGGCTTCCTCGCCGAAAACGCCGACTTCGCCGAACAAGTCGAGAAGTCCGGCTTCGCCTTCATCGGCCCGAAAGCCGACACCATTCGCCTGATGGGCGACAAGGTCTCGGCCAAGGACGCCATGAAGCGCTCCGGCGTTCCCACCGTGCCGGGCTCCGACGGCCCGCTGCCGGAAGACGAGGAAACCGCGCTGGCCATTGCCCGTGAAGTGGGCTACCCGGTGATCATCAAGGCCGCCGGTGGCGGCGGTGGTCGCGGCATGCGCGTGGTCTTCGAGGAAGAAGAGCTGATCAAGTCGGCCAAGCTGACCCGTACCGAAGCCGGTGCGGCCTTCGGCAACTCCATGGTCTACCTGGAGAAGTTCCTCACCAACCCGCGCCATGTCGAAGTCCAGGTACTGTCCGATGGCCAGGGCAACGCCATCCACCTCGGCGACCGCGACTGCTCCCTGCAGCGCCGCCACCAGAAGGTGCTGGAAGAAGCCCCTGCGCCCGGCATTGACGAGAAGGCCCGTGCCGAAGTGCTGGACCGCTGTGTCCAGGCCTGCATCGAGATCGGCTACCGTGGCGCCGGCACCTTCGAGTTCCTTTACGAGAACGGCCGCTTCTACTTCATCGAGATGAACACTCGCGTGCAGGTGGAGCACCCGGTCACCGAAATGGTCACCGGCGTCGACATCGTCAAGGAGATGCTCAGCATCGCCGCTGGCAACAAGCTGTCGATCAAGCAGGACGACGTGGTCATCCGTGGCCATGCGCTGGAATGCCGGATCAACGCCGAAGACCCGGACAACTTCATGCCCTGCCCGGGCAAGGTGACCTACTTCCACGCACCGGGCGGCAACGGTATCCGCGTCGATTCGCACCTGTACAGCGGCTACGCGGTTCCGCCGAACTACGACTCGCTGATCGGCAAGCTGATCGCCTACGGCAACAGCCGGGACGAAGCCATGGCGCGCATGCGCAATGCGCTGGACGAGATCGTCGTCGACGGGATCAAGACCAACATCCCGCTGCACCGCGACCTCACCCGCGACAAGGGTTTCTGCAAGGGTGGGATCAACATCCACTACCTGGAAAAGAAACTCGGCATGGACAAGCACTGACGCTGCAAGCTGCAAGCTGCAAGCTGCAAGCTGCAAGCTGCAAGCTGCAAGCTGCAAGCTGCAAGCTGCAAGCTGCAAGCTGCAAGCTGCAAGCAGTATGATGTGTGACCCCAAGGGAGCGGCCAGTCCGCTCCCTTGCTTTTTCTTGCCGCTTGAAGCTTGTCGCTTGAAGCTCTTTCCAAAGGAAAGCCGCATGCCCTGGTTACAAGTTCGTCTCGCCATCACCCCGGAACAGGCGGAAACCTACGAAGACGCCCTGCTGGAAGTGGGCGCTGTATCGGTGACCTTCATGGATGCCGAAGACCAGCCGATCTTCGAGCCGGACCTGGGCACCACGCCGCTCTGGTCCCATACCCACCTGCTCGCCCTGTTCGAGGCCGATACCGACGAAGCCAGCCTGGTGGCGCACCTGGAACTGCTCACCGGCGGGACGCTTCCGCAGCACCAGATCGAGCGCATCGAGGACCAGGACTGGGAACGCAGCTGGATGGACAACTTCCAGCCCATGCGCTTCGGTCGCCGCCTGTGGATTGTGCCGAGCTGGCACGCCGCCCCCGAGCCCGACGCGGTGAACCTGCTGCTGGACCCCGGCCTCGCCTTCGGCACCGGCACCCACCCGACCACCGCCCTCTGCCTGGAGTGGCTGGACGGCCAGGACCTGGCCGGCTGCGAAGTGCTGGACTTCGGCTGCGGCTCGGGCATCCTCGCCATCGCCGCATTGCTGCTGGGCGCGCGCCAGGCGGTGGGCACCGATATCGACCCGCAGGCCCTGGAGGCCTCCCGCGACAACGCCTCGCGCAACGGCATCGACCCGGCGCGCTTCCCGGTCTACCTGCCCGCCGACCTGCCGGCCAAGCCCGCCGAGGTAGTGGTGGCCAATATCCTTGCCGGCCCGCTGGTGTCGCTGGCCCCGCAGATCACCAGCCTGGTGGCGCCGGGCGGACGCCTGGCGCTGTCCGGCATCCTCGCTGAACAGGCCGAGGAGGTGCGCGCGGCCTATGCCGGCGACTTCGACCTCGACCCCACGGCAGAAAAGGACGGCTGGGTGCGTATCAGCGGCGTGCGCCGCTGATACGCTGAAAACCCAGTGGATCGAGTAAAATAGCCATACGTTTCGACCGGATCGCCGCATGACCGACAGCTACGTCACTCAGTGCCCGCATTGCCAGACCAGTTTCCGCGTCAGTCGCGCCCAGCTGGCGGTGGCCCATGGCGCCGTGCGCTGCGGAGCCTGTCTGCATGTGTTCAACGCGGCGCAGCAGCTGCTGGCGGCCCAGGGCCAGGCGCCGACCCCTGCGGCCGAAAAGCCCAAGGCCTCCTCGCCGCCCCCGGCTGCCGCGCCGAGGCCGGCGCCCGCGGCCGTACCGGTACCCAGCGTCGCCACCGTGCTCAAGCAGCCCGCGGCACCGCAGCCCCCGCAGCCGGCGGCTGCGCCCGCCAGCGACACCCGCTGGATCCACGACGACCTCGACCTCGACAGCCTCGACCTGGACGAAGAGCTCGCCAAGCTGGAGCAGGAAGAACGCCGCCTGTCCCACGACCTGCTCGGCCCGGAGGCACCCGTGCGCGGCGAAGCCCAACCGAGCCCCCGGCAGGATGAAGAATGGGCCGAGGCGCTGCTGGAAGCCGAGGAACGCAAGACCGCGCCGGAGCCGGAAATCGAACGAAAAATCGAACCGGACCTTGAACCTGACCTTGAACCGGAGCCCGAGCCGGAACCCGAATTCGAACTGCGCGCCGAACCCATCGCCGAGCCGATCAGCCGCACCCCGGCCGAGCCGCCGCGCCCTGCCCCGGCTCCGCGCACCGAGCCCAGCCTGTCCATGGACCTGGTGGAAGACGAACCGGGCCCGGACTTCAGCCTTGGCTCCGCTCGCGACGACGAACCCGACGACCTTCGCGACGAGATCGACGACGATCGCGACGAACCCGAGGCCTCCGCTGCGCCGCGCCATCACCTCCAGCGCAACGAGCCCGACCTGCGCGAAGAGGGCCTGCTCAACCTCAACGACGAACCGCTGCAGTTGGACTGGCAGGAAGCCAGGCGCCCCTGGGGCCGCCGGATCGGCTGGTTCCTGCTGACCCTGCTGGCCGCCCTGGCCCTGGCCACCCAGTACGTCTGGTATCACTTCGACGAACTGGCCCGGCAGGACCAGTACCGCCCCTGGTTCCAGCAGATCTGCCCGGAAATCGGCTGCGCGCTGCCCTCCAAGGTGGATATCGGCCTGATCAAGAGCAGCAACCTGGTGGTACGCAGCCACCCCGAGTTCTCCGGCGCCCTGGTTGTGGACGCCATCCTCTACAACCGCGCCGCCTTCGCCCAGCCCTTCCCGCTGCTGGAACTGCGCTTCGCCGACATCAATGGCCAATTGCTGGCCAGCCGTCGCTTCAAGCCGGGCGAGTACCTCTCCGGAGAGCTGGCCGGACAGGCGGAAATGCCTCCGCAAACACCCATTCACATCAGCCTGGACATCCTTGATCCGGGCACCAAGGCCGTGAACTACAGCCTCAGCTTCCACTCCCCCGACTAGGCCGCAAGCGCCGGATTGCGGCGCTTCCAGCCAAATCCCAACTCCCGGTGACAAGATCGGCGCTGTTCAGAATTTGTTCAAAACAGCCTTTATCCAGTCACCGAGAGCGGGTATCATGCCCACCCTTTTTTCGAACTCCCCCAGCACTCAACTGAGCAGGCCCCACAACAGGGAAGACCTATGTCGTCGGTAAGCATTGGCCCTTATGCCTTGCCCAATCCGGTGATACTCGCCCCCATGGCGGGTGTGACCGACCGGCCGTTCCGACTGCTTTGCCGGCGCCTTGGCGCTGGCATGGTGGTCTCGGAGATGGTCACCAGCGACGTGCGCCTGTGGAACAGCCGCAAGTCGCGGCTGCGCCTGCTCCATGAAGGGGACCCGGAACCCCGCTCCGTGCAGATAGCCGGTGGCGATCCGGAGATGCTGGCGGAAGCGGCCAGGGCCAATGTCGAACTCGGTGCGCAGATCATCGACATCAACATGGGCTGCCCGGCGAAGAAGGTCTGCAACAAGGCCGCGGGCTCCGCGCTGATGAAGGACGAGGCCCTGGTGGCCGACATCCTCAATGCCGTGGTCAAGGCCGTCGATGTGCCCGTTACCCTGAAGATCCGGACCGGCTGGGACCGATCGAACAGGAACGGCATAACAGTGGCGAAGATCGCCGAACAGGCTGGCATCCAGGCCCTGGCCGTCCACGGCCGGACCCGCGCCGACCTGTACACCGGCGAAGCCGAGTACGACACCATCGCGGCGATCAAGCAGGCGGTGTCCATTCCGGTGTTCGCCAACGGCGATATCGACTCGCCACAGAAAGCCAGACAGGTCCTCGACGCCACCGGCGCCGACGCCCTGCTGATCGGTCGAGCGGCCCAGGGGCGACCCTGGATCTTCCGCGAGATCGTGCATTACCTGGCGACCGGTGAACTTCTGCCGGCGCCATGCTTGATCGAGGTGGAACGGATCCTGCTGGAGCACCTTGCCGCATTGCACGCCTTCTATGGCGACGAGATGGGCGTTCGCATCGCCCGCAAGCATGTCGGCTGGTATCTGGCAACCCTGCCGGGCGCCAGGGAGTTTCGCGCCAAGTTCAATCGTTTGGAGTCCACGGACGCGCAGTGCGCCAACGTTCGGGAGTTCTTCGCCGAGCGTCACAACGAAGGGGAAAAGGCCGCATGACGACGATGACCGAGAATTTTTTTGATGGGGCAACACCCGTGAGCGACAACGCCAACCTGAAACAGCACCTGACGGCGCCCACCGCAGAGGGCCAGACCCTGCGTGGCAGTGTCGAGAAGGCACTGCACAACTATTTCGCCCATCTCGAGGGCGCCGCCGTCACGGACGTGTACAACCTGGTGCTTTCCGAAGTGGAAGCGCCGCTGCTGGAATCCGTGATGAACTACGTCAAGGGTAACCAGACCAAGGCTTCCGAAATGCTCGGCCTCAACCGGGGCACGCTGCGCAAGAAGCTCAAGCAATACGACCTTCTTTGAAAGAGCTGGAAGCCTGAAGCTGAAAGCCGGACGACCCGGTACGGCTCCCGACTTCAGGCTTCGAGTTAATGGCTTCCAGCTCATCGTCCTTCTCCTTCCCACTCCAATGGCTCCGAAATGACCGACCAGACCACCCGCCTTCCCGTTCGCCGCGCCCTGATCAGCGTCTCCGACAAGACCGGCATCGTCGAGTTCGCCCGTGAACTGGCTGCCCTCGGCGTAGAGATCCTCTCCACCGGCGGCACCTACAAGCTGCTCAAGGACAACGGCGTCAATGCCGTGGAAGTCGCCGACTACACCGGCTTCCCGGAAATGATGGACGGCCGCGTGAAGACCCTGCACCCGAAGATCCACGGCGGCATCCTCGGCCGTCGCGACCTCGATGGCGCGGTGATGGAACAGCACGGCATCAAGCCGATCGACCTGGTCGCGGTCAACCTCTACCCCTTCGAGGCCACCGTCGCCAAGCCTGACTGCGACCTGCCCACCGCCATCGAGAACATCGATATCGGCGGCCCGACCATGGTCCGCAGCGCCGCGAAGAACCACAAGGACGTCGCCATCGTGGTCAACGCCAGCGACTACGCCGGCGTCCTCGAAGGCCTCAAGGCCGGCGGTCTGACCTATGCCCAGCGTTTCGACCTGGCCCTCAAGGCGTTCGAGCACACCTCCGCCTACGACGGCATGATCGCCAACTACCTGGGCACCATCGAGCAGGCCCGCGACACCCTGTCCACCGAAGGCCGTGGCGCCTTCCCGCGCACCTTCAACAGCCAGTTCATCAAGGCCCAGGAGATGCGCTACGGCGAGAACCCGCACCAGAGCGCTGCGTTCTACGTGGAAGCGAAGAAGGGCGAAGCCAGCGTTTCCACCGCCGTGCAACTGCAGGGCAAGGAACTGTCCTTCAACAACGTGGCCGACACCGACGCCGCGCTGGAGTGCGTGAAGAGCTTCGTCAAGCCGGCCTGCGTCATCGTCAAGCACGCCAACCCCTGCGGCGTGGCCGTTGTGCCTGAGAACGAAGGCGGCATCCGTAAGGCCTATGACCTGGCCTACGCCACCGACACCGAATCCGCCTTCGGCGGCATCATCGCCTTCAACCGCGAACTGGATGGCGAAACCGCCAAGGCCATCGTCGACCGCCAGTTCGTCGAAGTGATCATCGCCCCGAAAATCTCCGCCGAGGCCCGCGCCGTGGTAGCCGCCAAGGCCAACGTTCGCCTGCTGGAATGCGGTGAGTGGCCGGCCGATCGCGCCCCGGGCTGGGACTTCAAGCGCGTCAACGGTGGTCTGCTGGTGCAGAGCCGCGACATCGGCATGATCAAGGCCGAAGACCTGAAGATCGTGACCCAGCGCGCGCCCAGCGAGCAGGAAATCCACGACCTGATCTTCGCCTGGAAAGTGGCCAAGTTCGTCAAGTCCAACGCCATCGTCTACGCCAAGAACCGCCAGACCGTCGGTGTCGGCGCCGGCCAGATGAGCCGCGTGAACTCCGCCCGCATCGCCGCCATCAAGGCCGAGCACGCCGGTCTTGAAGTGAAAGGTGCGGTGATGGCTTCCGATGCCTTCTTCCCCTTCCGCGACGGCATCGACAACGCGGCCAAGGCGGGCATCACCGCCGTGATCCAGCCGGGTGGTTCCATGCGTGACAACGAAGTCATCGCCGCCGCCGACGAGGCCGGAATTGCGATGGTGTTCACCGGCATGCGCCACTTCCGCCACTAAGTGGCACGAGGGCGGACGGCCTCAGTCGTCCGCCCTGCCCCGTTCCGGGCGCAAGACCTTTCGTAGGGTGGATAACGCTCTTCCTATCCACCATTCGGGCCGCAGGCCCGCCTCCTGAAGGAGAACTCAATGAACGTACTCATCATCGGCAGCGGCGGCCGTGAACACGCCCTGGCCTGGAAAGTGGCCCAGGACCCGCGCGTGGCGAAGGTCTTCGTCGCCCCGGGCAACGCTGGCACCGCTACCGAAGCCAAGTGCGAAAACGTCGCCATCGACGTGCTGGCCCTGGAGCGACTGGCCGATTTCGCCGAAAAGAACGTCCAGCTGACCATCGTCGGCCCCGAAGCACCGCTGGTGAAAGGCGTGGTGGACCTGTTCCGCAGCCGCAAGCTCGCCATCTTCGGCCCCACCGCCGGCGCCGCCCAGCTGGAAGGCTCCAAGGCCTTCACCAAGGATTTCCTGGCCCGCCACCAGATCCCCACCGCCGACTACCAGAACTTCACCGAGGTGGAGCCGGCCCTGGCCTACCTGCGTGAGAAAGGCGCCCCCATCGTGATCAAGGCCGACGGCCTGGCCGCGGGCAAGGGCGTGATCGTCGCCATGACCCTCGCCGAGGCCGAGGACGCCGTGCGCGACATGCTCGCCGGCAACGCCTTTGGTGACGCGGGTTCGCGCGTGGTGATCGAAGAGTTCCTCGACGGCGAGGAAGCCAGCTTCATCGTCATGGTCGACGGCCAGAACGTGCTGCCCATGGCCACCAGCCAGGACCACAAGCGCGTCGGCGACGGCGACACCGGCCCGAACACCGGCGGCATGGGTGCCTACTCCCCGGCACCGGTGGTCACCCCCGAGGTGCACCAGCGCGTGATGGACGAAGTCATCTACCCGACCGTGCGCGGCATGGCCGAGGAAGGCAATGTCTACACCGGCTTCCTCTACGCCGGCCTGATGATCGACAAGAGCGGCGCGCCCAAGGTCATCGAGTTCAACTGCCGTTTCGGCGACCCGGAAACCCAGCCCATCATGGTGCGCCTGGAGTCCTCCCTGGTCCTGCTGGTGGAAGCCGCCCTGGCCAAGGCCCTGGACAAGGTCGAAGCCACCTGGGACCCGCGCCCCACCGTGGGCGTGGTACTGGCCGCCGGCGGCTACCCGGGCGACTACGCCAAGGGTGACCTGATCGAAGGCCTGGACGATGCGGCGGCCCTGGACGGCAAGGTGTTCCATGCCGGCACCGCGCAGAAGGACGGCAAGATCGTCACCTCCGGCGGCCGCGTGCTCTGCGCCACCGCCATCGGCGCCAACGTGTCCGACGCCCAGCAGCAGGCCTACCGCCTGGCGGAAAAGATCCGCTGGAACGGCTGCTTCTACCGCAAGGACATCGGCTACCGCGCCATCGCCCGCGAACGCGGTGAAAAGTAAGGATCGGGTAAATAGTGCCGATCGAGGCGGCAAGCCAGATGCTGGCCGCCTCGGTCATATTCCGCCCCGGAGGGGCTTGGCTATAATCCGGCCACTCACCCACGAAGGGACCTCGACCGTGCCCCGGCTCAGGATTGCCATAGGATTGATCGCCAGCCTGCTGCTGGCCCTGCTGTATCTGCTGCCCGCCCAGGCAACCGAGGAGCGGCAATGGAGCATGCTGCTCGATCCGGGCGCGAACCTGCAGCTGCAGGAAATCCGCACCCAGCAGGCCCTTTCCCAGTTCGCTCCGGTCGAACTCGACCAGCTCTACACCTCCGGCGGTGGCAGCGCGCTCTGGCTGCACTACAGGCTCCCGCCCGGCCAGCACGAACAGCTGCTGCGCATTTTCGCCCCCTACCTGGCCTATCTCGACCTCTACGTCCTCGAGGGCGATGAGCTGGTGGCCCACACCCGCACCGGCAGCCGCCTGCCCTTCAGCGACCGGCCTCTGCCCAGCCGCGATTTCCTCCTGCCGCTGCCGGTCAAGCAGGAACCCCTGGATATCTACCTGCGCATGGCCTCGGAACATGCCCTGCGCCCCACTGTGACGCTGCAATCCTCGGCGTTGATGGCCGCCGACGATACCCGCCCCCTGCTCTACGGACTGCTGCTCGGCGGCCTGGGCATGCTGATCTACTACAACCTGGTGCGCTACGCCTACTCCCGCGCCGCCGTCAGCCTCTGGCTGGCCGCCGCGCAGAGCTGCCTGATGGCCACCGGCGTCAGCCTGTTGGGCATCAGCTCGCCCTGGCTGGGCGACTGGCAGAGCGCACAACCGCAGATCGCCAACCTGTCCATGCTGCTGGCCATGCTCAGTGCCCTGGCCTTCACCGTCAGCTTCTTCCACAAGGTCTGCCCGAATACCCCCGCAACCGGCCTGCTGCTGGGCGAAATCGTGATGATCGCGCTGACCGCCGCCCTGCTGCTGATCGTCACCGAGTTGCAGTTCAATCAGCTGGTCTACGTCCTGTCCGCCATCGCCAGCACCAGCATGTTCGGGATCGCCATCTACCACTGGCGCCAGGGCTACCGCCCGGCACGCCTGTTCAGCCTCGCCCTGGGCCTGTTCTGCGTCGCCATCCTCAGCGCCCTGCCCGCCCTGTTCGGCTACTGGCACCTGCAGTCCGACTGGCTGGCCTATGTCCTGCTGGCGGTCTCCACCATCAGCGGCGTGTTCCTCAGCATGGCCCTGAGCGAGCGCCAGCGGCGCATCCAGCACGAAGCCTTCAGCGCCAGCCGGGCTCTGGCCGCCAGCTCCGCTGAACTCAAGGCCAAGGGCGAATTCCTCGCCAAGATCAGCCACGAGATCCGCACCCCAATGAACGGCGTGCTGGGCATGACCGAGCTGCTGCTCGGTACCCCGCTGTCGGCCAAGCAGCGCGACTACGTGCAGACCATCCACAGCTCCGGCAACGAACTGCTCACCCTGATCAACGAGATCCTCGACATCTCCAAGCTGGAGTCCGGGCAGATCGAGCTGGACGACGTGCAGTTCGACCTCAACGCCCTGATCGACGACTGCCTCGACATCTTCCGCGCCAAGGCCGAGCAGCAGCGGGTCGAACTCATCAGCTTCATGCAGCCCCAGGTACCCCGGGTGGTCGGCGGCGACCCCACGCGTCTGCGGCAGATCCTCCTGAGCCTGCTGGACAACGCCTTCAAGCAGACCGACGAAGGCGAGATCCTGCTGGTGGTTGCCCTGGACAACAGCGCCAGCGAACCCCGCCTGCGCATCGCCGTGCAGGACAGCGGCCGCCCCCTGGAAGCCAGCGAGCGCGAAGCCCTGCTCAACGCCGAACTGCAAAGCAGCGACTTCCTCGCCTCCTCCAAGCTCGGCGGCCGCCTCGGCCTGGTCATCGCCCGCCAACTGGTGCGTCTGATGAACGGCGAGTTCGGCATCCAGAGCGGCGCCGGACAAGGCAGCACCCTCTGGCTGACCCTGCCAATGGACAGCCAGCACCTGGTGCGCCCCGCCGCCGACCTCGACAGCCCGCTGGAAGGCGCGCGCCTGCTGGTGGTGGACGACAACGACACCTGCCGCAAGGTGCTGGTGCAGCAGTGCAGCGCCTGGGGCCTGCAGGTCAGCGCCGTGCCCTCCGGCAAGGAAGCCTTGGCCCTGCTGCGCACCAAGGCGCACCTGCGCGAGTACTTCGACGTGGTCCTGCTGGACCAGGACATGCCCGGCATGACCGGCATGCAGCTGGCGGCGAAGATCAAGGAAGACCCGAGCCTCAACCACGACATCCTGATCATCATGCTCACCGGCATCAGCAACGCGCCGAGCAAGATCATCGCGCGTAACGCCGGCATCAAGCGCATCCTCGCCAAGCCGGTGGCCGGCTACACCCTGAAGACCACGCTCGCCGACGAGCTGAACCAGCGCAAGGCGGGCGGCGCCATCTCCCTGCCGGGCTCCCAGGTCAGCGAGCCGCTCCACGTCCCCAGCGACTTCCGCATCCTGGTGGCCGAGGACAACAGCATCTCCACCAAGGTCATCCGCGGCATGCTGAGCAAGCTCAACCTCGAGCCGGACACCGCCAGCAACGGTGAGGAAGCCCTGAGCGCGATGAAGAACCAGCACTACGACCTGGTGCTGATGGACTGCGAGATGCCGGTGCTGGACGGTTTCACCGCCACCGAGATGCTGCGCCACTGGGAAAACCTTGAGCAGCGCCCGCGCACCCCGGTGGTCGCGCTCACCGCCCATATCCTCAGCGAGCACAAGGAGCGCGCCCGCCAGGCCGGCATGGACGGCCACATGGCCAAGCCGGTGGAACTCTCCCAGCTGCGCGAGCTGATCGAATACTGGGTAGCCGAGAAGGAACTGCGCGAACGGCATGCGATGCACAGCTGATCGGCCCGAGCAGCCGTGAGGCGATTCCAGACGTTGTAGGAGCGAATTCATTCGCGAAAGCAGGACGCAGTCCTGCCCTTCAATGCCCTGCCGACCCCACCAGCCCTCACCCCCGGCCCCTCTCCCTAAAGAGGAGAGGGGTGACGCCCAGCCCACCTCCGGCACAGACCTGTAGGAGCGAATTCATTCGCGAAAACGGGCCGCAGGTCGTCTACCCCCACCTCACCGCAAAGATCGGCGGCAGGTGCCCGGCCACCAGATCCCAGCTGTCCCCCTGGTCCTCCGACACCCACAGATGCCCGGTGGTGGAGCCCATCGCCAGGCGCTGGCCGCTGGCATCCACATCCAGCCCATGGCGGTACACCAGGTCGTAGCAGAGCTGCTGCGGCAGGCCCCGCTCCAGCACGTCGAAGTTCTTCCCGCCATCGCGGGTGCGGGTGACGCGCAGGCGCTGGTCGGCGGGGACCCGGCATTCATCCTTCACCGCCGGCACGAACCAGGCGCAATCCGGATCGGCCGGATGCACGGCGACGGCAAAGCCGAAAGTGGAGGGTCCGGCCTCGGTGATCTCCCGCCAGTTCAGGCCACGGTCTGCGCTGACGAAGATGCCGCTGTGATGCTGCACCCAGAGCCGTTCCGGGTTCGCCGGGCAGGCCACCATACGGTGCGGGTCCTGGATGTCAGGGTCCTCGGCACGCTCCGGCGGCATGTAGGCGGCGCGCATGCCGCGGGTGCGGAAGTTCCAGCTCCCGCCTTCGTCCTCGCTGTGCCAGATGCCGCCGCAGGACACCGCCAGGGTCAGGTGCCGGCTGTTGCGCGGGTCGACGCAGATGGAATGGATGCCTGGCTGGTCATAGCCACCGCCAAACCAGTTGGCGCGCTCCGGGCGCTGCCAGAGACTGTCCACCAGTTCCCAGGTACTGCCGTGGTCACGGGAGCGGAACAGGCCGCCGGGAATGGTGCCGGCCCAGAGCGTGCCAGGCTGATCGGCGCCGCCGGGCTCGAGGCACCAGATCATCTCCACCGAGGGCCCTTCCTCAGCCTCGGCCACCTTGGAGAAGGCCGGGGCGGGCAATTCCTCCCAATTCTGCCCCGCGTCCGTCGAACGCCACAGCTTGGGGCCGAAATGGCCCAGGTGCAGGGCCGCATAGAGGTGGCCGTCGCGCGGATCGGACAGCAGCATGCTCACCGGCTCACCTAGAAAATCCTGGCGTGCCAGGCGCCAGCCGCCACCGTCCGGCTCGAATCGCAGCAGGCCCTTGCGGGTCGCCACATGGATGCATCGGTTCATGGTCCTCCTCCTTGCCCCGGTTCAGCCACCGGACAATGCCTGGACGACGAAGATGTCGCTCTCCGGCCCCACCGGGTCGGTCAGGCGACGGCGGTCGCTCACTTGCTGGGCATCGACGAAGATCGCCACGTGCCGGCGCAGGCGCCCCTGGTCATCCAGCAGGTAACTGCGCAGGCGCGGATTGGCGGCGAAGGCCGCATCCAGCGCCTCGGCCACGATGGCAGCGACGATATCCAGTTCAGGGACATCGAGGTGACGCTGCAGGTTGGGAGTGAAACTGATATGCGCCATTGACGGCCCCCTGCGCGGCAAAACGCCCCAGTGGAAGAAGGTATAGCCGACCACCGCGGCAGGTTTATAGTTGTGCGCCCAATGGCAGGGCAGCCTCTACACTGAGGATCGGCCCTCGCAGTCAAGAACGGATGCCCCCATGCTCGAAAGCCTTTCCAGCCTGTACCTGAAGATGCTGGTGCTCTACAGCCCCTTCTTCGTGCTCTCCTGCTTCATCGGCCTGACCCGTGGCTACACGGTGAAGGAGCGCAAGAAGCTCGCCTGGAAGGTCGCCCTCGGCACCCTGGTGGCCAGTGCCCTGCTCTACCTCTTCGGCCAGGCGATCTTCAATATCTTCGGCATCACCATCGACGCCTTCCGCATCGGCGCCGGCACCGTGCTGTTCATCTCCGCCCTCGGCATGGCCCAGGGCAATTCGTCGGTACAGGCCGACAACGTCCAGCAGGACGTGACCATAGTGCCCCTGACCATCCCCCTGACCGTCGGCCCCGGCACCATCGGCGCCATGCTGGTCATGGGTGCGGGCCACGTACAGTGGGACGACAAACTCACCGCGCTGTTCGCCATTGCCATCGCCAGCGCCACGGTGGGTGCGGTGCTCTATCTCTCCGACCGCATCGAACGCATCCTCGGCGACCAGGGCCTGCAGATCGTCAGCCGCCTGATGGGCCTGTTCGTCTGCGCCCTGGCCGCGCAGATCATCTTCACCGGGGTGAAGAACTACATGGTGCCCTGAACCGCTGAGCGCCACTTCCCCGGCGGCATCAATCCGGTGACGATGCTCCAACCCATTCCTTGAGACCCGCCATGTCCTACGCCATTCGCGATGCCGGTGAAAGCGACCTCCCCGGCATCCTCGCCATCTACAACGACGCCGTGGAGAACACCACGGCCATCTGGAACGAAACCCTGGTGGACCTGGCCAATCGCCGCGCCTGGCTGGCCGAGCGCAATGCCGCCGGTTTCCCGGTACTGGTGGCGGTGAACGAGGCGGGCGAGGTGCTCGGCTACGCCAGCTACGGCACCTGGCGCACCATCGAGGGCTTCCGCCATACCGTGGAGCACTCGGTCTACGTGCGCGGCGACCAGCGAGGCCAGGGCCTTGGGCCGGCACTGATGCAGGCGCTGATCGAGCGCGCCCGCACGGCTGGATTGCACGTCATGGTGGCGGCCATCGAGTCCGAAAACGCCGCATCCATCCGCCTGCACGAGCGCCTGGGCTTCGCTATCACCGGCCGGATGCCCCAGGTCGGCCGCAAATTCGGCCGCTGGCTGGACCTGACTTTCATGCAGTTGATGCTGGAGTAATGGTTTCACTGACTCAGGTAGCGGCTTGAATCCGGCCAATAAAAAGACCAGAATTTGGCTCCAAATACAGGAGTCAAATTCATGCAGAATGTTCTCGCCGATGTTGCCGTCAGCGTTTCCGAACTGAAGAAGAATCCTTCGGCCGTAGTGTCCGGCGCCAGGGGTGCCCCGGTCGCGGTTCTCAATCACAACAAGGTCATGGCCTACATGGTTCCGGCTGAAACCTTCGAAGCCTTAATGGAGTATCTGGACGATCAGGAGCTGGCGGAAATCGTCCGCAGCCGCACCCACGAGAAGGGAGTGAAAGTCCGCCTCGATGACCTATGAACTGGAGTTCCTGCCATCGGCGCTCAAGGAGTGGCGCAAGCTCGGCGATACGGTCCGGGAACAATTCAAGAAGAAGCTGAAAGAGCGGTTGCAACGACCGCGAGTCCAGGGTGACGCCCTTCATGGGATGCCTGACTGCTTCAAGATCAAGCTCCGCACCGCCGGTTACCGCCTGGTGTACCGGGTCGAGGACCAGCGCATCACGGTGGTGGTGATCGGCGTCGGCAGGCGTGAGCGTGGAGCGGCCTACGACAAGGCCAAAGGTCGCCTCTAAGCCGCAGGTTGGGCTGAAACGCCTCAACCGACATGGCCCGCATCTAGCGCAACTGACTGTCCTTGCTCCCCCGCCGGTTGTACCCGGCATAGGCGGCGTTTTCCCTGTCGTGCTCGGCCTGGCAATTGACGCACAGGTGCACGCCGGGGACGGCCTTGCGGCGGGCTTCCGGGATGGGGGCGTCGCACTCTTCGCAGTGGGTCAGGCTTTCGCCTTTCGGCAACTGGCTGCGCGCGCGCTGGATGGCGTCTTCGATGGTGCTGTCGATCTGTTCCTGGACGGCGCCGTCGCCGGCCCAACCGCTTGCCATGCTGACCTCCTGATCGGTTCGGAACCCATGGAACCGATATGGGGTGATGGTCAGCGCTTTTGCAAGGATGGGGGTCGGCAGGCGACAAGCGGATGTCGCGGTGGACTTATTCCTTGACGTCCATGAACTCCTCGGCCCAGACGATGTACTCCTCGGGCAGGGTGTACTTGTGGGTCAGCTCCGTGGCGGTGAGCTCCTCGCCGGTGGCGACCTGGCGCTGGTCTCGCAGGCAGTCGTAGGTGGCCTTGATGGCGGCGAAGTAGGCGGCGTGGCCGTTGACCACGATGCGTACGCCGAGGCGGGCGAGGCGCTCGTTGTCGCGCAGCTTGGGGTTGCCGTAGGTCACCAGCATCAACGGGATGCTCAGGTGCTCGGCGATCTTCTCCAGATGCTCGAAGTCGGCCACGCCGACCATGCAGATGCCGTCGGCGCCGGCAGCCTGGTAGGCCTTGGTACGCTTGATCACTTCGTCCACCTCCAACACCCCGGCATTGGTGCGGGCGATGATGGCGAGGTCCGGATCGACGCGCGCTTCCAGGGCCGCGCGGATCTTGCCGACGCCCTCTTCCACCGGGATCAGGTCGGTGGACTTGCGGCCGAACTGGGCCGGCAGCAGGGTGTCTTCGATGGTCAGGGCGGCGATGCCGGCGCGCTCCAGTTCGACCACGGTGCGCATCACATTGAGGGCGTTGCCGTAACCGTGGTCGGCGTCGGCGATCACCGGCAGGCGGGAAACGCGGCCGATGCGGGTGGCCTGCTCGACGAATTCGCTGAGGGTGATCAGGGCGAAGTCGGGCGCGGCGAGTACCTGCAGGGAGGCCACCGAGCCGCCGAGAATGCCGACTTCGAAGCCGAGATCGGCGGCGATGCGGGCGGACATGGGGTCGAACACCGAGGCGGTGTGGAAGCAGGAATCCGAATCCAGCAACGCACGGAAAGCCGTGCGCAACTCGTGATGAGAAGCTCTACGCATAGGGGCACCAAAAGTTCAGAGGGGGTCAGGATCGAGCCGGCTCCATAACTCTGGTGCCGGCGCCCCCGTTTTTCCATTGTCAGACTGCGCCCATTCTAACGGATCAGTCTTTCAGTCCGCTTAAGGGCGCCGGCGCCTTGTCCAGCCCTCCGTCGGCCGCCACCCTGCTGCCACTGCGATCGGAAGCGGTGCTGGTGGCCCTGGGGAACGTCAACGCCTTGCTGTTCCGTGCCCTCTGGAATCGTCGCCTGGCGGACTGGGACCGGCGACCGCCCTTTGCGGGGCGATTGCAGGTGACGCTGTCGATCCTGATCTGGTGCGCAGTGATGTCGGCCGGACGGCTGCTGGCCTACCTCTAGCGCACACCTGATCGGGTGCTGGTCCTTCGTCAGGCACTGGCTCACGGAGGCCTTGCGCTGGTCACCCTCCACCGCGACGAACTGCTCCGGACAACCTCGCCGTCCTCGCGTACACTGCGCGGCCGTTTTTTTCGGAACAGCCGCGACATGAGCAACGTCCTCCCCGCCCAGGCCCTGGGCATCGACTTCGGAACCTCCAACTCCACCGTCGGCTGGTGGCGCCCGGATGTGGAGCCGCTGATCGCCCTGGAGGACGACAAGATCACCCTGCCCTCGGTGGTGTTCTTCAACACCGAGGAGCGCCGCCCGGCCTACGGGCGCCTGGCCCTGCACGAGTACCTGGAAGGCTACGAAGGCCGCTTGATGCGCTCGCTGAAGAGCCTGCTGGGTTCGCCCCTGCTGAAAAGCGAGACCACAGTGCTGGGCAGCGCCCTGCCCTTCAAGGACCTGCTCGGCCTGTTCATTGGCCAGCTCAAGCAGCGCGCCGAGGCCGCCGCCGGCCGCGAGTTCGAGCAGGTGGTGCTGGGGCGCCCGGTATTCTTCGTGGATGACGACCCCGAGGCCGACCAGGACGCCCAGAACACCCTGGTCGCGGTGGCGCAGAAGCTCGGTTTCAAGGAGGTGTCCTTCCAGTACGAGCCCATCGCCGCCGCCTTCGACTACGAGCGGGGCATCGAGCGCGAGGAACTGGTGCTGATCGTCGACATCGGCGGCGGTACCTCGGACTTCTCCCTGGTGCGCCTGGCGCCGGAGCGCCGCGCGGTGGCCGAGCGTCAGGACGACATCCTCGCCACCGGCGGCGTGCACATCGGCGGGACCGACTTCGACAAGCAACTCTCGCTGGCCGGCGTGATGCCGTTGTTCGGCTACGGCAGCCGGATGAAGAGCGACGCGCCGATGCCCACCAGCTTCCACCTGAACCTCGCCACCTGGCACACCATCAACGCCGTCTACGCACAGAAGTCCAAGCTGGCGCTGAAAAACATGCGCTACGACATCGTCGACACCACCGGTATCGACCGCCTGTTCAGCCTGATCGAGCAACGCGCCGGCCACTGGCTGGCGATGCAGGTGGAAGAGAGCAAGATCGCGCTGACCGAGGCCGAAAGCCGCCACATCGACCTGGCCCGTATCGAACCTGGCCTCGCGGTCGATCTCACCCGGGCGCTGTTCGAAAGCGCCATCGACGACCTGCTGGTGCGCATCCGTGCCAGCGTCGACGCCCTGCTGGTCCAGGCCGGCGTAACCGCCGACCAGGTCGACACCCTGTTCTTCACCGGCGGCTCCAGCGGCATCCCGGCGCTGCGCCAGAGCGTCGCGGCCATGCTGCCCAACGCCCGCCAGGTGGAGGGCAACCTGTTCGGCAGTATCGGCAGCGGCCTGGCCATCGAAGCGAAGAAGCGCTACGGCTGACCGTTCATCGGTAAAAACCCCCGTCCCACGCGGTCGGGACAGCCGCGCGGACTAGGCTCATAGCCATCGCGGGCCTACCCGCGCCAATAGGGATGTTCCGCCATGAGCAAGCAAGCGCTGGCCTTGACCTGCGCCCTGGCCTCTGTGGTCGGGTGCGCCGGCAAGATGGAAAACCCCACGGACTTCTACACCTACCGCAACCAGCCCCTGGTCAAGCAGGTGGAAGAAGGCATGACCGAGCAGCAGGTGCGGACCATCGGCGGCCCGCCGTCTTCGTCCGTCCGGCGCGTTGTCCACGCGGGCATCTGCAACAACTACATCCTCAACCAGGATGGCCACCAGCAGGCCTACCACGTCAGCTTCGACGGTAGCGGACGGGTCGAGGAGACCGGTTTCATGACCTGCGAGCAACGGGAAAGCAACGAGCGCGAAAAATCCCCGCGCAGGGAAATCGATCGCGGCGGCGGCTATTGACCGGGCTGATGGGCTGAATGTGCAGCAACCATCAGATCGCCATCATCCAACACCGAGAGCCGCGCCAGACAAGGTCTCCAGCCGTCCAGCGCGGCATTTCGCCAGCTGCTGGCGCTGTGCCGTCCATCGCCTGGCCGGCATCCTGGCGTTCTCGGGCGAACTCTCCCCAGCTTCCGATGTTCCAAGCGCAGTATTTCAACTGCGTTAATCCACGAGGACCCCGGATGTACAAGCAAGCGCTTGTCATGGCTTGTGCCCTGGCATCGATGGCGGGATGCGCCAGCAAGATCGAGAACCCCACGGACTACATCACGTTCCGCGACC
The DNA here is from genome assembly GCF_049334135.1 of Metapseudomonas cellulosilytica. Taxonomy (NCBI): domain Bacteria; kingdom Pseudomonadati; phylum Pseudomonadota; class Gammaproteobacteria; order Pseudomonadales; family Pseudomonadaceae; genus Metapseudomonas; species Metapseudomonas cellulosilytica. Next base: position 239,728 of record NZ_JBHZGN010000005.1, on the reverse strand, counting down.
AGCCCCTGGTGAAGGACGTCGAACCCGGCATGAGCCGGCAGCAGGTGCTGATCATTGGCGGGCGCCCGTCTTCCGTCATCCAGCGCAGCGTGCACCCGGGCTCCTGCAACAATTACATCCTCAATGAGGAAGGGCATCAGCAGCCGTATCACGTCAGCTTCGACAGCAGCGGACGCGTGCGCCACAAGGGTTTCATGACCTGCGGACAGCGCGAACAGGTGGAGCGCGACCAGCTCTGAGCCAGCCCTAGCGCGTGCCCATCTGCTGCAGCAACGGCGCGCAAGTGCTGCTCACTTCGCCTCCGGCAGCCGGCGCCACCAGCGCCAGCAGGGCCGCCGCCGGCGCTACCGCCACGCCCAACGCCACCATGCCCGCGCCGCGCACCACCAGCGGCACCGTCTGCACCCCAGCCTGGGGTTCCTTGAAAGTCCCGCGCACATAGAGCGGCGAACGCAACGAGAACACCCGCATGCCCTTGGACTCCGGATTGACGCTGAGGTCCAGCCGCTCGTTGCGCAAATTGGCGCTGCCTTCCACCCGCACCAGCGCATTCTCGGTATCGAAGACGAACAGCCTCGGGGTCATCAGGCCGTCCTTCACACCCAGGTCCGCCGCCGCGCAATTGATCTTCACTTCCTCGTCACCGAACAGGCGGCCCACCAGGTAGTTGCCCACGTTCAAGCCCGCGATCTCCATCAGGTTGCGGCTGATGGTGCCGTCATTCACCAGCATCCGCAGTTCGCCGTTGGCGGTACCCAGCAATGCCGCCACCGAATTGCCCGTGCCGGACAGGTCGGCCTGGGCATTCAGCTCGCCCAGGCTGCTGCGCATGGCCTGGACGTTGGGAAGCAGCTCCTTGAGCTTGAAGTGCCGGGCCTGCAAGCGCGCCTTGCCGGTGAGCGGGGCACGACGGCCATCGAGTCGTATATCGGCGTCCAGCGCGCCGCCGGCCACGCCGAAGCGCAAAGGCTCGAGCCTGAGCTGGCCATCGTTGAGCACCAGATGAGTGGACAGGTCGCGGAAGGGCAGTTTTTCGCTGTGCTGGATGCGCTTGCCGGTGAAGGTCACGTCCGCATCCATCACCCGCCAGCGCTCGGTACGGAACGCTTCCACCGGCAGCACCTTACCCGCCGGCTGCGGGGTCGCCACGCCGCGCGCCTGCTGGCCGGACCTGGAGTCCGCGCCAATCAGCGGCGCCAGGTCGACGAAACGCAGCTGCTCCGAGGTCAGCGCGCCGGATAACTTGGGCCGGGGCTGGCGGGCCACATAGGTGAGGTCGCCGTGGATATCGCTGCCGCCAATGCGGCCATTGAAGTCCTGGTAGAGGAACTTGGCGCCACCTGGCTCGCGCAGGTTCGCCAGCAACCGGCCGTCAGTGGAATAGGCCGGAGTTTCAGGAAGGGTCACGCCGATCAGCGGGTAAAGCTGCGCCAGGCTCTTGCCCGAAAGCTGCATGCGCAGGTCCAGGGCGCCGAGCGCGCGGAGGTCAGTCAGGGTTCCGACCAGGGCGACTCGGGTGTCGCCGGCCCGGACCTCGGCCTGCAATGGCAAGGGCAGGTCGGCGTTCTGCAGCGCCAGCAGCCCTCCGACCTTGCCGCTGCCGTCCAGCGGATGGCCTCGGTAGCTGCCCTTGGCCTGCCAGCCGAAGCTGTAGTCCTGAGCAGCGAAGGTGGCAGGCCCGCCGCCCATGTCCGGCAGCAGCTCGCTGAAGGCAATCGGTTTGCCCAGGGGATCGACCACGATGTCCAGGCGGGTGCGGGTCTGGGCGTCGTCCACCTGGACGCGGCCCTTGTCGAAGCCGATGGTGCCGATATCGAGCGTCCAGCCGGAGGGCTTCTCCTCCTCGCCGTCAGGCCCGGCCGGCAACTCGAACGTCCAGTTGTTGCGGCCATCGGCCAGGCGCCGGACGCTGGCCCGGGGTGCGCCCAGGTCGATGCGCGGAATGCTCAGCTGGCGCCACAGCAAAGGCAGCGGCGCGACGCGGAATTCCACCCGTTCGAGGCTGACGAAATCCCCGCCCTTGGCCCACTCCGGATTGCCCAGGCGCAGTTTCTCGGCGACGAAATGGGGCCAGGGCACGAGGGCCCGCCAACCGCCCTCGCCGTCCTCGCGCTGCCAGATCACCTCGAGCTCGCCGTCGATGGCGAATGAGCGCCCCAGTTCGGCGGATACCCGCTCGTTGAGCGCCGGCTTGATGCGGTTCCAGTCGAAGGTGGCGACCAGCACCAGCAGAACCGCGAGCAGCACCGCCAGCGCCAGAACCGACCCAGCGAGGATGCGAAGACTTCGTGTCATGCACTACTCCCATTTGCCCCCGGCAGCCGCCTTCGGCGCCGCGTGATGTCCATGTCTTATCGACCCGCCATTGCGCCGGGTTGCTCCGTCCGAATGCCGAACGCAACCGGCGCAGCCTCCGAAGCCTGCCTGCGAAATGGCGCAAGGCATTGATTATAAAGAGCTTTCAGCAACATCAACGACATCGATAATCTCCATTGCGAGTGATCACTTTTTAATCAACGCCCCGTCCGTAACATGAGCTCCGTACCCAGTTTCCAGCCCCCTTCGAGGAGCCCACGATCATGAAAACCCACGCCTTCGCCGCCCTGATCATCGCCACCCTGAGCAGCTCCGTTTTCGCCCTGCCGTCCGACTTCCAGCCCGTACTGGGCGAGTCGAAGGAAGGCCGCTCCATCCAGGTCATCGATCCGGTTGCCGCTGAAGGCAGCTTCATGGTCCTGGACCGCGTTGCCGAAGGCGGCTCGGACCGCACCGGTGCCAACCGCATCGCCGAAGGCGGCTCGGACCGCACCGGTGCCAACCGCATCGCCGAAGGCGGCTCCGACCGCACCGGTGCCAACCGCATCGCCGAAGGTGGCTCGGACCGCACCGGTGCCAACCGCATCGCCGAAGGTGGCTCGGACCGCACCGGCGCCAACCGCATCGCCGAAGGTGGTTCCGACCGCCTGCTGCAAGCCCAGCGCGTCAGCTGATCGCCACTTGCTCCAGCCCCTCGAAGCCCGGCGAACGCCGGGCTTTTTGCTTCCCGCGTCACAGTCAGGATGGGCAGCCTTGCTGCCCGTGACGCCCGCAAAGCCCATTTGCTAGAGTGCGCCGCACATCCGCCAACGGCCGCGCTCCATGACCCAACGCTCGGAACAGAAGCAGCAAACCCGCCACGCCCTGATGGACGCCGCGCGGCTCCTGATGGACAGCGGCCGCGGCTTCGGCAGCCTGAGCCTGCGGGAAGTGGCGCGCACAGCCGGCATAGTGCCCACCGGTTTCTACCGTCACTTCAGCGACATGGACGAACTGGGCCTGGCCCTGGTGGAGGAAGTGGGCGAAACCTTCCGCGCCACCATCCGCATGGTCCGCCAGAACGAGTTCGAGCTGGGCGGCATCATTGACGCGTCAGTGCGCATCTTCCTCGATGCCGTGGCCGCCAACCGTGGCCAGTACCTCTTCCTCGCACGCGAGCAGTACGGTGGTTCACGCCCGGTGCGCCAGGCCATAGGCGCCCTGCGCCAGCGCATCACCGACGACCTGGCCACCGACCTCAAGCTGGTCAACCGCATGCCACAACTGGACGACCAGGGCCTGGACCTGGTGGCCGACCTGGTGGTGAAGACGGTATTCGCCACCCTGCCCGAGCTGATCGATCCGCCGGCGGATAACCTGGCGCCGCACCTGCTGCCCGCGGCCAAGATCACCCAGCAGCTGCGCTTCATCATGATCGGCGGCAAGTGCTGGCTGGGGCCTGGCAAGCCGGAAAGCTGACCGCCCCGCTGGTGCGCATCACCAGTGGCGCCTCAGCCGGTGCCGGGGTCTGGCTGCTGGCGGGTTGATCTGACTGCATGCGACATCACTCTCTGTAGGGGCGAATTCATTCGCCAAGGGCAGCGCAGCTGCCCGCAATCAAGGACGTCAGGCAGACCTCTGGCCTGCTTGGCGATTGAAATCGCCCCTACAAGGAACCTCCCATCACCGCCACAACGCGCTCCCCATCCCATCCCGCACACCTCCCCCTCGCCCCGCCGTCACGTCTTTGTCATAGTCCCCGCGTTTGATTCGGCACGCCTGTCCACGTCTTGCGGATAAGAACTACATGAAGCGCTTCGCCCGACTCCTTCTCGCCCCCCTCTTCCTCGTCGCCGTCACCCTGCTGGTGCTGGCCCTGACCAGCCGCCCGGCGGAACGCCCCGCGGTGCTCGCCGGCTTCGGCGAACGTCCCCTGGTGATCGCCCATCGCGGTGGCCGTGGCCTCTGGCCGGAAAACACCCTGTTCGCCTTCGAGCGCGCCAGCGCCCTCAAGGTGGACATGCTGGAAATGGATGTGCGCCGGACCCGCGATGGCGAGCTGGTGGTGCTCCACGACGCGCGGGTGGACCGCACCACCAATGGCAACGGAGAAGTGGCCGAGCTGACACTCGCCGAGGTGCAGGCGCTGGATGCCGGTTACCGCTGGACAGCCGATGGCGGCGAGAGCCATCCCTACCGTGGCCAGGACATTCGCATCCCCAGGTTCGCCGAGGTGCTGGAGCGCTTCCCGGAACAGCCCAAGGTGGTCGAGATCAAGGTGCCCGACGCGGGCATGGAAGAGCAGCTCTGTGCCCTGCTGGAGGAACACGACCAGCTGGAGCGGGTGCTGGTGGGGAGCTTCTACGAGCGCAGCCTGAAGCGCTTCCGCGAAGTCTGCCCGGGGGTCGCCACTTCGGCCGGGCCGACTTCGGTGCGGCTGCTGGTGGCGCTGAACTGGATCGGCCTGGGCCGCCTGGTCAGCCCGTCGTATCAGGCCCTGCAGATCCCCGAGCGCAGCGGCGGGCTGCAGGTGGCCAGCGAGGGCCTCATGCAAACCGCGCTGCAGCGCGGCCTGACGGTGCAGCTGTGGACCATCAACGAGCAACCGGCCATGCGCCAGTTGCTGGACATGGGCGCCAATGGCCTGATCACCGACTACCCGGATCGCGCCCTGCAGCTGCTGGGGCGCTCCACGCGCATCACTTCGCTGAACGATCGATAGCGAAACCGGCCCAGGTCTGGCTCACCGGCATCAGCTCCAGGCTGTTGATATTGATGTGGGCCGGCTGGTTCATGATCCAGAAGATGGTCTCGGCGATGTCTTGCGGCTGGATCGCCTCGGCGCCGGCGTAAGTGGCGTCGTACTTGGCCTGGTCACCGCCGAAGCGCACCAGGGAGAACTCGCTCTCGCACAGCCCCGGCTCGATGTTGGAAACGCGCACGCCGGTACCCACCAGGTCGTTGCGCAGGCTCAACGAGAACTGGCCGACGAAGGCCTTGGTGGCGCCGTATACGTGGCTGCCCGGATAGGGCCAGTTGCCCGCCACCGAGCCCAGGTTGACGATGCTGGCGCCACGACCGTGGGCGATCAGGCGCGGCAGCAGCAGGCGGGTGCTGTACATCAGGCCCTTGATGTTGGTGTCGACCATGGTGTCCCAGTCGTCCAGGCTGCACTTGGGCGCCGGGTCGGCCCCCAGGGCCAGGCCGGCGTTGTTGATCAGCCCGCGGATCTTGTCGAACTTCGCCGGCAGGCCGGCGATGCCCGCTTCCATGGCCGCGCGGTCGCGCACGTCCAGTTCCAGGGTGTGCACATCGGTCAGGGCCGAGAGTTCATCCTTGAGCGCCTGCAGGCGCGCGGCACGGCGGCCGGTCAGCACCAGCGACCAGCCGGCCTGGGCGAAGCGCCGGGCGCAGGCCTCGCCGAATCCCGAGGTGGCTCCGGTGATGAAAACGGTGGAAGTCATGCTGTTCTCCTTGCTCTGGGGCACGGGCCCGTTGCGAATAGACCGGCATAGGTTACGCCATCCACAGCGCCAAGCTCCTGGCGAAAATATCGCCATGTGCACGCAGCTCCCGCCGCCATTGGTCCGCAGCCCTTACTCCCAAGCTTATCCACAGCTTTCCGCACAGCTGCCGGGGACAACTCAGGCGAGATCGCACGACGCTGGATGAAGATTGCAAGTCACTGTTTACGCTACACAAACGAGTATTGATCAGATTTTGATCAGGTTCTTGTACGCGGCGTGAACCGGGGCTGGAGCCAGCTGCCACCAAGTTATCCACAGAGCCCTGCACAGGGATTGTGGGTACATCCAGTGGGCGAGCACCGGAAAATACATCCTGTCCGTGGATATCCCCGCATCGGACAAGCGGGCCCGGCTCGTTTCCCCATGGGCCTAGACTTCCCTGGCTAACCACAGAGGAGATCGGGCCATGGTCAAAGTCGCCTTGCTGGTACGCCTGGAAGCCAAGCCGGGCAAAGTCGCCGAGGTGGAGGATTTCCTTCGCGCCGGCCTGCCGCTGGTGCAGCAGGAACCCGATACCCTGGCCTGGTTCGCCCTGCGCATGGGGCCGCAAAGCTTCGGCATATTCGATGCCTTCGAACGCGAGCTGGGGCTGCAGGCGCACCTGGCCGGCCAGGTGGCCGCGGCGCTGATGGAGCGCGCAGGCGAGCTGTTCAGCACGCCGCCGCAGATCGAACGGGTCGAAGTGCTGGCGGCGAAGCTGCCGTTCGTCGAGGAGGAGGAGGAGTTCTAGGGCGAAATTCGAACAACGGGGTTGCGGGGGCAGGTGCCTTGCCGTGGGGGCGAATTCATTCGCCAAGCAGGCCGCAGGTCTGCCCTGCGGACTCACAGGGGCAGCCGCGCTGCCCTTGGCGAATGAATTCGCCCCTACAAGGCAAGTCCACCCTATGCATTCACAGTAGAGAGCAGCAACTGCGCGGCGATCAGGTCTTCCTGGGCATGCCCCACCGACTTGAACAGGGTGATTTCGCTGTTGCTCTGGCGGTGGCCCCGCCCATGCAGCAGGTCGGCGAGCTCGAAGTGGATGCTCTGCTCGGTGATGGCGCCATCGGCGATGGCGAAGAGCAGGTCGCCAGCCTCTTCCAGAGCCCCGGCACGGGTGTCGACCACGATGCGCGAACGGGCCACGGCGGCGCTGTCGGTTTCGCGCATGCTCGGCAGGAAGGCCCCCACCAGGTCCAGGTGGGTGCCCGGGTGCAGCCAGTCACCCAGGATCAGTGGCGAGGTGGAGGTGGTGACGCAGCTGATGCAGTCGGCCTGCTGGGCGCAGGTCTGCAGGTCGAGGGCGACATGCACCGGGTATCCCTCGGCTTCCAGCTGGCGCGCCAGCTCGGCGGCCTTCTCCGGGTGGCGGCCCCAGATATCCACACGTTCGTATCTGCGCACCACGCTGTGGGCGCGGACCATGTGCGCGGCCAGGGTGCCCGTGCCCACCACCAACAGGCGGCTGGCGTCGTGGCGCACCAGGGCGCTGGCGGCCAGCGCCGAGACGCAGGACGTGCGCCGAGCGGTGAGTTCCGAGGCTTCCATCACCGCCAGGGGGCGGCCGGTGGTGTCGTCGAACAGGGTGAAGAGCGCGGCGACCGAGGGCAGGCCCTTCTCGCCGTTACGGGGGAACACGGTGACCAGCTTCACGCCGACGCCCTGCCCCTTCTGCCAGACCGGCATGCACAGGAGCGAGGCATCGTCCGGCAGGGCATGGCTGGCCCGCACCGGTGCCTCGGCGAGGTTGGCCAGGCCCTGGCGCAGGGCTTCGATCAGTTGTGGATAAGCCAGCGCCGCGGCGACGTCGGCGTTGGTGAAGAAACGAAGATGGGACATGAATCCTCCGGATTCGCTTGAGGCTGAAGGCTTGAGGCTGAACGAGAAAGCGGCACCGGGCCGTTCGTCCAGCCTTCAGCCTTCAACGCTCTAGTGACCGCCGAGGTAGGCGTTGCGGACGTCCTGGTTGCCCAGCAGTTCCTCGCCCGTGCCGCTCATGCGGATTTCCCCGGTGACCATCACATAGGCGCGGTCGGAGAGCCTGAGCGCGTGGTTGGCGTTCTGCTCGACGAGGAAGATGGTCATGCCGGTCTGGGCCAGTTCCCGCAGGGTCTGGAAGATCTGCTTGACCACGATGGGTGCCAGGCCCAGGGAAGGCTCGTCGAGCAGCAGCAGCTTGGGGCGGCTCATCAGCGCACGAGCGATGGCGAGCATCTGCTGCTCGCCGCCGGACATGGTCATGGCGCGCTGGTTGCGCCGCTCCTTGAGGCGCGGGAAGAGGTCGAACATGCGCTCCATGTCCTCGCCCGCATGGTCCATACCGATGGGGATGGTGCCCATCAGCAGGTTCTCCTCCACGCTCATGTCGGGGAATACGCGGCGCCCTTCCGGCGATTGGGCGACACCGTTGGAGGCCACGTAGTGCGCCGACCTGTGGGTGATGTCGGTACCGCGGTAGACGATCGCGCCCCTCGCCGCGCGCGGCTGGCCGAAGATGGACATCAGCAGGGTGGACTTGCCCGCGCCGTTGGCGCCGATCAGGCTCACCGTCTCGCCTTCGTTGATGTGCAGGCTGACCTTCTTCAGCGCCTGGATGGGACCGTAGAAGACGTCGACATCCTTGAACTCCAGGAGGGGTGCGCTCATGCCACTTCCTCCTCTTCGGCGCCAAGGTATGCGGCAATCACCTTCGGATCGTGGCGGATCGCGTGGGGATTGCCCTCGGCGATCACTTCGCCGTGGTCCAGCACCACGATGTGGTCGGAAATGCTCATTACCATGCCCATGTCGTGTTCGATCAGCAGTACGGTCTGGTCGTGTTCGTCGCGCAGCTTGCGGATGATCCGGCTGAGCGCCTCGGTCTCGGCCGGATTGAGGCCGGCGGCCGGTTCGTCCAGGCAGATCAGCTGCGGCCGGGTGCACATGGCGCGGGCGATCTCCAGCCGACGCTGCTGGCCGTAGGACATTTCCCCAGCCAGGCGGTTGGCGCAGTCCACCAAGTCCACCACTTCCAGCCAGTAGAAGGCATGGTCCAGGGCGTCCTCCTCGGCCTTGCGGTAGCCCGGCGTGTTGAAGATGCCGGCCAGCAGGTTGCGGTTGACCCACATGTGCTGGGCCACCAGCAGGTTCTCCACCACCGACATTTCGCGGAACAGGCGGATGTTCTGGAAGGTACGCGCCAGACCCGCGCGGTTCACCAGGTGGGTACCGCCGAACATCTTGTAGTGCAGGCGACTGGCGAACTGGGCCGGATTGACGAAATCGGTCGGCTGGAACGGCTCGCCCAGCACCTGGATGACATCGGTCGAGACGCCACGGGTGTTGAGCTGGATGCGTCCGCCGGTGGCCTTGTAGAAACCGGTCAGGCAGTTGAACACGGTGGTCTTGCCCGCGCCGTTGGGGCCGATCAGCGCCGAGATGGAGCCGCGCTTGATCTTCAGGCTGACGTCATTGAGCGCCTTGATGCCACCGAAGTGCATCATCAGGTGCTCGACGCTGAGGATGTATTCGTCGCTCATGGGGCTACTCCTTTACGCGGGGTGAAGCCGGTACGGCTGATGCGAATCAGCCCGCGCGGCCGCCAGATCATCATCAGCACCATGAGGACGCCGAAGAGCAGCACGCGGTAGTCGGCGAAGGTGCGCAGCAGCTCCGGTGCGACGGTGAGGACGAAGGCGGCGATCACCACCCCGATGGTAGAACCCATGCCGCCGAGCACGACGATGGCGAGGATCAACGCCGACTCGAAGAAGGTGAAGGACGACGGGTTGACGAAGCCCTGGTAGCTGGCGAAGAAGACCCCGGCCAGGCCAGCGGTGGAGGCGCCCAGCATGAAGGCCGAGAGTTTCACCAGCACGTGGTTCAGGCCCATGGCGCGACAGGCGATTTCATCCTCGCGCAGCGCTTCCCAGGCGCGCCCCACCGGCATGCGGGTCAGTCGGTGCTTGACGTAGAGCACCAGCAGCACGACCAGGAAAAGCACCACGTAGATGAACAGGAACTTCAGGTTCGGGTTGTAGGCGATGCCGAAGAACTCGTGGAACGGTACCCCGCCCTCTTTCGCCCGGCGACCGAGCTCCAGCCCCATGAAGGTCGGCGAGGGCACCGACATGCCATTCGGGCCGCCGGTGAAGTCCAGCCAGTTGTTGAGGATCAGGCGGATGATCTCACCGAAGCCCAGGGTGACGATGGCCAGGTAGTCGCCGTGCATGCGCAGCACCGGGAAGCCCAGCAGCGCACCGGCCAGGGCGGCCATCAGCGCCGACAGCGGCAGCACGCTCCAGAAGCCCAGGCCCAGGTACTCGTAGCCGAGCGCCAGGCCGTAGGCGCCGATGGCGTAGAAGGCCACGTAGCCGAGGTCGAGCAGGCCGGCGAGGCCCACCACTATGTTCAGCCCCAGCCCCAGCAGCACGTAGATCAGCCCGAGGATCACCACGGTGAGCAGGTACTTGGTGGCCACGAAGGGGAAGAGCACCGCGGCGACCACGATCAGCGGGAGAATCCAGCGCAGCCGGCTCTTGTGGTCGGGCGAGCGCACGTGCACCCCGGAGCCGGCGGTTTCGAAACGCTGCATCATGGCTTCGCCGCGCGCGGTCTGCGTGTACAGGCTGAGGGCGAAACGGCCGGCCATGACCATGCCGATCATCCAGCCGACGCGACCGAACTCGAGGTTGAAGCTGTAGCCGTCGAGCACCACACCCATGATGGGGCCGAAGACGATGAGGGCGAGCAGGCCGGCGATGATGGCGTCGATCAGGCTCTTGGTGATATCCAGGGGTTTCCTGGCGATGGCAGAGGACATGCTTACACCTTCGCGACGAACGGACGGCCCAGCAGGCCTTGGGGACGGAAGATCAGGATCAGCACCAGCAGGGAGAAGCTGAACACGTCCTTGTAGTCGGTGTTGACCATGCCGGAGAACTGCGCCTCGGCGATGCCGAGGATGATGCCGCCGAGCATGGCGCCGGGCAGCGAGCCGATGCCACCGAGCACCGCGGCGGTGAAGGCCTTGATGCCGATGATGAAGCCGGCATAGAAGTCGAAGGTGCCGTAGTTCATGGTGATCAGCACGCCGGCCAGGGCCGCCATCGCGGCGCCGATGACGAAGACGTAGGAGATGACCCGGTCGGTGTTGATGCCGAGGATCGAGGCCATCTTGCGGTCCTGCTGGGTGGCACGGCACATGCGGCCGAGCTTGGTGTGCTGGATCACGTAGGTGAGCACGCCCATGCCGATGAAGGCGGCGACCAGGATGAACACCTTGGTGTAGGTGAGCTGCACGAAGCCTTCGCCCACGTGGAACTTCAGCGCGCCGTCAAGCAGGGTGGGCACGCCCTGCTGGCGGGCCCCTTGGCTCAGCTGCACATAGTTCTGCAGGATCAGCGACATGCCGATGGCGGAGATCAGCGGCGCCAGGCGGGTGGAGTTGCGCAGCGGCTTGTAGGCGATGCGCTCGATCACGAAACCGTACACGCCGGTCACCAGGATGGTGAACAGCAGGGTGCCGAGGATCAGCAGGGGGAAGGATTCCAGGCCGAAGAAGGCCAGGATGGCCATGGTGATTGCGGCGAGGTAGGCGGAGATCATGTACACCTCGCCGTGGGCGAAGTTGATCATGCCGATGATGCCGTAAACCATGGTGTAACCGATGGCGATCAGACCGTAGACCGACCCGAGGGTCAGCCCGTTGATCAGCTGTTGCAGGATAATACCGTCCATCACTCAGTCTCGTCTTTTGGAGGACCGGCCTTGGGTTCGGCCAAGCCCCCGCGAGTGGAATCAGACGGGCACCACTGAATTACCGTGTCAAATCGGGGGGGAAGACCCCCACCCGGCTCAAGCAGAAAAGGACTTCAGCAGTTTCCCGGAATGCACCGACCAGCCAGGCGCGGGTGGCGCCTGGCTGGTCAGCCGAGCTTACGGCTCGCGCCCCTTGCGGATTGCGCGAGCCGGTCATTACTGCTGGGCGTACTTACCCTTGTCGTCCCACTCGTAGATCACGTAGTCGGATTTTTTCAGGTCGCCCTTGGCATCCCACTCCTTCTTGCCCATTACGGTCTGCACCGCGTGCGACTTCAGCCATTCGCTGGCCTTGGCCCCATCGTTGGAGCCTGCGCCGTTGAAGCCGGCAGCCAGGGCCTGCAGGGTGGCGTAGGCATACAGGGTGTAGCCTTCGGGCTCGAAGCCACCGGCGCGGAACTTCTCGATCACCGCCTTGCCGTCCGGGATCTTGCGCGGGTCGGCGCCGAAGGTCATCAGCACGCCCTTGGTGTATTGCGGGCCGCCGGCGGTGGTGACCAGTTCGTCGGTGACGATGCCGTCGCCGGAGAGGAACTTGGCGGTCAGGCCCTGTTCGCGCATCTGGCGAACCAGCGGGCCGGCTTCGGGGTGCAGGCCGCCGAAGTAGACCACCTCGGCGCCGGTGGCGCGAATCTTGGTGACCAGGGCGTTGAAGTCCTTCTCGCCGCGGGTCAGGCCTTCGTACAGGACTTCCTTCACGCCGCGCTTGGCCAGTTCCGCCTTGGTGGCGTCGGCCAGGCCCTGACCGTAGGTGTCCTTGTCGTGGATGATGGCGACCTTCTTGGCCTTCAGCACGTCGACGATGTAGTCGCCGGCGACGATGCCCTGCTGGTCGTCACGGCCGCACATGCGGAACATGCCGGACAGGCCGCGCTCGGTCACGGCCGGGTTGGTGGAGCCGGGGGTCATGGCGATGATGCCCGCTTCGTCGTAGACCTCGGACGCCGGGATGGTGGAGGAGGAGCAGAAGTGCCCGACCACGGCGATGGCCTTGTCCTGGTCCACCAGGCGGTTGGCGACGGCCACGGCCTGCTTGGGTTCGCAGGCGTCGTCGGCTTTCACCAGCTTGATCTTCTCGCCGTTGATGCCGCCGGCGGCGTTGATGTCCTCGGCGGCCTGGGAGGCCCCGCGCCAGTATTGTTCGCCAAAGGAAGCGTTGGCGCCGGTGTGCGGTCCGGCGACGCCGATTACTACATCAGCCTGTACTACGGAAGAAACGCCCAGCGCGGTGGTAACCGCCAGAGCCAGAAAGCCTTTTCTGAAAATCTTCTGCGACATGGAGTTTTGCTCCTGAGGTTTTTAGGGTTAGCGCTCGTATTCAGCAAGTGGCGTGCCATTAATTCTTGTAGTTGCTCCGCGCCCTGAAAGGCCTTTCCCACCTCCTTAATTCTTATTTTTCTTCTTCTAAATCAACAACTTCCAAGTCACCCCAAAAAACCATCAGACGTGCCCGGAAGGTGCCTGGCATCAGCGTGCCAGCACGTGCGGTAACAATAGACTCGCGGTACTTATTTGCACATCACTGGTGCGCGAAATTTCCCACAACGCACTGTTACTACCCTGCCCCTTGTTCCCCCCATCCTGCAAGAAAGAAATGCTTGCCTCGAAGCGGTGCAACCCGCTTTTTTGCGACCTAGATCACGACACGCAAACACTGCCCGGCGTGATAGAGCGAGAAACCCGCTTCGTAGAGCGAGCTCCTGAGGCCCACTGCCGCCACCGCGCGCATGGGTTGGAACGGCATCGGCAGCACCGTTTCGTCCCCGCTCAGCAGGTAGTCGGCGAAGGCCTTGCCCACCACGCTGCCGGTGGTCACGCCGCGGCCGTTGTAGCCGGTGAAGGCCAGCAGGCCAGGTGCCGGTTCGTAGAGGCGCATCAGGTGGTCCGGGGTGAAATCGATGCAGCCGGTCCAGGTGAATTCCCACTCCACGCTGCCCAGGTAAGGGAAGTAGTGGCGCTGGATGCGGTCGGCCCAGGCACGCAGGAACCAGGCCGGCTTGCGCGCACCGTTGCCCAGGCTCCCCAGCAGCAGGCGGCCGTCGGCGTCGCGGCGGATGCTGCTGAGTACCTGGCGGGTATCCCAGGAGCCCTGCCCACCCGGCAGGATGCGCGCGGCAGCCTCGCCGGTGAGCGGCGTGGAGGCCACCTGATAGTAGTAACCGGGGAAGAAATGGCGGCGCAGTTCGGTCCACTCGCCCTCGGTGTAGGCGTTGGAGGCGATCACCACCTGGGGCGCGATGGCCGCGCCATGTTCAGTGATCACGCACCAATTGGCGCCCTGGCGCTCCAGGCGCTGCACGGGCGAATGCTCGAAGAGTTGGCCGCCAAGGAATTTCACCGCGCGGGCCAGGCCGCGGGTGTAGCCCATGGGGTTGAGGGTACCGGCGCGGCGATCGAGCAACGCGGCGGCGATCCGGTCGGTGCCGGTGGCCTCGCGGCAGGCGGCGCCGGTCAGCAACTCCACCGGCGCGCCACGGCGCTGCCATTGCTCGCAGCGGCTGGCGAGATCGGCCTGACCACGGGCGTTGTGGGCCATGTGCAGGGTGCCTTCGCGGCGCAACTGGCAGTCGATGTCATAGCGGTCGACCAGGGAGAACACCAGGGACGGCGCCGCACCCAGGGTGCGGTTGAGCCGTTCGCCCACCGTCCGGCCGAGGCCGGCTTCGATCTCGTCCGGTGGGATCCACATGCCGGCGTTGACCAGCCCGACATTGCGCCCGGAACCACCATGGCCGGCGGTATGGGCCTCCAGCAGGCAGACGCGCTTGCCCGCCTCCAGCAGATGCAGGGCGGCGGAAAGGCCGGTGAAGCCGGCGCCGATCACGCACACATCCACCTTGACCTCGCCATGGAGCACGGGGCTCTCCGGCAGTCGGGGCGTCAGATACTCCCAGAGGCATTCCTGGCGCAGGGCCATGGGTCGCAATCCTTAGGGCCGGAACCCGTCAGTCGAAGGTGATGCCCTGGGCCAGCGGCAGCTCGTGGGAATAGTTGACGGTATTGGTCTGGCGGCGCATGTAGGCCTTCCAGGCGTCCGAGCCGGACTCACGGCCGCCGCCGGTTTCCTTCTCGCCACCGAAGGCCCCGCCGATCTCCGCGCCGCTGGGGCCGATGTTGACGTTGGCGATGCCACAGTCGCTGCCCACCGCCGACTGGAACAGCTCGGCTTCGCGCACGTCGGTGGTGAACACGCAGGAGGACAGGCCCTGGGGTACGGCATTGTTCAGGGCGATGGCTTCCTCGAAATCGCTGTAGCCGATCACATAAAGGATCGGCGCGAAGGTTTCATGGCAGACCACGGCGCTCTGGCCAGGCATTTCCACGATGGCCGGCGACACGTAGTAGGCGTTGGGGAACCGCTCGGCCAACTGACGCTCGCCGCCGAACACCGTGCCGCCTTCGGCGCGGGCCTGCTCCAGCGCGCGCTGCATGCCGTCGAAGCTCTGCTTGTCGATCAGCGGACCGACCAGGTTGCCTTCCAGCGGGTGACCGATGCGCACCTTGGCATAAGCGGCCTTCAGCCGCTCGACGATCTCGGCCTTGACCGACTCGTGGGCGATCAGCCGGCGCAGGGTGGTGCAGCGCTGGCCGGCGGTGCCGACGGCGCTGAAGAGGATCGCGCGAACCGCCAGGTCGAGGTCCGCGCTGGGGGCGAGGATCATGGCATTGTTGCCGCCCAGTTCCAGCACGCTGCGGGCGAAGCGCGCCGCCACCCGGGGCGCCACCTCGCGACCCATGCGGGTACTGCCGGTGGCGCTGACCAGGGCCACGCGCGGGTCGTCCACCAGGGCTTCGCCGGCATCGCGGGCGCCGATCACCACCTGGCTGAGGTGGGCCGGGGCCTCGCTGAAATTCTTCGCCACGCGCTCGAACAGCGCCTGGCAGGCCAGAGCGGTCAGCGGGGTCTTTTCCGAGGGTTTCCACACCACCGGGTTGCCGCAGACCAGCGCCAGCGCGGTGTTCCACGACCAGACGGCGACCGGGAAGTTGAAGGCGCTGATGACGCCGACCACGCCCAGTGGATGCCAGGTCTCGCGCATGTGGTGGCCGGGACGCTCGGAGGCGATGGTCAGACCGTAGAGCTGGCGCGACAGGCCCACGGCGAAGTCGCAGATGTCGATCATTTCCTGCACTTCGCCCAGGCCTTCCTGAGTGATCTTGCCGGCCTCCCAGGACACCAGTTCGCCCAGCTCGGCCTTGTACTGGCGCAGCGCTTCGCCGTACTGGCGGATCAGCTCGCCGCGGCGCGGAGCCGGCACCTTGCGCCAGGCCTGGAAGGCCTCGGCAGCGCGGGCAATCTTCTGGTCGACCTCAGCCCGGCCTTCCAGGCGCACAGTGCCGATGCGGCTGCCGTCGATGGGCGAATGAACGGCGTGATCGCCCTGCTGGTAGAGGGACGGATCGACACCGAGGCGGTCAAGCAGTGCGGCAACCATGAGCTACTCCTGTTTCTGAATCGGGCAAACGCCTGTTCATGAATGGCCGCGCTCCAGCTGACGAGCCCATGAACGGAATTTGAAAGAGCCAGTAATAGCCGCGAAAAGGGCTTGCCAACAAATGACCTTTCCGACACATATCATTCCGTTAATTCATGATCCGAACCGTTTTCGAGAACCCCGATGCTCAAACGCCACATGCCGTCGATCACCGCCCTGCAATGCTTCGAGGCGGTGGCCCGGCACCTGAGTTTCACCCGCGCCGCCGACGAGTTGAGCCTCACCCAGAGCGCGGTGAGCAAGCAGGTGGCGCAGTTGGAGGAACTGCTCCAGCACCTGCTGTTCCGCCGTGTGCGCCGGCGCCTTCAGTTGACCCCGGCGGGCTCGCTGTACCTCACCGAAGTGCGCAAGATCCTCGCCCAGGTGGAGATGTCCACCCACTACATGCTGTCCTATGGCGGCGACACCGAAGTCCTGCGGGTGGCCACGCCGCCCACCTTCGGCGCGCGCTGGCTGATCCCGCGTCTCAAGGGCTGGCGCCTGCGCCACCCGAACATCCACCTGGACCTGCGCAACGAGCTGGAGCCCAACGCCCTGGTCCAGGGGCGCTGCGACCTGGCCTTCTATTTCGGCCATGGTGCCCTGCCCGGCGCCGAGTGCATCCGCCTGTTCAGCGAGGAAGTGGTGCCGGTGTGCGCCCCTGGCGTGATGCCGGAGCAGCCCTTCACCGAGCCGACTCAGCTCACCGAACTGGTGCTGCTGCAGAACGCCACCCGCCCCGAGGCCTGGCATGAGTGGTTCCAGAGCCAGGACCGGCACACCGAACACAGCTACCACGGGCCGCGCTTCGACACCTCCTACATGTGCATCCGCGCCGCCCAGGCCGGCTGCGGCGTCGCCCTGCTGCCGCGCTTCCTGGTGGAAGAAGAACTGGCCGAAGGCAAGCTGGTGATCCCCTGGGACCACCCCATGCCCAGCCGCAACGCCTACTACCTGGCCTACCCCGAGCACGCCGCGGAAGTGCCCAAGGTGCGCGACTTCGTACGCTGGATGCTGGAGCAGATGGACCGAGAGGCGCTGTAGCAGAATAAACTCGGCCTGCTTTTTTGTAGGGGCGAATTCATTCGCCAAGGGCAGCACAGCTGCCCGCTCGACCCCGAAGGGCATGCCTTCGGCCTGCTTGGCGAATGAATTCGCCCCTACAGCATCTGGACAGCCAAAACAAAAAAGGCCGCTACACGGAGCGGCCTTTTCATATCCACCTGAGGTCAGTCGACCAGGGCCAGGGTACCCTTCATCATCGACACGTGCCCCGGGAAGGAGCAGAAGAACTCGTAGCTTTCCCCGGCGGCCAGCTTGGACACCTCGAAGGTCACACTGGAACTCTCGCCGCCGCCGATCATCTTGGTGTGGGCGATGATGCGCGGATCGTCGGCCTTCAGGTAGTCCTTGTCGAGGCCGGCGGTCATGCCTTCAGTGGCAATCGCCTGGGCATCGGCGGTCTTGCTCAGCACCCAGTTGTGGCCCATCACGTTCTTGGCCAGCTTGCCGGAGTGCTTGAGGTTGACGGTGAAGGTCTTGCAACTTTTGCTGACCTTGATCTCTTTGGTATCGAACGTCATCTGGTCCGTGCCTTGCACATCCACGGTACATTCAGCAGCCAGCAAAGGTGCACTGGCCAGGGCCAGCACGGATGCAACGACGAGCTTGCGAATCATGGGAGTCTCCTTGGCAGTCAGGGCAAAAGGCCCAAGACCGGAGACTGCCCTATTCGTCGGCGAGTTCCCATGACCTGCGGCAACGGGCCGCAACCCTGATTACAAGGAATTTCCACCCCATGTTGTCCTTCTTCATCGCCGCCATGCTCCTCGGCTTCGTGTTCAACGCCGCGCCCGGCGCGGTCTTCAGCGAAACCCTGCGCCGTGGCCTGCGGGACGGCTACAAGCCCGCCCTGATGGTGCAGATCGGCTCCCTGGTGGGAGACGCCACCTGGGCCGCACTGGGCCTGACCGGCCTCGCCCTGCTGCTGGACAGCGCCGCCGTGCGCTACCCACTGACCGTCGCCAGCGCCCTCTACCTGGGCTGGCTCGGCCTGCAGTCCCTGCGCGACGCCCACCGCCCGCCACAACCCTCGGCCGAGGACGGTGGCGCCAGCGGCGGTGCGTTCGCCTCGGGCGCGGCGCTGTCGCTGACCAACCCGCAGAACATCGTGTACTGGGCCGCCATGGGCGGGGCCATGGCGGCGGTCGGCGTGGCCGAACCGACACCGACGCATCTCGCCGTATTCTTCGGCGGCTTCATGCTCTCCTCGCTGCTCTGGTGCTTCATCTGCGCCGGCCTGGTGGACTGGTTCCGCCGCGCCGCTTCCACCCTCTGGCACCGCCTCACCTACCTGGCCTGCGGCCTTTGTCTGCTGGGATTGTCAGGAATGACGGCGGCGGAGCTGCTGAAAGCCATCTGACCTATAGGGCCCATCGAAACAATCAACGGGCGGACCAGCCGGGCCGGCACTAGCATGGCCGCATCCATCGACAAGGAGAGGTGCCATGAACGTCCTGCAAAGCCTGCTCGCCGCTTACGCCGCCGGGGCCTGCGGCGCTTCCCCCGAATAACCCCGCCCGACTACCGTTCGGAAGCTGACCACTCGCACAGCTTGGAGCTCGCGGGCGAAGCCGGTACTCTTGCGCGCTTTTTCGCCCCCGGAGTCCCCCATGACTTTGCGTTCCGTCTGCGTGTTCTGCGGCGCCAGCCCCGGCGCCAAGCCGATTTACCGTGAAGCCGCCGCCCTCCTCGGCCACACCCTGGCAGAGCGCGGCATCACCCTGGTCTACGGCGGCGGCGCGGTCGGACTGATGGGCACCGTGGCCGATGCGGCCCTGGCCGCCGGCGGCGAAGTCATCGGCGTGATCCCGCAGAGCCTGATGGACGCCGAAATCGGCCACAAGGGCCTGACCCGCCTGGAGGTGGTGGACGGCATGCACGCGCGCAAGGCGCGCATGGCCGAGCTGTCGGATGCCTTCATCGCCCTGCCCGGCGGGCTGGGTACCCTGGAAGAGCTGTTCGAAGTCTGGACCTGGGGCCAGTTGGGCTACCACAGCAAGCCCCTGGGCCTGCTGGAAGTGAACAGCTTCTACGACAAGCTCACCGATTTCCTCGACCATCTGGTCGAGGAGCGTTTCGTCCGCGACCAGCACCGCGGCATGCTCCAGGTCGGCGGCCACCCCCAGACCCTGCTCGACCGCCTGGAAGCCTGGCGTCCCAGCAGCGCGCCCAAGTGGGTCGATCGCAAGCCCCACTGATCGCTGGCCGTCCCAGGCCTTAAACTGTCCGGGACGAACCCACGATCAGGAGCGCCCCATGGCAGGCGACGAACGGATCAAGGTCTACTACAACAGCGCCTGCCCGGTGTGCAAAGCCGGGATCGAGGGCCAGAAAGGCAAGACCACCGCCTGCCAGGTGGAATGGAACGACATCCACCAGGACAACGCTGCGGTCGAGGAGATCGGCGAGAACCTTGAATACGTCCGCGAACGCCTGCATCTCGTGGACGAACAGGGCATCAAGCGCATGGGCGTGGATGCCTTCATCGTGCTCTGGCGCCATTCGCCGGGGGAGGAATGGAAGGCCCGGCTTTTTTCCCTGCCGATCCTCCACGGCCTGGCGCAACTGGGTTACAAGGCCTTTGCCCGCCTGCTCTATCATTGGAACAAGGCCCTGCGCCACTGGTGACCGATGATGGCAACGATCGAAACCCTGACGTCCCTCCCCCCTGCCGACCGCCAGCGCCTGGTGGAGGTCTGGGAAGACGCGGTGCGCGCCACCCACCACTTCTTCGGCGAAGACGACATCCAGTTTTTCAAGCCCCTGGTGCGCGACGCCTACCTGGACTCCATGCAGCTCGCCTGCCTGCGTGACGCCGCAGGCCACATCGTCGGTTTCATCGGTACGACCGGAGAACGGGTGGACATGCTCTTCGTCGATCCGGCGCAGCATGGCCGGGGCATCGGCCGCGCACTGATGGAGCACGCCCTGACCTGTGGGGCCCGGACGGTCGATGTGAACGAACAGAACCCGCAGGCAGTGGGTTTCTTCCTGCACCTGGGCTTCGTCCAGGCCGGCCGCTCGGAAGTCGACGCCCTGGGCAAGGAGTTTCCCATCCTGCACCTGGTCAAGAGATAAATCCGTAGGGTGGACCACGCTTCACCGGTCCACCATTCGTAGCGGGTCCCGGGCCGCGATGGTGGACATGAAAAGCGATGTCCACCCTACGCACTGAGCCTCGCCAGACAGTAGGTTGGTGCCGAGCGAAGCGAGGCCCAACGATCAAGGGCCCGCTGCGAGCACGCTGTTGAGCTTCGTTCCTCAGCACCAACCTACGGCTAGATCAGCCCTACGACTGCTGCACGATGACGGTCTGCGCCGGCATGGGCGCGGGGAAGTCGGCGCCGCCGAGGGCGTCCTTGATCACCCGGTTGGTATCGAAATAGACCTGCCAGTAGACGTCATTGTGGCAGTAAGGCCGCACCGCCAGTACCGGGCCCACCAGGTTGAACTCGAGGATTTCCACATCCACCGGCGGGTCGGTGAGGACGTTGGGAATGGCGGTGATGCGCTGCTTGAGCAGCGCCACCGCGGCCTGGTAGTCGGCAGCGCCGGAAAGCTGGGCCTTCAGTTCCACGCGACGAAAGTCGTTGTGGCTGTAGTTCTGGATGGTGTCGCTGAAGATCTTGTTGTTGCCCACCAGGGTCATCACGTTGTCCGGGGTGTTGATGGCGGTGGCGAACAGGCCGATCTCCTTCACGGTGCCGGTCACACCGCCGGCACTGATGAAATCCCCCACCTTGAACGGCCGCAGGACGATGATGAAGCCGCCCGCCGCCAGGTTGGCCAGCAGCCCCGACCAGGCCATGCCGATGGCCAGGCCGACCGCCGCGATCAGTGCCGCCAGGCTGGTGGTCTGGATGCCGAAGAAGCCGAGGATGCCCACCACCAGGAGAATGTTCAGGGTCACGGTGATGAACGAGCCGACGTAGCGCAGCACGGTCGGGTCGACCTTCTGCCGCTCCAGGGAACGCTGGACCAGCCCTACCGCGAAGTTGATCAGCCAGCGGCCGACCACCCAGAAGGCGATGGCTGCGAGAATCTTGACGCCGAAGGTGGTGGCGTACTGCATGACGGTGGTCATGAACGCGCTGACCTTCTCGGTCCCTACATTGACGATCGTTGTTTCATCCATGGCGGAGCACCTTGCAGGAGAGAAAGTGGCCCCGAAAAAGCTAGCACGCTCCCCGCAAAGTGCTTGTCTGGCACATCCCCGTAGGTTGGGTAGAGGTACGAAACCCAACGATTCGGTGCCTGGCCGGGCACGGCGTTGGGCCTCGCTGCGCTCGGCACCAACCTACATCTTCCTCAGACCGCCAGCTCCCACAGCGGCATGACGGTAACGCGGACCTCGGGATCATGGCTGCCGCCACCGAGGATGACGCCGCGCAGGGGCGAGACATCGGAGAAATCGCGCCCCCAGGCCAGGGTGATGTGTTCCAGGTTGGGCAGGATGTTGTTGGTGGGGTCGAAATCCACCCAGCCGTTGCGCGGGCAGTAGACCGACACCCAGGCGTGGGAGGCGTCGGCGCCGATCAGGCGCGGCTGGCCGGGAGGCGGCTGGGTCAGCAGGTAGCCGCTGACATAGCGCGCCGCCAGCCCCCGCGAGCGCAGGCAGGCGAGCATCAGGTGGGCGAAGTCCTGACAGACGCCGCGACGGCGCTCCAGCACCTGGGTCAGCGGTGTCGCCACCTGGGTCGCTTCGGCATCGAAGTCGAACTCGCTGAAGATTTTCTCCATCAACGCCGCCGTGCCCAACAGCAGCGGCCGCCCGGCGGGGAAACAGCCGCTGGCGAATTCGGCGAACTGGCGCTTGATGCGCACATAGGGCGACTCCACCCGATAGCGGCAGGCGTCCAGCTCGATGGGCGACAGGGCGCGCGCGGAAAAGGCCAGGGTCGCCGGCACCTGTTCCCAGGGCGGCGAGGCGGCCAGGTCCGCCGCCCCGTGGGGCAGCACCTCGACCTGCAGGCGGGTGTTCACCTGCAATTCGTCATGGGGGCGCTCGAAGGCCAGGCGCGTCAGGGGATTGCCGAACACGTCCGAGAGGTCCTGGCGCAGCGTCGGCTCGGGGTTGACCAGCAGTTGCCGGCCGCTGCACGCCTGCCAGGGGCAGTCCCGCGGCCAGAGGTGGGCCAGCTGCTGGGACAGGGAAACCGGCGCTGAATAGCGGTAATGGGTGTCGTGGAACACCTGGTAGCGGGCACCCTGGACGGGGGCGATGGATGGGGCTTGCGCGCGCATCAGGTGGATACCGTTTGCTGGCTGACATCGTCGACGTGGGCAAAATAGCGCAATCCGAGGCGGTCGGAGACCTGTCCGACGTTCTGCGCGATTTCCCGCAACAGCCCGGCCAACCCGGCGAGCACCTCGGCCAGGCTTTCGCTGCCGAACAGCGGGTCCTCCAGGGTGGCGAGGTCGAAGGCCAGCAGGCGTCCGATCAGGCCGCTCAGCACCAGTTCCTGGGGCGCGCCGAACTCCAGGTGCAGACGCCCCAGGGAGCGCTCCAGCGCCTGCAACTGGAAGCGCAGGGCGTGGGGGTTCTGCTCGTGCAGCAGGAGCAGGTCGAGCACCGGGATCAGTTGCGGCGAAGCCAGGTAGCGCGAACGGTAGGTGATGGTGCTGTTGCCCAGCTCCAGCAGCCACTCCAGGGCGACCGGGTCCCAGGCGGCGCCGCCTTCGAGGAAGCCGGCGATGCTTTCGGCGTAGAACTGCACCCGTTCGATGCGCCGGCCGATCATCAGGAAGCGCCAGCCGTCGTCGCGGGTCATGTCGTCCAGGGCGAAGCCGGACAACGCCGCCAGGGACATCAGCAGGCGGTTGAGGAATTCCAGCGCCTCGCCCAGGTCGGTGCGGGTCCGGTCCAGGGCCTGGGCCTCGCGGTGCAGCTCCAGCACCGCGTGCCAGTTCTCCCGCGACAGCCGACCGCGCACCTGGGCGGCCGCCCAGTGCAGTC
This sequence comes from Metapseudomonas cellulosilytica, assembly GCF_049334135.1. NCBI lineage: Bacteria > Pseudomonadati > Pseudomonadota > Gammaproteobacteria > Pseudomonadales > Pseudomonadaceae > Metapseudomonas > Metapseudomonas cellulosilytica. The sequence continues at coordinate 216,635 of NZ_JBHZGN010000005.1, read as the reverse complement.
GGCGCAGGTTGGCGCTGACGCTGCTCGGCCACTCATCGTCCAGCAGGGCCGCCAGCAGGCGCTGCTCCAGCGGTTCGTCGCCGCGCGGCACCAGGCCGACGGCGCCGGCCAGCTGCAGGGCCGATTGCAGCGCCTGTTCGTCGCCGTCGGCATCCACATAGCGCGACAGCACCACCCGCAGCAGGCGGGCGCCATCATCGCAGCGCTCGCCATAGCGGCCGAACCAGTAGAGGTTTTCCACCACCCGCGACGGCAGGTAGGGGTCCTGGCGGATCAGGTCGCGCGCGCCGAGGGTGCGCGGGCGCAGCGGCTCGCCCACCACCGGCAGGTCGGCCAGTACCCAGGTGTCCTTGCTGGCGCCGCCGCGCTGCATGGACACCACCTCGGCGCCGGCCGCCGACGCCACCCGCGTCAGGCCGCCGGGCATCACCCAGTAGCTGCCGTCACGTCCGGCCACGGCGAACACCCGCATGCCGATGGCCCGCGACTGCAATTGGCCGCGTTTGCCGTCACCCTGCCAGACCGGCGCCTGGGACAGCTGCGCCATGCGCTGGGCGACGTAGGCGTGGGGGTGGGCCTGAAGGCGCTTGCGCAGGTCCAGCAGGCCGCCGTCTTCCAGGGCATGGCCGAACAGCGGCTCGAAGCTCTGGGAGGGAAACGCGGGCTTGATCACCATGCCGGACAGGCCTTCCAGGGACTTGCCCAGGCCTTGTCCCTGGCCGCACCACCAGGTGCCCACCGTGGGCAGCAGCAGGTCCTCGCCCAGCAAGCGCTGGCTGACACGTGGCAGGAAGCCGAGCAGGCCCGGCGACTCCAGCACGCCGCTGCCCAGGGCGTTGGCCACCAGCACCCGGCCGTGGCGCACGGCGTCGAGCAGCCCGGGCACGCCCAGGGCCGAATCGGTGCGCAGCTCCAGGGGGTCGCAGTAGTCGTCGTCGAGGCGGCGCAGCACGGCGTGGACGCGCTTCAGCCCGCCCAGGGTCTTGAGGTAGAGGGTGGCGTCGCGCACCGTCAGGTCGTGGCCCTCCACCAGCGGGAAACCGAGCTGGCGCGCCAGGTAGAGGTGCTCGAAATAGGTTTCGTTGAAGCGCCCCGGAGTGAGCAGCACCACCAGGGGCGTCTCACCGTCGCTCGGGGCCTGGTTGATCAGGGTTTCCTGCAGGGTGCGGAAGTAACCGGCCAGGTACTGCACCCGCAGGTCGCGGTACAGCTCCGGCAGGGCACGGGAGACGATCTGCCGGTTCTCCAGGGCATAGCCGGCGCCGGAGGGCGCCTGTGTGCGGTCGGCCAGGACGTGCCAGCGGCCGTCGGCGTCGCGGGCCAGGTCCACCGCATAGCTGTGCAGGAAGATGCCGCCGGGGGGCTGCACACCCTGGCAAGGCCAGAGGAAGTTGGGATGGCCGAAGACCAGTTCGCTGGGCAAGAACCCTTCGGCCAGCAGGCTCTGCGGGCCGTAGAGATCGGCCAGCACGGCGTTGAGCAGGCGCGCGCGCTGGGCCACACCGGCGGCCATGGGTTGCCACTCTGCGGCCGAGAGCAGGTTGGGCAAGAGGTCCAGCTCCCAGGGTCGGTCGGTGCCCTTGGGGTCGGCGTAGACGTTGTAGGTGACCCCGTTCTCCTGGATCTGCCGCACCAGCAGCTCCTGGCGCTGCCTGAGTTGGGCCGGGGTGGCACGCTCCAGCTGCTGGAACAGGCGCTGCCAATGCGGACGCACTTCGCCTTCGGCATCCAGCAATTCGTGGTAGGCCGTTGCGGTCAAGGGGTAGTGGGCTAGCAGCTCGGACATCGACAGGCTCGGCAGATGGGCAGCAGGGAAACTTTAGCGGACGACGCGGCACCCGGCCGCCGCACCGCGGGCCGGGTCGCGTCCGCACCGCCTAGCGGCGGCGCAGGTCCAGGGTCATGGGCAGCTCGTCGTCGACCACCGGTACGCCGACCTGCAGCTTGCCCGGCGTATGCCCGTGGCGGAAGAAGCGCGCCAGGCGCCGGCTTTCGGCTTCATAGGCGTTGACCGGGAAGCTGTCGTAGCTGCGTCCGCCGGGATTGGCCACATGGTACTGGCAGCCGCCCAGGGAGCGCTGCATCCAGGTGTCCACCAGGTCGAAAATCAGCGGCACCTGCACGCCGATGGTGGGCTGCAGGCAGGAAGCCGGCTGCCAGGCGCGGTAGCGCACCCCGGCGACGAATTCGCCACCCCGCCCGGTGGGCCGCAGCGGGACCGGCTGGCCGTTGCAGGTAAGCACGTAGCGATCCGCCGCCATGCCGGTGACCTTGACCTGCACCCGTTCCAGGGACGAGTCCACATAGCGTACCGCGCCCGCCGCGCTGCCCTCCTCCCCCAGCACATGCCAGGGTTCCAGCGCCTGGCGCAGCTCCAGGTCGATGCCCTTGACCTGGTAATCGCCGTATTTCGGGAAGCGGAACTCGAAGTGCGGCGCGAACCACTCGCTGCGCAGCGGATAACCGGCGGCATTGAACTCGTGGACCACATCCTCGAAGTCCTGCTGGACGAAATGCGGCAGCAGGAAACGGTCGTGCAGCTCGGTACCCCAGCGCACCAGCTTCGGCGGCTGGTAGGGCTCGTCCCAGAAGCGCGCCACCAGCCCGCGCAGCAGCAACTGCTGGGCCAGGCTCATGCGCGCATGGGGCGGCATCTCGAAGGCGCGCAGCTCCAACAGGCCAAGGCGGCCGCTGCTGCTGTCGGGCGAGTAGAGCTTGTCGATGCAGAACTCGGCGCGGTGGGTGTTGCCGCTGACGTCCACCAGCAAGTTGCGCAGCAGCCGGTCCACCAGCCAGGGCGGGCAGTCGGTGCCGGGCTCGGGCATCTGGCGGAAGGCGATTTCCAGCTCGTAGAGCGCGTCGTTGCGCGCCTCGTCCACCCGCGGCGCCTGGGAAGTGGGACCGATGAACAGGCCGGAGAAGAGGTAGGACAGCGACGGGTGGTTGTGCCAGTAGCTGATCAGGCTGCGCAGCAGGTCAGGCCGGCGCAGGAAGGGCGAATCCGCCGGCGTGGCGCCACCGAGGACGAAGTGGTTGCCACCGCCGGTGCCGACATGGCGGCCATCGACCATGAACTTCTCGCTGGACAAGCGGCTCTGCCGCGCCGCCTCGTAAAGGAACTCCGTGCGCTCCACCAACTCGTCCCAGTTGGCCGAGGGGTGGATGTTCACCTCGATCACGCCCGGGTCGGGGGTGACGCGGAAGTTCACCAGGCGCGGGTCGCCAGGCGGCTCGTAGCCTTCCAGCAGCACCGGGCAGTCCAGTTCGCCGGCGGTGGCTTCGATGGCGGCCACCAGCTCCAGATAGGCCTCCAGCTCGGAAAGCGGCGGCATGAACAGGTAGAGCCGGCCCTCGCGAGGTTCGGCGCAGAGGGCCGTGCGGGTGATACCGGCGGCGGACTGGTGCAGGCCCGGTTCGCTGGCCTCGCCCCGCCAACCGGGCGTTCCGTCGCGCAGCTGCTGGCGGATCAGCGTCGCGCGGCGCAGCGGCGGGAATTCCTGGCCGGGATCGGCCGGATTGACGTAGGGGTAGTCGGCCTCATTGACCCAGGGCTGGGAGTCCAGCGGCAGGCGATAGCCCAGTGGCGAGTCGCCGGGGATCAGCCGGCAGTGCTCGTCGCGCAGGAACCAGCGACCGCTTTCCCAGGCATCGCCCGTCGCACTGCGCGCCAGCGGCAGAATCTGGCCCACCACCTCGCCCAGGCCACGCTCGAACACCCGGCGCAGGCGCTCGCGCTCCATCGGGTCGGCCAGGCGGGCGTCCTCCGGGGTGACGTTGACGGGCAGCTTGCGCTCGCGCCAGAGGTAATAGAACCAGTCCTCGAAGGCCGGAAACTGGTGTTCCCCCGACACGCCGAGACGGTTGGCCACGCGATCGAGGAAGCGTGCCGCGAGGCGCGCGTCGGCGCCGTAGCCGCGGCCTTCGTCGGCGTAGAGCGCCGGGTCCTGCCAGATGGGTTCGCCGTCCTTGCGCCAGTAGCAATTGAGCGACCAGCGCGGCAGCTGCTCGCCGGGATACCACTTGCCCTGGCCGAAATGCACCAGGCCCCGCGGGGCGTAATGAGCACGCAGGCGATGGAACAGGTCGGCGGCCAGGCGACGCTTGTTCGGCCCCTGCGCGGCGGTGTTCCACTCGGGGTCGTCGGGGTAGTCGATGGCGATGAAGGTGGGCTCGCCGCCCATGGTCAGGCGCACGTCGCCACGCGTGAGGTCCGCATCGATGCGCGCCCCCAGCTCGCGAATGGCCTGCCACTGTTCGGCACTGTAGGGCTTGGTCACCCGGGGCGCTTCCCAGACCCGCTCGACGCGCATTTCATGGGAGAACTCGCACTCGCTTTCGTCCACCCCGCCGCTGATGGGCGCCGCCGACGACGGCTCCGGGCTGCAGGCCAGCGGAATGTGCCCCTCCCCGGCAAATAGCCCGGAGGTGGGGTCCAGGCCGACCCAGCCGGCGCCCGGCAGGTAGACCTCACACCAGGCGTGCAGGTCGGTGAAGTCTACTTCGGTGCCGCTGGGGCCATCGAGGGACTTCTGGTCGGCGGTGAGCTGGATCAGGTAGCCGGACACGAAGCGCGCCGCCAACCCCAGGTGGCGCAGCAGCTGCACCAGCAGCCAGGCCGAGTCGCGGCAGGAGCCGGAGGCCTTTTCCAGGCTCTCTTCCGGGGTCTGCACGCCGGGTTCCAGGCGGATCAGGTAGCGGATGTCCCGCGACAGCTGCTGGTTCAGCGCCACCAGGAAGTCGACGCTGCGCTTGGGCGTGAGGTCTATGCGCGCCAGGTAGTCGGCGAACAACGGTGTCGCCGGCAGGCGGCTGAGGTAGGGTGCCAGCTCGCGCTGGTCATCGGCGGTGTAGCTGAAGGGGGCCTGCTCGGCATAGGGCTCGAGGAAGAAATCGAAGGGGTTGAACACCGCCATCTCGGCGACCAGGTCCACCTCCACCTTCATCTCGCGGGTCTTCTCCGGGAACACCAGCCGCGCCAGGTAATTGCCCTGGGGGTCCTGTTGCCAGTTGATGAAGTGCTTGCCCGGCGCCACCTTCAGCGAATAGCCGAGAACGCGCGTGCGGCTGTGGGGCGCCGGCCGCAGACGGATGATCTGCGGACCAAGGTTGACCTCACGATCGTAGCGATAGTGGGTGACGTGATGCAGTGCGACATGGATCGACACGGCGTGCCTCCTGCGAGCCTGGGCGATGCTGGGGACCGCGCAAGACTTGTGCCAGCCCCCGAACCACGGATTTCGGCCCCTCCCGAGCACCGGAAAGGGGCCACCTTCTCACCCGCGCTGCGCCGCCGCACAAAAATGGTTCACGAACGGCCGCAACCGGCGGGTGAATTCCAAGCCTAGCGGCAGAAGATGAAGAAGAAGGGAATTCTCGTCAGGCTGTTTAGGCCGATTGGGCATAAGAATGTGATGACCTGTGGTGGCGAATTCATTCGCCACCACAAGGAAAAACAAAAACGCCAGCCCGAAGGCTGGCGTTCCCATCAACGCGGCGCCACCGGCCGCTTGGCCGGCTTCTTCTTGCCGCCGCCCTTCTCGGCTGCGGCCGCCTTGTTCTCGGCCTGCTTGCGGGCGAAGGCCGCGGCCTTGGCCTGCTCGCGCTTGTCCCAGGGATTGCTGCCGTCGCTGGCCCGCGGCGGCAGGCCGGTGTGCTGGGTGAGCATCTTGCCGGCGCCACCGACCTTCTTGCTGCCAGCGGGGGTGGAGTTCTTGCGGCGGGCGCTGTGGTACTCGTCCGAGGCCGGCTGGTAGGTCGGGATCAGCTGGTGCTTGCCATTGCCGATCAGGTCGGCACGCCCCATGCGCTCCAGGGCCTCGCGCAGCATCGGCCAGCCCTTGGGATCGTGGTAGCGCAGGAAGGCCTTGTGCAGGCGGCGCTGCTCCTCGCTCTTGACGATCTTCACCCCTTCGCTCTTGTAGGTGACCTTGCGCAGCGGGTTCTTGCCCGAGTGGTACATGGCGGTGGCGCTGGCCATGGGTGACGGGTAGAAGGCCTGCACCTGGTCGGCGCGGAAGCCGTTGCGCTTGAGCCAGAGGGCGAGGTTCATCATGTCCTCGTCCGTGGTGCCGGGGTGGGCGGCGATGAAGTACGGAATGAGGTACTGCTCCTTGCCCGCTTCCTTCGAGTACTTCTCGAACATCTGCTTGAAGCGGTCATAGCTGCCGATGCCCGGCTTCATCATCTTGTCCAGCGGACCGCGCTCGGTGTGTTCCGGGGCGATCTTCAGGTAGCCGCCGACGTGGTGGGTCACCAGTTCCTTGACGTACTCGGGGGACTCCACCGCCAGGTCGTAGCGCAGGCCGGAAGCGATGAGGATCTTCTTCACCCCCGGCAGGGCGCGGGCCTTGCGGTACAGCTCGATCAGCGAACTGTGGTCGGTGTTGAGGTTTTCGCAGATGCCGGGGAACACGCACGACGGCTTGCGGCAGTGCTTCTCGATTTCCGGGCTCTTGCAGGCGATACGGTACATGTTGGCGGTGGGGCCGCCGAGGTCGGAGACCACGCCGGTGAAGCCCGGCACCTTGTCGCGCATCTCCTCGATCTCGCGCAGGATCGATTCGTGGGAGCGGTTCTGGATGATCCGGCCTTCGTGCTCGGTGATGGAGCAGAAGGTGCAGCCGCCGAAGCAGCCTCGCATGATGTTCACCGAGAAACGGATCATCTCGTAGGCCGGGATCTTCTCCTTGCCGTAGGCCGGGTGCGGGACGCGGGCGTAGGGCATGCCAAAGACGTAGTCCATCTCCTCGGTGCTCATCGGGATGGGCGGCGCATTGAACCAGACGTCCACCTCACCGTGGCGCTGCACCAGGGCGCGGGCGTTGCCGGGGTTGGTCTCCAGGTGCAGCACGCGGTTGGCGTGGGCGTAGAGCACCGGGTCGTTGCGCACCTTCTCGAAGGACGGCAGGCGGATCACGGTCTTGTCGCGGGTCAGGCGCGGGTTGGGCAGCAACTCCACAACCTTGGCCTCGTTCGGGTCCTCGACCGGTCCCTTCTCCTGCTCGATGGCGCAGGCCTGCAGGTCCTGGGTGTTGACGTAGGGGTTGATGATCTTGTCGATGTGGCCCGGACGATCGATGCGGGTGGAATCGATCTCGAACCAGTCCGAAGGCGTGTCGCGGCGGATGAAGGCGGTGCCGCGCACATCGGTGATGCTGTCGATGGTCTCACCCCAGGACAGGCGCTGGGCGATTTCCACCACGGCGCGCTCGGCGTTGCCGTAGAGCAGGATGTCGGCGGTGGCGTCCATCAGGATCGAACGGCGCACCTTGTCCTGCCAGTAGTCGTAGTGGGCGATGCGGCGCAGGGACGCCTCGATGCCGCCGAGGATCACCGGCACGTGGGTGTAGGCTTCCTTGCAGCGCTGGCTGTAGACCAGGCTGGCGCGGTCCGGGCGCTTGCCGGCGACGCCGCCGGGGGTGTAGGCGTCGTCGGAACGGATCTTCTTGTCCGCGGTGTAGCGGTTGATCATGGAGTCCATGTTGCCCGCCGCCACACCGAAGAACAGGTTCGGCGCGCCGAGCTTCATGAAGTCGTCTTTCGAGCGCCAGTCCGGCTGGGCAATGATGCCCACGCGAAAGCCCTGGGCTTCCAGCAGGCGGCCGATGATGGCCATGCCGAAGGACGGATGGTCGACGTAGGCATCGCCGGTCACGATGATGATGTCGCAGGAATCCCAGCCGAGCTGATCCATCTCTTCCCGGCTCATCGGCAGGAAGGGTGCGGGACCGAAACATTCGGCCCAGTACTTCGGATAGTCGAACAGCGGCTTCGCAGCTTGCATATTTTTTGACCAGCGGGCTTTCACGAGGGGCGCGGAATATAGCACAAATTTTGAACAAATCCGACGATTGCGCTGGGTTTCTGTGGGGCTGGACACAACACCGAAGCAAATTGCTTACGGAGTGATCACAAATTCTCCAGATCGCTATACTCCTGCCGACATAAACCGCCAGGCCGCAGCAGTAGATAACTTACAAGGAGCGTGCGCGGTGCCTCGTCCTAGCCTGATCCTCCTCCTGCTTTTCTGCTGGGTGGGCGCCCTCGTGCCGGCCCAGGCGGCCTTCGAACTGACCCCGCAGAGCAGCGGCGCCCCGCTCAACGAACAGATCGACCTGCTGGAAGACCCGGACGGCAAGCTCGATATCCTCGACATGACCAGGCCCGAGGTGCAGCAGCGCTTCGCCCCGGCGGGCGGCCGCGCCAGCGTGGGCCAGAGCCGCAGCGTGTGGTGGGTGCGGGTGCAGCTCAGCCGTACCGCGGACGCTCCCCGCCAATGGTGGCTGGAGAACTCGGGCATCACCGTCTATCGGGTCAGCCTCTTCCTGCCCGATGGCAAGGGCGGCTGGAGCCGACGTGAAACCAGCGAGGCCCTGCCCTTCGCCGATACCCGCGACTATTCCTACCGGCGCATGCTGTTCAAGCTGCCGGAGATCGGCGCGCAGCCCCTGACCCTGTATTTCCGCAGCTACGACCCGGCGGGCAATTCCTTCCCGCTGAAGGTCTGGCAACTGGATGATCTCAAGGAGCTGAAGGCTACCGAGAACCTCGGCTTCGGCCTGGTCTACGGGGTGATCCTGGCGCTCCTCCTCTACAACCTGTTCATCCTGGTAGCGCTGCGCGACCCCGCCTACCTATGGTACGTGCTGGCCACCGCCTCGGCCCTGGTGTTCATCCTCAGCATGAGCGGGCATGGTTTCCAGTACTTCTGGCCGGACGCGCCGGTGCCGGTCTGGCTGGACCGCATCACCCTGCCGGCGTTGTGGGGCATCTTCGTGATGCGCTTCACCCAGGAGCTGCTATCCACCCGCCGCGGCCTGCGCTGGGCCGACCGCCTGTTCAACGTGGCCTGCGTGCTCTACGCCGTCGCCATCCTGATCAACGCTTTCGGCTTGCGCGCCGAAGGCGCCATCCTGATCGCCGTCACCCCCATAGTGACAGTGCCCACGGCCCTGATCAGCGCGCTGATCCGCTGGCGCCAGGGCTTCATTCCGGCGCGCTTCTACCTGATCGGCTACGGCACCGTGCTGGTCAGCACGGCGGTGCTGGTGATGCGCGCCGCCGGCATCATCCAGCCGATCAACTTCACCGCCTACATGTTCCCCATTGCCGTGGCCGCCGAGTCCATCCTGTTCTCCTTCGCCCTGGCCTACCGCATCCAGATGCTCAAGCAGGAACGTGCCGCCGCCCTGGAACAGGCCGACCGCGAGAAGGCCGCGCGCCTGGCACAGATGCAGGCCAGCGCCGACGAGTTGCAGGCTGCCGTCACCGCCCGTACCGCCGAGCTGGCCGCGGCCAACCAGCGCCTCAGCGAGCGTGAGCGCGCCCTGCGGCATGCGGCCTTCCACGACGCGCTGACCGAGCTGCCGAACCGCCGCTACCTGATCGAGCGCACCGAGTCGGCGCTGGCCAATGCCAAGCGCCACAAGGAGCAACTGGCGCTGATGCTGATCGACCTCGACCACTTCAAGCCGATCAACGATCGCTTCGGCCACGACGCTGGCGACGAGATGCTGCGCACCATCGGCCAGCGCCTGCGCGAGCATGTGCGCGGCGGTGATGCGGTGGCGCGCTTGGGCGGCGACGAGTTCGCCGTGCTGATCAGCGGGGTGGATGCCGAGGTCCAGGCCAGGGACCTTGCCCGGCGCCTGCTGGACGAGCTGGCGGCGCCCATGTGCTACGGCGCGGAGCAGCTGTCGGTGAGCATCAGCATAGGCGTCGCCATGTTCCCGCAACACGCCCGGCATTTCTCCGGGCTTTACCAGACCGCCGACCAGGCGCTCTACAAGGCCAAGGCCCGCGGCCGCTCGGACGTGGTGGTGTTCGGCGAGGACGGCGAACTCTCCAGCGAGGCCAGCCTGCAGCTGGATGTGCTGAAGATTCGCAGCGGACTTTTGTAGGGCAGACCTGCAGCCTGCTTGGCGAATGAATTCGCCCCTACAGGAAAAGGCAGAAGCGGCCAGCCGGCACGGATAGGCTCCCCTCTCCCTTCGGGAGAGGGGCTGGGGGTGAGGGAGGTCTCGGCGCGCTGGGAGCCGAGTCCCATGGGCCGTGTAGGGTGGATAGCGCTTTTCTATCCACCAGCGAGGCGAAGCAAGACACCGATGGTGGAAATCCCCAAAGGGATTTCCACCCTACGCGCCGATTGATATGGAATCGCCCACAGGGTGGGCCTTAGGCCAGGTAGCGCCTTGGCACCCGCGCGGTGACCTTGGTGAGCAGCTCGTAACCGATGGTGCCGCAGGCCTGGGCCAGCTCATCCACGGGCAGTTGCGCGCCCCAGAGCTCCACCGGGTCACCGACACGGGCTTCCGGCATCTCGCTCAGGTCCAGCGCCAGCATGTCCATGGACACCCGGCCGGCCAGCGGCACGCGGCGGCCATTGACCACCACCGGGGTACCGTTGGGCGCGTGGCGTGGGTAGCCGTCGGCGTAGCCGCAGCTGACGGTGCCGATGCGTGATGGCCGGGCGGCCTCCCAGGTGGCGCCGTAACCCACGGTTTCCCCCGCCGCGATCTCGCGCACGGCGATCAGCTGCGCGCTGAGGCTCATGGCCGGCTTCAGACCCAGGTCGGTGGCACTGAGGTCGGCAAAGGGCGAGGCGCCGTAGAGCATGATGCCGGGGCGCAGCCAGTCCATATGGGCGGCCGGCATGGTCAGGATGGCCGCCGAGTTGGCCAGGCTGCGCTGGTCGAAATCGAGGTCCAGCAGATCGAGGAAGCCTTCCAGCTGCACGTCGTTGAGGCTGTGCCCGCGCAGGTCGGCGCAGGCGAAGTGGCTGATCAGGTTGAGTTCGGCCACCTGGGCGGCTCCGCGCAGGCGGGCGTGCCAGCGCCGCAGCTCATCGGCGGCGAAGCCCAGCCGGTGCATGCCGGAATCCAGCTTGAGCCAGACGTTCAGCGGCCGTGACAACCCGGCACCGAGCAAAGCCTCGGCCTGCTCCGGCCCCTGCACCACCACATCCAGGCCCAGCTGCGCCGCCAGTTGGCACTCGGCGGGTTCGAAACAGCCTTCCAGCAGCAGCACCCGAGCCAGGTCGTCCAGGGCGCGCACTTCGGCGGCCTCTTCCAGGCAGGCGACGGCAAAGCCATCCGCTTCGCCGCGCAGGCTGGCAACCACCTCGCGCACGCCATGGCCGTAGGCGTTCGCCTTGACCACCGCGAAAGCCTGCCGGCCGGGCGCGCAGCGCTTGGCCAGGGCGTAGTTGTGGCGGATGGCGGAAAGGTCGATGGCGGCGATCAGCGGGCGCATTGAGACGGGCTCATGAACGAAAACGGGCGCCCATCATACCGCCTGGGCGCCCGTGTTCATTGATCTGGAGCTTATTCGTCGTCGAACTGGTAGGCGCCCGGCGCGAGGTTCTCGAAGCGCGAGTACTTGCCGAGGAAGGCCAGCCGAGCAGTTCCCAGCGGACCGTTACGCTGTTTGCCGATGATGATCTCGGCCACGCCCTTGAATTCGGTCTCGGGGTGATAAACCTCGTCGCGGTACACGAACAGGATGATGTCGGCGTCCTGCTCGATCGCCCCGGATTCGCGCAAGTCGGAGTTGATCGGGCGTTTGTTCGGACGCTGTTCGAGTCCCCGGTTCAGCTGGGACAAGGCAATCACCGGGCAGTTGAACTCCTTGGCCAGGGCCTTGAGCGAGCGGGAGATTTCGGAAATCTCGTTCACCCGGCTGTCGCCGCTGGAACCGGGAATCTGCATCAGCTGCAGGTAGTCGACCATGATCAGGCCGATTTCGCCGTGCTCGCGGGCCAGACGGCGGGTACGCGCGCGCATTTCGGAGGGAGAAATGCCGGCGGTGTCATCGATGAACAGCTTGCGGTCGTTGAGCAGGTTGACCGCAGAGGTCAGGCGCGGCCAATCGTCGTCGTCCAGGCGGCCGGCGCGGACCTTGGTCTGGTCGATGCGCCCCAGGGAGGCAAGCATACGAATCACGATGGATTCGGAGGGCATCTCCAGCGAATACACCAGGATCGCCTTGTCGCTGCGCATCAGGGCGTTTTCCACCAGGTTCATCGCAAAGGTGGTCTTACCCATGGACGGACGGCCGGCGACGATGATCATGTCGGCTGGCTGCAGGCCGCTGGTCAGGTTGTCCAGGTCGGTGAAGCCGGTGGACAGGCCGGTGATGGCGTCGCCGGCATTGAACAGCTCGTCGATGCGGTCGATGGCCTTGACCAGGATGTCATTGATGCCCACCGGGCCGCCGGTCTTGGGCCGCGCTTCGGCAATCTGGAAGATCAGGCGTTCGGCTTCGTCGAGGATCTCTTCGCCGGTGCGCCCCTGGGGCGCGTAGGCGCTGTCGGCGATCTCGGTACTGATGCCGATCAGCTGACGCAGGGTGGCGCGCTCGCGAATGATCTGGGCATAGGCCTTGATGTTGGCGACCGAAGGCGTGTTCTTCGCCAGTTCGCCAAGGTAGGCCAGGCCGCCGACCTGGGGCAGTTGGCCTTCCTTGTCCAGTTGCTCGGACAGGGTCACCACGTCGAACGGCATGTTGCGTTCGGCCAGCTTGAAGATGGCGCGGAAGATCAGCCGATGATCGTGGCGGTAGAAGTCGCCGTCGGACACCTGGTCGAGCACACGCTCCCAGGCATTGTTGTCCAGCATCAGGCCCCCGAGGACGGCCTGCTCGGCCTCGATGGAGTGCGGCGGCACCTTGAGGGAAGCGGTCTGCAGGTCGAACTGTTCCGGGGCGGTGATTTCGTTCATGGGCTCGGAAAATTCTTGGGCTGGAAAGACATCGGGCACGTCACCGTTTCCGCAATGACGTGCCCGATGTTAGCGAGCCGGCACCTGAGTGCAAGCTCACTTCGACGGCTTGCTTAGCCAGCTACCACGATCAGCTTGACGGTAGCTTCGACGTCGGTGTGCAGGTGCAGTGCAACGTCGTACTCGCCAACTTGACGGATGGTGCCGTTCGGCAGGCGGACTTCAGCCTTGGCAACCGGAACGCCAGCGGCGGTCAGGGCGTCAGCGATGTCGTGGGTGCCGATGGAACCGAACAGCTTGCCTTCGTCGCCGGCGCTGGCAGTGATGCTCACTTCCAGTTCGGACAGCTGGGCAGCGCGAGCTTCGGCGGAAGCTTTCTTGTCGGCGGCCTGCTTTTCCAGCTCAGCGCGGCGGGCTTCGAACGCAGCGACGTTCTCGGCGGTAGCAGCGGTGGCCTTGCCTTGCGGCAGCAGGTAGTTACGGCCGTAGCCGGACTTCACATTCACCTTGTCGCCCAGGTTGCCCAGGTTGGCGATTTTTTCCAGCAGGATAACTTCCATTTGGGTCTTACCTCTTAACTTTTAACCTTCACCGTTCGCAGGGCCGGCGCCATTCTTGCGCGCCTTGCGTCCGCGAAAATCAATCAGACTGTCGACGATGGCCAGAACCACCAGCAACGGATAGATCAGTTGCATGAACAGCAGCAGCGACACGTACAGCCCCACCAGCCAGAAACCGGCCAGCCCGCCCTGCTTCGCCAGACCGTGCACGAGGGCCAGGCCGGCAACCGCCAGCGGCACACTGCAGATCGGCGTCAGCATCGCCAGCTCGAGGCCCAGGTTCGGGCCCAGCAGCATGGCGACCAGCAGGCCGAAAGCCAGTGCCGGCGACAGCCTCAGCGCGCGGAACTCGCTGCCGAAGCCGCCGGGGTTGTACAGGGCTGCCTGCCAGTAGCGGCCGAGCATCAGGCTCAGCACGCTCACCAGCTGCAGCAGCGCCGCGATCAGGCCGGTCAGGACCGGCGCGACCATGGCTCCCAGACGCGCTCGCTCGTCATCCGCCAGTTGCGAATAGACCTCCCCCATCACCTGCGGCATGAGCTTCTGCAGCTCGTCCGCCATGGCGACTATGGGTTCGCGGAACACCGCGCCCAGCACCAGGCCGTAAAACAGACCAAGCGCCACGCTGATCATCAGCACCCGCGTCCAGGACACGCTGGAACGCAGCACCAGGGCCAACCCCAGCGCCCCGAGCAGCACCATCAGGGTGCGCGGCTCACCGAAGTACCACCAACCAAGGGCTGGCAGCAGGGCCCAGGCGACAATGCCGAGAGCATCGTTCATACCACGCCGCAGCAGCACCAGGCTGCCGGCGGCTGCGCTCAGCCAGAACATCATTGGCAGGGCCGCCGCACCTACCACCACCAGGGTGGCCTGTGTGCGACCGCGCATGATGAACTCAGCCAGAGCGCGCATTGCGATCTATCCCTTACCTAGGTCGACCGACCGAGATCAACGGCCGTGGCTGTCGGTGTAGGGCAGCAGGGCCAGGTAGCGGGCGCGCTTGATAGCGGTGGCCAGCTGACGCTGATACTTGGCTTTGGTGCCGGTGATACGGCTCGGAACGATCTTGCCGGTTTCGGAGATGTAGGCCTTCAGGGTGTTGAGATCCTTGAAGTCGATCTCTTTCACGCCTTCAGCGGTGAAACGGCAGAACTTACGACGACGGAAGAAACGTGCCATGAACTTGGCTCCTCAATAGATCCGTGGATTACTCGTCAGCGTTGTCGCTGTCATCGCCTTCGGCGGCAGCGTCAGTCTCAACGCGCTCGCGGCGCTCGCGGCGCTCGCTGCGGTTTTCCTCGGCCTTGAGCATCTCGGACTGGCCAGTGACGGCTTCGTCGCGACGGATGACCAGGTTACGGATCACGGCGTCGTTGTAGCGGAAGTTGTCTTCCAGCTCGGCCAGGGCCTTGCCGCTGCACTCAACGTTCAGCATCACGTAGTGAGCCTTGTGAACGTTGTTGATGGCGTAGGCCAGCTGACGACGGCCCCAGTCTTCCAGGCGGTGAACCTTGCCACCGTCTTCTTCGATGAGCTTGGTGTAGCGCTCAACCATGCCGCCAACCTGCTCGCTCTGGTCCGGGTGAACCAGGAAGATGATTTCGTAATGACGCATAAATGCTCCTTACGGGTTGTAGCCTGCCAACGTCGTGGTCAGGCAAGGAGTGAATATCTCGTTTTGGCTTGCCGGGCCGGGGACGTGCGCGAGCCTGCCCCCACGGCAAGGGGCGACATTCTAGAGAAGGCCCGAATGCCGCGCAAGAAAGATTGACGATTATTTGAACAGCTGAAAGCTGGAGGCGCGCCGGGGCCTTGCAGGGGCGAATTCATTCGCCCCTGCACCGGCTTCAGGCTTTCAGCTTTCTTTGACGGACCGCCTCGAACAGGCAGATGCCGGTGGCCACCGAGACGTTCAGGCTGCTGACGCTGCCGGCCATGGGCAGCTTGACCAGATAATCGCAATGCTCGCGAGTCAGGCGACGCATGCCCTTGCCTTCGGCACCCATCACCAGCACGGTGGGGCCGGTCATGTCCTGATCATAGACCGCCTGCTCCGCCTCACCGGCGGTGCCGACCACCCAGAGCCCCTTCTTCTGCAGCTTCTCCAGGGTGCGCGAGAGGTTGGTCACGGCCACCAGCGGCATGACCTCCGCCGCGCCGCAGGCCACCTTGCGTACCGTAGCATTGAGGGTGGCGGACTTGTCCTTGGGCACGATCACCGCCAGTACGCCCGCCGCATCGGCGGTACGCAGGCAGGCGCCGAGGTTGTGCGGGTCGGTGACACCGTCCAGCGCCAGCAGCAGCGGTGCGCCAGACGTGCGTTCGAGCAGCTCGTCGAGCATGTTCTCGCCCCAGACCTGGCTGGGGCTGACCTCAGCCACCACGCCCTGGTGGACTCCTTCGGCCCACTCGTCCAACTCATGGCGATCCTTGTGGCCGACCGCGATACGGTGCTGCCCGGCCAGGTCGAGGAGAACCTGGACCCGTGGATCATGCCGGCTTTCCGCCAGCCACAGCTGCTTCACGCGTTTGGGGTGGTGGCGCAGCAGCGCCTCCACGGCATGCACGCCGTAGACCTTTTCCAACTGGCTCATTTCTTGACCTTGCTACCGGGCGCCTTGGGTTTCGGCGGCCCTTTACGGTGTTTCGAGGGTTTGCTGGCGGCCTTGGCCTTCGCCGCCTTGGCTTTCTTCTTCGGCGGCTGGGTGGCGGTCTTCTCATCACCCCTGGCTGGCTTGTCCAGGGCCTTCTGCGCCGGGCGCGTGCCCTTGCTGGCCTTGGCACCCTGCCGGGCCTCGCTCAGCAGGGCCTGCTTGAGGGCGCGACTCCTGTCCACATCGGTGTTTCCAAGCATCTCCTCGGCCTGGGCGAGCATTTCCGGCGGTACGGCGGGCAGTGCCTGGACCTTGCCAGCACGCTGACGGCGCGGCGCCACCGCGGCCTGCGGCTCATGCCAGGGTTTCTCCTGGGCGGCGGCACGCGCGGCAGCCTTGGCGCCACGACCACGCCCCTTGCCCACCTTGGGCTCGGCGACCTTGGCCTTGGCTTTAGCCGGCACGGGCTTTTCGGCACCGCGCTGCTTGCGGCCTACGGGCGCGGTGAGGACGTTGTCGGAAAGCTCGAAGTCGATCTTGCGTTCGTCCAGGTCGACCCGTGCCACCACGACTTCCACTTCGTCACCCAGGCGGAAGCTGCGGCCACTGCGCTCGCCGGACAGGCGATGGTGAATCGGATCGAAGTGGTAGTAGTCGCCGGGCAAGGCCGTGACGTGCACCAGGCCTTCGACATAGATGTCGATCAGCTCGACGAAGATGCCGAAACCGGTCACTGCGGTGATCACGCCGGGGAAGGTCTCGCCCACGCGGTCGCGCATGTACTCGCACTTCAACCAGTTGGTGACGTCGCGGGTGGCTTCGTCGGCGCGGCGCTCGGTCATCGAGCATTGCTCGCCGAGCTGCGCCAGGCGCGGCTCGTCGTACGGATAGATGCGCGCCTTGGGCATGCTCGCCGCGCCGGCGCGTCGCACATGGGCGCTCTCGCGCTTGGAGCGGATCAGGCCGCGGATGGCGCGGTGCACCAGCAGGTCCGGATAACGACGGATGGGCGAGGTGAAGTGCGTATAGGCGTCGTAATTGAGGCCGAAGTGGCCCTGATTGTCCGGGCTGTACACCGCCTGGCTCAGGGAGCGCAGCATCACCGTCTGGATCAGGTGGAAGTCCGGACGCTCGCGCACCTTCTCCAGCAGTGCCTGGTAGTCGCTTGGCGTCGGCTCGCTCTTGCCACGGTTGAGGGACAGGCCCAGCTCGGCGAGGAACTGCCGCAGCTTGTCCAGGCGCTCGCTGGGCGGCCCTTCGTGGATGCGGTAGAGCGCAGGGATCTCATGCTGCATGAAGAAGCGCGCGGTGGCCACGTTGGCGCACAGCATGCACTCCTCGATCAGCTTGTGGGCGTCGTTGCGCTGGGTCGGCAGGATCTCGGAGATCTTGCGGTCGGCGCCGAAGACGATGCGCGTCTCCTGGGTTTCGAAATCGATGGCGCCGCGCACCTGGCGTGCCGCCAGCAGCACCTTGAAGAGCTTGTAGAGCTGCTCCAGCGGCTTGACCAGATGCGGCAACTGTTCGGCGAACAGCTTGGCCTCGGTGGACTCCGGGGTTTCCAGGAACTGGCTGACCTTGGTGTAGGTGAGCCGCGCATGGGAATGGATCACCGCCTCGTAGAACTCGTAACCGGTCATCTTGCCGGCGCGGGAGATGGTCATGTCGCAGACCATGGCCAGGCGATCCACCAGCGGGTTCAGCGAGCAGAGGCCATTGGACAGCACCTCCGGCAGCATCGGGATGACCTTCTCCGGGAAGTACACCGAGTTGCCGCGATTGGCCGCTTCCTCATCCAGCGCCGAGCCCACCTTCACATAGTGGGAAACGTCGGCGATGGCGACGATCAGGCGCCAGCCGCCACCCTTGCGGGCCTCGGCGTAGACGGCGTCGTCGAAGTCGCGGGCGTCCTCGCCGTCGATGGTGACCAGGGGCAGGTCGCGCAGGTCGATGCGCTTTTCCTTGTCCTTCTCGGCCACCTCGGGCTTGAGCTTGGCGGCTTCCTTGACCACGGCGGCGGGCCACTCATGGGGAATGTCGTAGCTGCGCAGGGCGACTTCGATTTCCATGCCTGGCGCCATGTAGTCGCCCAGCACCTCTACCACTTCGCCCTGGGCCAGGCGGAAGTTGCTCGGCCATTGCTCGATCTTCACCTGGACGAACTGGCCGTGCTTGGCGGCGCCCTGCTTGCCGGAGGGCACCAGGACCTCCTGCTGGATCTTCGGATTGTCCGCGACCACGCGGGCGATCCCGCTTTCCTCGAAGAAGCGTCCGACCAGGGTTTCATGGGCGCGCTCGATGATCTCCACCAGCGCGCCTTCGCGCCGGCCGCGCCGATCGAGCCCGGCGACCCGCGCCAGCGCGCGATCACCGTCGAATACCAGGCGCATCTGCGCCGGGCTGAGGAAGAGGTCGTCACTGCCGTCGTCGGGAATGAGGAAGCCGAAACCGTCGCGGTGTCCGCTGATGCGGCCGCAGATCAGGTCGAGCTTGTCGACCGGCGCATAGGTGCCGCGGCGGGTATAGATAAGCTGCCCATCGCGCTCCATGGCGCGGAGGCGACGGCGCAGGGCTTCCAACTGTTCGTCCGTGGTCAGGCCGAACTCCTCCACCAGTTGCTCCCGGCTGGCCGGGGCACCGCGCTCATCGAGGCGCTGCAGGATCAACTCGCGGCTGGGGATGGGGTTTTCGTATTTTTCCGCCTCGCGAGCGGCCTCGGGGTCGAGGTTCTGCCAATCGGCCATCAGGGGGTGATCACCTTTTTATCCATATAGAGGGATTTGCCATGTGTCTATTGAAGCGCGAATTCCAATTGTCGGTCAGCTTCGGCCGAAGAATAATTTTTTTCGCGCTCAGGGGTTTACAACACAAAAGTCGGCTCGTATAGTTCGCGCCCACAGCGTCGCTGAGACGTTGTGAAGGAAGCGGATGAGCAATCATCGCATCCAGTGCCCAGGTGGCGGAATTGGTAGACGCACTAGGTTCAGGTCCTAGCGGTGGCAACACCGTGGAAGTTCGAGTCTTCTCCTGGGCACCATTATTCAGAATCCGAGCCGAAAATCTCGGTTTCGCGTTAAACGGATTGTACGGATCCGTATCGACTACCTCGATGAAGTCCGTATAAGTCGATGAGCGATCATCGCAATGTGCCCAGGTGGCGGAATTGGTAGACGCACTAGGTTCAGGTCCTAGCGGTGGCAACACCGTGGAAGTTCGAGTCTTCTCCTGGGCACCACTCTTCAACAAAGCCGAGCTCTGCTCGGCTTTGTGCTTTCTGGCCTTCGCATTCCCCGCGCTCACGGCCAGATCAGGGGGCCGGGCCTGCGCCCCGCCCCCGCTCCCCGCATCGACTACGCCCTGAACTGACCCAGGCTGGCCTTTAGCTGATCGGCCAGACCGGCGAGCACGCGCCCACTGCTGGCCGTCGCCGCGACGGCTTCCGCCGCGAGTCGGGCTTGCGTATGGATCACATCCACCCGGCCACGCACGCCGTCGGCACCCGCCGCCTGGTGTTCCGCGGCACGAGCCGCAGCCTGGACCGCACCATGGACCTGCTCCACCGCCTGCTGCACACCCTGCTGCAGCCGCTCGCTGTCGCGCAGCGCCTCCAGCCCCTCCACCGCTCGCTGACGGGCCTGGGAAATTGCCGACACCGCCTCACGCGCACCGGTCTGCAAGGCGACGATATGCTCCTGGATGTCCCCCGTGGATTGCTGAGTCTTGCTGGCCAGCGCCCGCACCTCGTCAGCCACTACCGCAAAACCGCGCCCGCTCTCCCCCGCCCGAGCAGCTTCGATGGCGGCATTCAGCGCCAACAGGTTGGTCTGCTCGGCGATGCCATGAATCACCGACAGCACCATCTCGATCTGCTCACTCTGCCGCGCCAACCGCTCGATCACTTCGGAGCCATTCTGCACCCGCTCCTCCAGGACCCCGATCAATCCACCCACCTTACGCGCGATCGCCGCATTGTCCTGGGCGGCCTGACGGATTTCACCCACCTGGCGCAAGGCATCCTGCATCGCCTGACTTTCGGAGCGAGCCTCGTCCACCATATTGGCCAGCGCACTCAGGCTGCCTTCCACTTCGCTGCGCTGACGATGGGCCGCAGCCTCGGCGGATTGGCTGCGTCGGGACAACGCCTCGATCTCCACCCCGGTACGCGAAGCCACATCGCCCGCCTCGCGAACTATGGGCTGTAGCTTGTCGACGAAACGGTTCACCGCGGCAGCCATCTCACCCACTTCGTCGCCACTATCCAGCTGCACCCGACGGGTCAGATCGCCCTCCCCGGCAGCCAGATCGTTCAGGGCGGCGATCAACAGGCGCAGGCGCGCCACAACCCGCCGCCCCAGCACCACGGCCAGCACCAGCAGCACGCCCAGGCCAACAAGCGCCAATCCCAGGCCGATGCGCCAGCGCAATTCGCCCGCTGCTTCCTCAACCGCCAGGCGGGTGCCAGTGCTCATGTTGCCGGCCACCTCACGTGCCGACTGCAAGCGCGCAGTCAGGGCCGCGCTGCTCTCGGTGGCGGCACCGGCAAGGCTCTGTCCCACCAGTTCGCCGCCACTGGCGATCAGGCTGGAGAAGCGCTGGTCCAGGGCCTTCAACTGCTGCTCCACCATTGCGGTGGACACACCCATGCGCACCTTGCCGATCTCCACGCCGTTGGGACTGATGAGCGCCTCGACCAGGTACACGGCGGGGTCGCCGGCCGCCGCATGCAGAACCTTGTCCAGCGCCCGCTCACCCTGCCCCTTGGCCAGCAGGGCCTTGATCTGCGGGTTCTCGCGATTGAGGTAGCGGGTCAGGTGCTGGCCACTGGCGTCGTCGTAGACGACAAAAAGCACATTGGGATTGCGCTGGGCACGGCGAGCGAAGTCGGACAGGGTGGGGATGTCGTTGTCCCACATGGCACGCGGCGCGACGGCCGCGAGCAACTGGGCGAGATCGTTGGCCGACTCCTTGAGATTCTGCTCCAGCGTCTGGCGCAGTTGACCCTGCTCCTGCTGGAGTCGCTCGCTCAAGGCGACGCCCAGGCGTTCGCGGGTCTTCGCGGAAAGCGCGCCCAGGCTGCCCGAAACCTCCTCCCCGGCCTGCTCCAGGTCACCGGCCAGGCGCTGGGTGTCGCCACCCAGGCGTACGCCGAGTTCATCGACCAGGGAATTCACCGTGCCCCGCGTCAGGACGACGGCCACCACCACCTGCGCCAGCAGGGCCAACCCCAAGGCAAGGAAGACCGGACGCAGCAAACGACTTTGCAACAATGACAGGATGGCTGACACGACTTGCGGCTCCTTCATGACCGTTACCCCTGTAACGGCAACAACGTGGATTTATGAAGTGCAGCAAGGTGCGTGCCGACCGGCAGTGCGGATTTTTCGTCCCCGAAAACGACGAAGGGCCGCACTGGGCGGCCCTTCGGGGGAGTCAGACGACTCAGGCGTAGGGGTGACGCAGGATGATCGTCTCGTTACGGTCCGGGCCGGTGGAGATGATGTCGATGGGCGCACCCACGAGCTCTTCCACGCGCTTGATGTAGGCGCGGGCGTTGGCCGGCAGTTCTTCCAGGCTCTTGGCGCCGACGGTGGACTCGCTCCAGCCCGGCATTTCCTCGTAGACCGGCTGCAGGCCGATGTAGCTGTCGGCGTCGGTCGGCGCGTCGTCCAGCAGCTCGCCATTGGCACCCTTGTAGCCGGTGCAGATGCGGATGGTTTCCAGACCGTCCAGCACGTCCAGCTTGGTCAGGCAGAGGCCGGAGAGGCTGTTGATCTCGATGGCGCGACGCAGGATAACGGCGTCGAACCAGCCGCAACGGCGAGCACGGCCGGTGGTGGAGCCGAATTCATGGCCACGCTTGGCCAGGTAGGCACCGGTGTCATCGAACAGTTCGGTCGGGAAGGGACCGGAACCCACGCGGGTGGTGTAGGCCTTGGTGATACCCAGGATGTAGTCGAGATACAGCGGGCCGAAGCCGGAACCGGTAGCGGTGCCGCCAGCGGTGGTGTTGGAGCTGGTGACGTAGGGGTAGGTGCCGTGGTCGATATCCAGCAGCGAGCCCTGGGCGCCTTCGAACATGATGTAGGCGCCCTGCTTGCGCAGCTGGTGCAGGCGCGCGGCGACGTCGGTCATCATCGGCTTGAGCAGCTCGGCATAGGCCAGAGCCTCGTCCAGGGTCTTCTGGAAGTCGACCGCCGGCTCCTTGTAATAGTGCTGCAGGACGAAGTTGTGGTAGTCCAGCAACTCGCCCAGCTTGGCGGCGAAGCGCTCGCGGTGGAACAGGTCGCCGATGCGCAGGCCGCGACGGGCCACCTTGTCTTCGTAGGCCGGGCCGATGCCGCGGCCGGTGGTGCCGATCTTGGCATCGCCACGGGCCTTTTCACGCGCCTGGTCCAGGGCGACGTGGTACGGCAGGATCAGGGTGCAAGCCGGGCTGATGCGCAGGCGCTCACGCACCGGCACACCCTTCTCTTCCAGCTTGGTGATTTCGCGCATCAGCGCATCGGGCGCCACGACCACGCCGTTGCCGATCAGGCACTCGACGTTCTCGCGCAGGATGCCGGACGGGATCAGGTGCAGCACGGTCTTCTCGCCATCGATCACCAGGGTGTGGCCAGCGTTGTGGCCACCCTGGTAACGCACGACGGCGGCAGCCTGGTCGGTCAGCAGATCGACGATCTTGCCCTTACCCTCATCACCCCACTGGGTGCCCAGGACTACGACATTCTTACCCATAACACTTGTCCTCTTCGCAGAAGCTCGATGCCGGCAACCGCCGGCGGAAAACACGGAAACTCGTGAGTGGCCGGCCCATCAGCGCCAACCATGAAACCACTTCCTAGGAGAACGCCGCCACCTGCCAGCGCCCCTCAAGCAGGACCAGCTGACGATCGCAATCGGCCTCCCGCGCACTTGCCACTTCCTGCCCCGGCAGGGCCTGCACCACGCGCTGACCATCGGCACGCAGGCGCTTGACCTCATACCAGAGGTAAGGGTCGTGGCTGTCGGGCGCCCAGATGCCGGGCACTGGCTGATCCAGCACCATGCTGCCCAGGGTCACCAGGGTCTTCAGGTCAGTGGAGAAACCAGTGGCGGGACGGGCACGACCGAAGTCGGCGCCGATGTCGTCGTAGCGACCGCCCTGGGCGATGGACTGCCCGACGCCCGGCACGAACGCGGCGAACACCACGCCAGTGTGATAGTGGTAGCCGCGCAGCTCGCCCAGGTCGAAATAGAGCGGCAGCTCGGGATAACGCAGCTCCAGCGCATCGGCGATGGCGATCAGCTCATCCAGGGCGCGGTGCACCTCGGTGGGCGCATCCATCAGCACGCCCTGGGCCAGGTCCAGCACCTCGCGGCCGCCGCAGAGCTCGGCCAGCGAGCGGAGCATGGACGCCAGTTCGTGGGGCAGGTCGTCGGTGAGCTCGGCGACCTCATCCACCGCCTTGCGCTGCAAGGCATCGAACAGGCTGCGTTCAACCTCGCCGGAAAGGCCGGCGGCCGTGGCCAGGCCACGGTAGATGCCGACATGACCGAGGTCCATGTGCACGTCCGGCACCGCGGCCAGCTCGAGCATTTCCAGCATCAGGCTGATGACTTCCACATCGCTGGCCGGGCTGGCGTCGCCATAAAGCTCAGCGCCCAACTGGATCGGGCTGCGCGACGTGGACAGCGCACGCGGCTGTGCATGCAACACGCTGCCGGCGTAGCACAGGCGGTTCGGGCCTTCGCGGCGCAGGGTGTGGGCGTCGATACGCGCCACCTGCGGCGTGATGTCGGCGCGGAACCCCATCAGGTGGCCCGACTGCGGGTCGGTCACCTTGAAGGTACGCAGGTCGAGGTCCTGACCGGCACCGGTCAGCAGAGACTCGAGATATTCGATGTGCGGAGTGACCACGAAGTCATAGCCCCAACGCTGGAACAGATCCAGCACCTGGCGGCGGGCTGCCTCGATGCGTGCCGCCTCGGGCGGCAGTACTTCTTCGATACCGTCTGGCAGCAGCCAGCGATCTACCGTTGCCATTTCGCCAATCCCCTCTCAGCCGGGCGGCAAGCCATCAGTGAAGCAGATACAGGAGGCCAGTCCCCAGCAACATGCTGGACAGGCCCATCAGGCGGAGATGGCGGTCCTTGAACTCCGCCAACCCAAGTACCGCGGTGCGCCAACGGCGCGGATAGAGGAAGGGCAGGATGCCTTCCAGCACCAGCATCAGACAAAACGCAATGCCGAGTTCCTGCCACATGATTCCCGCGGACGCAAAAAAGCCGGGATTTCCCGGCTGACCCATGATAACACGTTTTCCTTGGCGGTCACCCCGGCGGACGATGAGCGTCCGCCGGGGTGACTGATTCAGCGTGCGGCCTTGTCCAGATAGCGGAAGAACTCGCTATTGGGGTCCAGCACCATCACGTCGCTCTTGTTGGCGAAGCTTTCGCGGTAGGCCTGGAGGCTACGGTAGAAGGCATAGAACTCCTGGTCCTGTCCGTAGGACTTGGCGTAGATCGCCGCCGCTTTGGCGTCGCCATCACCGCGGGTCTCCTCGGCCTCGCGATAGGCCTCGGCCAGCAGAACGCGGCGCTGACGGTCAGCATCGGCACGAATACCCTCGGCCAGCTCCGAACCCTTGGCGCGGTGTTCACGGGCCTCACGTTCACGCTCGGTGCTCATCCGCTCAAACACGCTGCGGTTCACTTCCTTCGGCAGGTCGATGGCCTTCACACGCACGTCCACTACCTCGATGCCCAGCTCCTTGCTGGCCATGCGGTTCAGGGTCGCGGTGATGTCGGCCATCAGCGAATCCCGCTCGCCGGATACCACCTCGTGCAGGGTGCGCTTGCCGAACTGGTCGCGCAGGCCCGCCTCGAGACGACGGGACAGGCGCTCGTCGGCGATCTGCTTCATGCCGGAGGTGGCAGTGTAGAAGCGCTCGGCATCGGCCACTCGCCACTTGGCGTAGGCGTCCACCATCACCGCCTTCTTCTCCAGAGTGAGGAAGCGCTGGGTCGGCGAGTCCAGGGTCAGCAGGCGGGCATCGAACTTGCGCACCTGGTTGACGTACGGAATCTTGAAGTGAATGCCGGGCTGCACGTCCGCCTCGACGATGCGACCGAACTGCAGCAGCACGGCCTTTTCGGTCTGCGACACGATGTACAGGCTGCTCCACAGAAGCAGGGCCACCACCACGCCGCCGATCAGGGCAAACAGCGATTTATTGCTCATCAGCGACTCTCCCTGGAACGCAGATTGCGCTGCTGCAAGTCAGTGGCGACGCGCGAACCGAGGTCGCTGCCGCTGGTGGTGGCCGATGCGGCTGGAGCCGCCGGCGCGGCGCTGCCACCGCGGTTGTCGATCATCTTGTCCAGCGGCAGGTAAAGCAGGTTGCTCTGGCCTTCCTTGCCGGAAATCAAGACCTTGCTGGTGTTGGCCAGCACGTCCTGCATGGTTTCGAGGTAGAGGCGCTGGCGAGTCACTTCCGGTGCTTTCTGGTATTCGACGAGCAGCTTGCTGAAGCGGTCGGCCTCACCCTGGGCGCGGGAGACGACTTCATCGCGGTAGCCGTTGGCATCCTCGATGATGCGCTGAGCCTGGCCGCGAGCCTCGGGCACCACAGCATTGGCATAGGCCTCGGCCTGGTTCTTGGCACGCTGTTCGTCTTCGCGGGCGCGGATTACGTCGTCGAACGCTTCCTGCACTTCACGCGGGGCAGCCGCGCTCTGCACGTTGACCTGGGTGACGGTGATACCCGTGCGGTAGTTGTCGAGGAAGCGCTGCAGGCGCTCCTTGATCTCGCTGGCCATCAGTTCGCGACCCTCGGTCAGCACCTGGTCCATTTCGGTGGACCCGACCACATGGCGCAGGGCGCTTTCGGTGGCGTGCTGCAGGCTGACCTCGGGCTGATCGACGTTCAGCACGAAGTCCTGGAGGTTGCTGATCTTGTACTGGACGGTGAGCGGCACTTCGACGATGTTCTCGTCCTCGGTGAGCATCTGACCCTGCTTGCTATAGGCGCGCTCGCGGGTGACGTTCTCCTGGAACTTGCGGTCGATCGGCGGGAAATAGATGTTCAGGCCGGGACCGACGGTCTCGTAGTATTTGCCGAAGCGCAGCACCACGGCCTGCTCCTGCTCGTCCACCACATAAACCGCACTGTACAACCAGACCACGGCAAGCAAGGCCAGGCCGATGCCGAGCAGGCCGAAACCGCCCGATCTGCCGCCGCCTTCGTCACCGCCGCCACGTTTCTTGCCGCTGCCGAACAATCCATTCAGGCTGTCCTGCAGCTTGCGGAAGGCTTCGTCCAGGTCCGGTGGCCCTTTGCGGTCGCCGCCACGGCGCCCACCCCAGGGGTCCTGGTTATTCGAATTGCCACCCGGCTCGTTCCAAGCCATAGCGCTCTCCATACTGATAAAGCAAAGACGCGCCCACGGCGCGCCCGCCCATGCTACCCAAGCCCGCGGCCCGCGGCAAAATCACCTAAACGGGCTTTATTGCAAAGTGTGTTGCTCGAGGAACTCGCTCGGCTGCCAACCCTCGCGGCTGACGAGCCGGTTCAGTTCGACGCGCGGCAAACGCACCGCCAACAGGATGTCGCCGACCTCGTTGTGCTCTTCGGTCTGCACGGCACCCATTGCGAAGAACTGCGCCCGCAACCGACCGAAACGCTGCGGCAGGCGCAGGGTACCGACGAACAGGTCCTCACCCAGCAACTCGGCCACCGCCTGCTCCAGCAACTCGAGGCCATTCCCGTCGCGCGCCGAAAGCCAGACCCGCTCGGGCTTGCCGTCTCCGTCGCGCTGGATGTGCGGCTCGACGTTTTCCAGCAGGTCCACCTTGTTGTAGACCTCCAGCATAGGCAGGCCCTCGGCACCGATCTCGCCCAGCACCGCCAGCACCTGCTCGATCTGCGCCATGCGCTCGGGCTCATGGGCATCGATCACATGCAGCAGGAGATCGGCGTTGGAGGATTCTTCAAGGGTAGCCCGGAAGGCCTCTACCAGCTTGTGCGGCAGGTGGCGAATGAAGCCTACGGTGTCCGCCAGCACGATCGGCCCCAGATCATCCAACTCCAGCCGGCGCAGAGTAGGGTCGAGCGTGGCGAAGAGTTGGTCGGCCGCGTAGACCTCGGACGTGGTCAGCGAATTGAACAGGGTGGACTTGCCGGCGTTGGTGTAACCGACCAGGGAGACTGCCGGGATGTCGGCGCGCTTGCGGCCACGGCGTGCCTGCTCGCGCTGACTGCGGACCTTTTCCAGGCGCTGCTTGATCTGACGAATGCGTACACGCAGCAGACGACGGTCGGTTTCCAATTGGGTTTCACCCGGGCCACGCAGACCGATACCGCCTTTCTGGCGTTCAAGGTGGGTCCAGCCCCGCACCAGGCGCGTGCTCATGTGATTGAGCTGGGCCAGTTCGACTTGCAGCTTGCCCTCATGGGTTCGGGCGCGCTGGGCGAAGATATCGAGAATCAGGCCGGTACGGTCGAGCACCCGGCACTCGAAGGCGCGCTCAAGGTTGCGCTCCTGACTCGGCGTGAGGGTGTGATTGAAGATGACCAGCTCGGCCTTTTCGGCCTTGACCAAGTCATGCAGTTCGTCGACCTTGCCGCTGCCGATCAGGTACTTGGCCGTTGGCTGGTGGCGGGTAACGGAGACGAATGCCACCGTATCCGCACCGGCCGAACGTGCAAGCTCCAGGAACTCTTGCGGGTCTTCGCGCGCCTCGGGATCTTGACCTTCCAGGTGAACCAGGATGGCCCGTTCACCACCACCAGGGCGTTCGAAAAACAAAGCAGTCTCCTATCAGGCGTTACCCGGCTCAGGCTGCTCTTGCTCGGAAGCGCTGGGCAGGCGTACCGGACGACTCGGTACAACGGTGGAAATAGCGTGCTTGTAGACCATCTGGCTGACAGTGTTCTTCAGCAGAATCACGAACTGGTCGAAGGACTCGATCTGGCCCTGCAGCTTGATGCCGTTGACCAGGTAGATGGAAACCGGTACGCGCTCCTTACGCAGGGTATTGAGGTAAGGGTCTTGTAGCGAATGCCCTTTTGACATGTGCCGCACTCCTTTAGGGATCAATCGTTTTAGTTTTCAAATGACAGGAAAAATAGCCAATGCCGCCCTACCCCCAAGGATAGACGGTTACCGGCGAGGTCTCAGATCAATATGGAGACCGACTTCAGGTATTTCAAGGTACGCGGCAGATTGTCGCAAGCCAGGCTGTCCAACCAGTACAGATCGGACCAACTGCGTAACCAGGTGAATTGCCTTTTGGCGAGCTGGCGGGTGGCGATGATGCCCCGCTCCTCCATCTCGGCCCGTGTCAGCCCGCCATCCAGGTAATCCCAGACCTGGCGGTAACCGACCGCCCTTATAGACGGCAACCCTGGATGCAAGTCACTTCTGCTGCGCAGCGCTTCGACCTCATTGATGAAGCCCTGTTCCAGCATCAGGCGAAAACGTTGCGCAATTCTTTCGTGCAAAACCTGACGCTGCGCCGGCGCGATGGCCAAGTGCGCCACAGTATACGGCAAATGCGCCGAACCTTGCGCGTTCCCGGCCAGATTTTGCGCGGTTTGGCGCTGACGATGGGCGGTCATGGTGAGGCCGCTGACCTTGTAGACCTCCAGCGCACGGGTCAGGCGCTGCGGGTCATTGGGGTGGATGCGCGCCGCGGATTCCGGGTCCACCGCCGCCAGCTCCCGGTGCAGTGCGTCCCAGCCTTCACGGGCGGCACGGGCCTCCAGCTCTGCCCGCACGTGCGGATCGGCACTGGGCATGTCCGCCAGCCCCTCCAGCAACGCCTTGTAATAAAGCATGGTGCCGCCCACCAGCAGCGGAATCCGCCCCTTGGCGGTGATTTCCGCCATGGCGGTCAGGGCATCGGCACGGAACTCCGCGGCGGAGTAACTCTCGGCCGGGTCGCGGATATCGATCAAGCGATGGGGAAACTCAGCCAGGATGGACTTTTCCGGCTTGGCGGTGCCGATGTCCATGCCGCGGTAGATCAGCGCGGAATCGACGCTGATCAGCTCGCACGGCAAGGCTCGCGCCAGCTCCAGGGCCAGATCGGTCTTGCCGGCGGCCGTGGGGCCCATCAGGAAGATGGCAGGAGGAAGTCGGGACATTGGCGAACTCGAAAGGCTGGCTAGGAGGCTGCGGGCCGATGGCCGGACGAGAACCCTCATCCGGCCAAGTGCTTCCACAGGCGCTTATGGATCGGCTCTACCGTCCCCGCAGGAACAGCTTGTCCAGGTCATCCATCCCCAGTTGCGTCCAGGTCGGACGCCCATGGTTGCACTGACCGCTGCGCTCGGTATGTTCCATGTCGCGCAGCAGAGCGTTCATTTCCGGCTGGGTCAGCCGGCGGTTGGCACGCACGGCACCGTGGCAGGCCATGGTGCCGAGCAATTCGTTCAGGTGAGCCTGGATACGGTCACTGGTGCCGTATTCCAGCAGGTCGGAAAGCACGTCACGCACCAGCTGCGAGGCCTCGGCCTGTTTCAGCAGGGCGGGAATCTGACGGATGGCAAGGGTTTCCGGGCCCAGGCGCTGCAGTTCGAAGCCCAGGCGGCGGAACCATTCACCATGCTCTTCGGCGCAATCGGCCTCACGCTGGCTCACGGCGATGGACTCCGGCACCAGCAAGGGCTGCCCCTTGAGCCCTTCGCTGGCCATGGCCAGCTTCAGGCGCTCGTAAGTGATGCGCTCGTGGGCTGCGTGCATGTCCACCAGTACCAGGCCCTGGGCATTCTCGGCCAGGATGTAGATGCCCTTCAGCTGAGCGAGGGCATAACCGAGCGGCGGCACATCGCCCTGGGATTCGGGCAGGGCGGCAGGCGCAGCAGCGGCGGGCAGCGGGGCGAAGAACTCGCGATAGGCTCCCTGGGCTTCGGCGACGGGAACAGCGGGCTGCGGACGCGGCGCCTGATAACCACCGGACGACGGACGCCAGGACGGCTCGGGCGATGGCTGTTCCAGCACATTGGCAGCCAGACTCATCTCACCCTGGGGCCCGAACTCGCCGGCGGCGAGACCGCTCGGGCGCACCACGGCATCGGTGGCCGCCGGCGCCGCCAGCTGATCCTCGGGGCGTATCTCGCCCAGGGCGCGGTGCAGGGTTCCGTAGAGGAAATCGTGGACCATGCGGCTGTCGCGGAAGCGCACCTCGTGCTTGGTCGGGTGCACGTTGACATCGACAACCGCCGGATCGACCTCGAAGAACAGCACGAAGGTGGGGTGCCGGCCGTTGTACAGCACATCCCGGTAGGCCTGGCGGACGGCGTGGGCGACCAGTTTGTCGCGCACCATGCGGCCATTCACATAGAAGTACTGCAGGTCCGCCTGGCTGCGGGAGAAGGTCGGCAGGCCGACCCAGCCCCAGAGGTGCAGGCCATTGCGCTCGACTTCTATGGGCAGGGCCTGCTCCAGGAAGGCCGGGCCGCATACGGTGGCGACGCGGCGGGCGCGGGCGATGGCGTCACGCGCCTCGTGCAGAGCGAAGATGGTCTTGCCGTTGTGGCGCAGGTGAAAGGCTACGTCGAAGCGGGCCAGGGCCAGCCGCTTGATGACTTCCTGCAGGTGGTCGAATTCGGTCTTCTCCGCCCGCAGGAACTTGCGCCGGGCCGGGGTGTTGAAGAACAGGTCGCGCACCTCCACCGAGGTGCCCACGGGATGGGCGGCAGGCTGCACCCGCGCTTCCATGTCGCGGCCTTCGGTCTCGACCTGCCAGGCCTGGTCGGCGTCGGCGGTGCGGGAGGTCATGGTCAGGCGCGCCACCGAGCTGATGGACGCCAGTGCCTCACCACGAAAGCCCAGGCTCATGACCCGCTCAAGGTCTTCCAGGTCACGGATCTTGCTGGTCGCGTGGCGAGCCAGCGCCAGGGGCAGGTCGTCCGCCGGAATGCCGCCGCCGTCGTCGCGCACCCGCAACAGCTTGATGCCGCCCTGCTCCACTTCCACGTCGATGCGCCGCGCGCCGGCATCCAGGCTGTTCTCCAGCAGCTCCTTGATGACCGAGGCGGGCCGCTCGACCACCTCGCCAGCGGCGATCTGGTTCGCCAACCGCGGGCTCAACAGGTGGATGCGCGGCAACGTACTCATGGCTGGGCCGCCAGGGTCGCGGCGGGGATGGTCAGGGTCTGGCCGACCTTGATGTTGTCGTTTGCCAGGGAATTGGCCTTGCGCAAGGCAGCCATGCTCACCTCGTAGCGCTGGGCGATCAGCGCCAGGCTCTCGCCGGAGGTGACCACGTGCTCGCGCGGGCCGACGGCGATCTTGCCCTGATCACGCAGCCAGGCGATGTAAGTGCCAGGCGGCGGGTTCTGCTGGAAGAACTGCTTCACGCCCGTCTGGATCGAGCGCGCCAGCGCCTGCTGGTGGCTCGGGGACGCCAGCTTCTGGGACTCGTTGTGATTGGAGATGAAGCCGGTTTCCACCAGGATCGACGGGATGTCCGGCGACTTCAGCACCATGAAGCCCGCCTGCTCCACCCGGCGCTTGTGCAACGAGGTGACGCGGCCGACGTTGGACAGCACCTTCTGCCCGACATTGAGGCTGGAGGACATGGTGGCGGTCATGGACAGGTCCAACAGCACCCCGGCGAGCATGCGGTCCTTGTCGTCCAGGCTGACGCTGCCCACGCCACCGATCAGGTCGGAACGGTTTTCGTTGTCGGCCAACCAGCGCGCAGTTTCCGAGGTGGCACCACGGTCCGACAGGGCGAATACCGAGGCACCGAAGGCACTGCGGCTGGGCGCGGCGTCGGCATGGATGGAGACGAAGAGGTCGGCGCCCTTCTTGCGGGCGATCTCGGTGCGCTTGCGCAGCGGGATGAAATAGTCGCCGGTTCGCACCAGTTCGCCGCGGAAGCCTTTTTCCTGGCTGATCTGGCGCTGCAACTCCTTGGCAATGGCGAGGGTCACGTTCTTTTCATGCTGCCCCTTGGGGCCGAGGGCACCGGGGTCCTCGCCGCCGTGGCCGGCGTCGATGGCAACGACTATATCGCGCTTGCCACCCGGCACCGGCGGCAATTTGCTGGGCGCCGGCTGGGTCGGGGTAACGGGAACCTGGGGCGCGCTCGGCGCCGTGGCGACTTGAGGCGCGCTGGCTTCAGCGGCGGCGGCTTCCTGGTCGAACAGGTCGACCACCAGGCGATTGCCGTACTGCTGGTTGGGCGCCAGGGAAAAGCTCTTCGGCGTCACGGCAGCCGACACATCGATCACCACCCGCACGTCGCTGGGCGTGCGCTGGGCGGAACGGACCGAGGTGATCGGCGTATTGCTGAGGGACAGCTGCTCCAGCTTGGTGGCCAGCTGGGCGCCGTTGATATCGATGACGATGCGGTTGGGAGCCGTCAGGGTGAAGACGGAGTGCTGGACCGGGCCACTCAGGTCGAAGACCAGGCGGGTATTGTCCGGCGCGCGCCAGAGCCGCACCCCGCGGACCTCCGCGGCAGCCAGGACATCAGCGGCGAACGCCGCGAGCAGAACCCCAATCCCGGCAAACAGTGCGCGCGAGCGCATACCCCACCCCATCTTTTTTTCATGCTCCCATGGCCAGGGCGGCACACCATGCTTCGCCGCGCTCGGTGTGTGGCGACAACCGCAGCGAACGGCCGCCCGCTTGCGGCGTAATGTTAATGTCCAGGTCGGCCTTTGGCAAAATGCCTGCGCCCCGCTGGGGCCACTCGATCAGGCACAGTGCATCGCCTTCGAAGTAGTCGCGGATCCCCAGAAATTCCAGTTCTTCCGGGTCGGCCAGGCGGTATAGATCGAAATGGAAGGCGCGCTTGCCACCTATTTCATAAGGCTCGACCAGGGTGAAGGTGGGGCTCTTCACCGCTCCCGCATGCCCCAACCCCCGCAGGATGCCGCGAGATAGAGTGGTCTTGCCCGCCCCCAGGTCCCCGTGCAGGTACAGCACGCCGCATCCAGCGGTCAGGGTCGCCAGGCGGGCACCGAGGGCCAGCATGGCCTCCTCGCCTTCGGCATGCAGGATCACTTCAGGCACGGTGCAAACTCCTCGAGCAGCTGACGAATGGTCGGAATCAGGTCACTGGCCGCCAGCCCCCGGCCCTGCCGGGCCAGGTTCTCGCCAGCATTGGCGTGCAGCCAGACGGCCAGGCAGGTGGCGGCGAAGCCGTCCATCCCCTGGGCCAGCAGGGCGCCGATGAGCCCGGCGAGCACGTCACCGAGCCCGGCCCCGGCCATCACCGGATGGCCGCGATCACAGAGCGCGAGACGTCCATCGGGAGCCGCCACCAGGCTGCCGGCTCCCTTGAGCAGGGCGACCGCATTGAATTTCTGCGCCAGGGACAGGGCGGCGCGCGGCCGGTCGGCCTGTACCTCGGCGGTGGGAATGCCCAGCAGGCGGGCCGCTTCGCCCGGGTGCGGGGTGATCACGCAGGCATCGGGCAGGTTGACCTGCCCGGCGGCCAGCAGGTTGAGCGCATCGGCGTCCCAGACCTGCGGCACGGAAAGGCCGGCCAGCGCGCTGAGCAGGCTGCGCCCCCAGGCGCCCTGCCCCAGCCCCGGCCCCGCCACCAGCACATCGGCCTGTTCCGCCAAGGCCAGCAACTGATTGGCGGAACTCACCCCGGCGCACATCACTTCCGGGCGCCGGGCCAAGGCGGCTGGTACATGCTCCGGCCGGGTCGCCAGGGACACCAGGCCGGCGCCACTGCGCAGGGCGCTTTCCGCCGAGAGCAGAGCTGCGCCACCGAGGCCACGATCGCCACCCACCACCAGCAAGTGGCCGAACTGCCCCTTGTGCGCGGTGCGCGGACGCTGCGCCAGGCGCGACAGGCTGCCGATGGCCATACGCTCGGCCACTTTCGGGGTGGCGGCGGTGAGCGCCGGATCGGCCTGGAGGTCGTCGAATACCAACTCGCCCACCTGATCCGGCGCATCGGCGGTGAACAGGCCGAGCTTGAGGCCAATGAAGGTCACCGTGAGATCCGCACGCACCGCGACGCCCAGCACACGCCCGGTGTCGGCGCAGAGACCGGACGGGATATCGATGGCCAGCACCGGCAGACCGCTGGTATTGAGCAGGCGAATGGCCTGGGCGTAAGGCTCGTGCACCGCGCCCGACAGTCCAGTGCCGAGCAGGGCATCCACCACCACGCCGTCGAGGGCGGCACATTCGCTCCAGGGCTGGATGGCGACGCCGGCAGCGATGGCTTCGTCCCGGGCCAGAGCCGCATCCCCGATCAACGCATCGGCCGCGCCAACCGCCAGCACCTTCACCCGCCAGCCGGCACGCTGGGCCAGGGCCGCCACCAGGTAGCCGTCGCCGGCGTTGTTGCCACGCCCGGCCAGGACACAAAGGCTGCCCGCTTCCGGCCAGCGCCGGCGCAAGGCGCGCCAGGCCGCATGGGCGGCGCGTTGCATCAAATCGAAGCCCGGAGTGCCGGCGGCGATCAGGCGGGCGTCGAGGTCGCGCACCTGGGCGGCGGAATGGAGGGAGAGAGGCAGGTCGTCGCGAGAAGGAAGCATCGGATTCGGTTACGGCTGCAAGGTCTGGCAGAATTATATCCACCTCCGCACCGGTTTCCCGCCCCAGCATGACCCTTTCCACGCAAGATCTCGCCACGCTCGCACAATCCATCAAGGACTGGGGCCGCGAACTGGGTTTCCAGCAGGTGGGCATCACCGGCGTCGAGCTCGGTGAGCACGAAGCCCATCTGCAACGCTGGCTGGAGGCCGGCTACCAGGGCGAGATGGACTACATGGCCGCCCATGGCAGCAAGCGCTCACACCCGGACGAGCTGGTGCCCGGCACCCTGCGGGTGATTTCCCTGCGCATGGATTACCTGCCTGGCGATACCCGCATGGCCAAGGTCCTCGGCCAGCCGGAAAAGGCCTAT
Source organism: Metapseudomonas cellulosilytica (assembly GCF_049334135.1). NCBI lineage: Bacteria > Pseudomonadati > Pseudomonadota > Gammaproteobacteria > Pseudomonadales > Pseudomonadaceae > Metapseudomonas > Metapseudomonas cellulosilytica. Next base: position 181,894 of record NZ_JBHZGN010000005.1, on the reverse strand, counting down.
GTCTCGCGCTATGCCCTGGGCCGCGACTACCACAAGCTGATCCGCAAGCGCCTGCAGCACCTGGCCGAGCGTATCGAAAAGGCCATCGGCCCCTTCAGCTACCGTGCCTTCGTCGACAGCGCGCCGGTACTGGAGAAAGCCATCGCCGAGCAGGCGGGCCTGGGCTGGATCGGCAAGAACACCCTGGTGCTCAATCGCAAGGCCGGCAGCTACTTCTTCCTGGGCGAGCTGTTCGTCGACGCCCCGCTACCGGTGGACGAGCCCCATGGCAGCGAACATTGTGGGCGCTGCTCGGCCTGCCTGGATATCTGCCCGACCGCCGCTTTCGTCTCCCCCTATCAGCTGGATGCGCGGCGCTGCATCTCCTACCTGACCATCGAGTACAAGGGCAGCATTCCTGAAGAGCTGCGGCCGCTGATCGGCAACCGCGTGTTCGGATGTGACGACTGCCAGATGGTCTGCCCCTGGAACCGCTTCGCCCGCGCAACGGGTGAAGGCGACTTCCATCCGCGCCACGGCCTGGACAACGCCGAGCTGGCCGAACTGTTCCGCTGGAGCGAAGAGGAGTTCCTCAGCCGCACCGAAGGCTCGCCCCTGCGCCGGGCCGGCTACGAGCGCTGGCTGCGCAACCTGGCAATCGGCCTGGGCAATGCGCCGTCGACCATCCCGGTGCTGGAGGCCCTGCGCCTGCGCCGCGAGCACCCATCGGCGCTGGTGCGCGAGCATGTGCAGTGGGCGCTTGCCCGCCACGGGGCAAGCGCGGGCTGATTCAAACCTTGATGAAGTGCTCACGATAGTGCCGCAGCTCGGCGATGGAATCGCGGATATCGTCCATGGCCAGGTGGCTGCTGCTCTTCTTCACCCCGTCGCGCACCGCCGGCGCCCAGCGCGCGGCCAGTTCCTTGAGGGTGGAGACATCCAGGTTGCGGTAGTGGAAGTAGGCTTCCAGCTGCGGCATCTGGCGATAGAGGAAGCGGCGGTCCTGGCAGATGCTGTTGCCGCAGATCGGCGACTTGCCCTTGGGCACCCACTGTTCGAGGAACGCCAGGGTCTGCGCCTCGGCCTCGGCAGTACCGATGCGGCTCTCGCGCACCCGCTGGGTCAGGCCGCTCTGGCCGTGCTGCCGGGTATTCCACTCGTCCATGCCGGCGAGCACCTCGTCGCTCTGATGGATGGCGATGACCGGCCCCTCGGCGAGCACGTTGAGTTCGCTGTCGGTGACGATGGTGGCCATCTCGATGATGACGTCCGTGTCCGGGTTCAGGCCGGTCATTTCCAGGTCGATCCAGATCAGGTTCAAGGCATTCTGCATGTCGTGTCTCCAGGGCGGGGCACGCATTCTAGCTTAGAGCCTGCTGCTGCGGGCTGCGTGCTAAACTCGCGCGGTTTTTTCCAAGCGGACCCAACATGGCCAAACGCCAACTGACCCGCCGGCAGAGCTGGCGCATCGAGAAGATCCAGGAAGAGCGCGCGGCGCGCGCGGCCAAGCGGGAATCCCGCGCCCTCGATGAACTCGAAGGCGGCGACCTCGGCCCCGAGCAGACCGGCCTGGTGATCGCCCACTTCGGCGTCCAGGTCGAGGTGGAGGCTCTGGACGGCGAGCACGCCGGCGAGGTGATGCGCTGCCACTTGCGCGCCAACCTGCCGCCACTGGTCACTGGCGACCGCGTGGTCTGGCGTGCCGGCAACCAGGGCAGCGGCGTGATCGTCGCCCAGCTACCGCGCAGCTCGGAGCTGTGCCGCCCGGACATGCGCGGGGTGCTCAAGCCGGTGGCGGCCAACGTCGACCAGATCGTCATCGTCTTCGCGCCCCTGCCCGAACCCCATGCCAACCTGATCGACCGCTACCTGGTGGCCGCCGAGCACGCCGGCATCCACCCGCTGCTGCTGTTGAACAAGGCCGACCTGGTGGACGACCAGAACAGCGCCGTGCTCGACGATTTGCTCGGCATCTACCGCCAGCTGGGCTACCCCTTGCTGGAAGTCTCGGCGCGCCAGGGCGGTGGCATGGAGGACCTGATGGCGCGGCTCGACGGACACATCAGCGTGTTCGTCGGCCAGTCCGGGGTGGGCAAGTCGTCCCTGGTCAACAGCCTGCTGCCGGGCGTCGACACCCGGGTCGGCGCCCTTTCCGAACTCACCGGCAAGGGCACCCACACCACCACCACGGCGCGGCTGTTCCACTTTCCCGGCGGCGGCGAGCTGATCGACTCCCCCGGCATTCGCGAATTCGGCCTGGGCCATGTCAGCCGCGACGACGTCGAGGCGGGCTTCATCGAATTCAACGAACTGCTCGGCACCTGCCGCTTCCGCGACTGCAAGCACGACCGCGAGCCTGGCTGCGCGCTGCTCAAGGCCCTGGAAGACGGCCGCGTGCACCCGCAGCGCATGGCCAGCTACCGGCATATCCTCGCCAGCCTGCCGCAGGACGAGTATTGAAGAAGGCAGGGGACGACTCCACCTAGGGTGCGCTGCGCGCACCGGAAACTCTGCGCGGAGTTGCTGGTGCGCGCGGCGCACCCTACCCCCATGGAACAGAAAGGCCACGCATTGCGTGGCCTTTTTATTGACGCTGGGGGTACTGCCCCTTGGGTTCGTCCATCTTCAGCACCCCGTCTTCGAAGATGTTGAGCTTCTGCCGCAGCTCACGCGGTTGCGCGGGAGCCGACGACGCGCCTGCGGGAGCCTGGGGCGCGGCAGCAGGCGCCGGCGACTGGGGCTGCTCGGGAGCGGCGGGCTTGTCGCCCTCGCCCTGCTCGCCTTCGATGGCGCGCTGGGCCTTCTTGGTCAGGACGATAATGTCGATACGGCGGTTGACCGGGTTGAAGGGGTCGTTGCGATCGAACAGGGCCGACGAGGCATAGCCCACCACCCGCGCCACCTGTTGTTCCGGATAACCACCGGCGATCAGGGCGCGGCGCGCAGAGTTGGCACGCCCGGCGGACAACTCCCAGTTGCCGAATTCACCGTCGCCAGCGTAGGGCTTGGCGTCGGTATGGCCGCTGATGCTGATCTTGTTCGGCACTGCCTTGATGGTCTCGGCGAGGATCAGCAGGATGTCCTCGAAATAGGGCTGCAGGCGTGCGCTGCCGAGGTCGAACATGGGCCGGTTGGCAGCGTCCATGATCTGGATGCGCAGGCCGTCCTGGGTGATCTCGAAGAGGATCTGGTCCTTGAACTTGCGCAGCTCGGGGTTCTCTTCGACCTTGTTCTGCAGCTCCTGCAACAGCAGTTCCAGGCGTTCCCGCTCGATCTGTTCGGCCAGGGTTTCCACCTGGCTGGCGTCCACCTGCTGGTTGTCCGACGTATCCACCGCCGCCTCCTGGGAGTCGGGGGCATCCTTCAATTCCGGATTGAGGGTGCGGTCGGGCGCCGGCGTCGGCGTGCCGCCGAGGTCGATGACGTAGGGGCTGGCGCTTTCGGTGAAACCGATGGGGTCCTTGAAGTAGCCGGAGATGGCCTTCTTCTGCTCCGGCGTGGCCGATGACATCAGCCAGAGCACCAGGAAAAACGCCATCATCGCCGTGGCGAAGTCCGCGAAGGCGATCTTCCAGGCGCCACCGTGATGGCCAGCGGCGTAGCGCTTGACGCGCTTGACGATGATCGGCTGGTTGTTCTCCATGGTTCAGCCTTCAGCTGCCGCGTACGGCCTGCTCCAGTTCGCTGAAGCTCGGGCGGTGCGCCGGGAACAGCGTCTTGCGGCCGAACTCCACCGCCAGGGACGGCGGCATCCCGGACGCCGATGCCACCAGGCAGGCCTTGATGGCCTCGAACACGTTCAGCTCCTCGCGGGCATCGTGCTCCAGGGAAACCGCCAGGGGGCCGAAGAAGCCATAGGCCGCGAGGATACCGAGGAATGTCCCCACCAGCGCCGCGCCCACGTGCTGGCCCAGGGCAGCCTGTTCGGCCTCGCCGAGCATGGCCATGGTGACCACGATGCCCAGCACCGCGGCGACGATGCCGAAGCCCGGCAGTCCGTCAGCGATGCGGTTGACCGCGTGGGACGGGTGTTCCAGCTCTTCCTTCAGGCTGGCCAGCTCCATGTCGAACAGGCCTTCCAACTCGTGGGGAGCCATGTTGCCGGAGGACATGATGCGCAGGTAGTCGCAGATATAGGCGGTCATCCGCTCGTCCTTGAGGATCGAGGGGTACTTGCTGAAGATCGGGCTGGCGGCGGCGTCCTCGATATCGGCCTCGATGGCCATCATCCCTTCCCGGCGGCTCTTGTTGAGGATCTCGTAGAGCAGGCGCAGCACGTCCAGGTAGAAACCGTGGTTGAAGCGCGTGCCGAACATCTTCAGCGACTTCTTGAACACGACCATCGTGGTGCTGCCGGGGTTGGCCTGGAGGAAGGCCCCCAGCGCGGCACCGCCGATGATCATGACTTCGAAAGGCTGGATCAGCGCGGCGAGTTTGCCGTGCGAGAGGAGGTATCCGCCGAGCACGCTGGCGAATACGACGATGATGCCGAGGATTTTTGCCATAGGAGGAAGATTGGGGAGTCAGTAGAAAGGGTTATGAAAGAGCCCCTTCTAATTATCGGAAAATATGCGCCAGACTATAGCCTGTTAAGGCGAAAAGCCAGATTGGCGGCCCCTCTATGTCAACCGCAAAGCCCATGCCACGTAGCCTCGACGGCTGGATCAAGCACCTCGATGGGGTGCGCCTGCCCGTGCCCGCCACCGCCCATGAGCGGGTCCGTCGCGCCCTGGGCGACAGCCGCCGCTCTCTGCGCGAGATCGCCGACCTGACCCAGGACAGCCCCGCCCTCGCCCTCAGCCTGCTGCGGGAGGCCAACGCTGCCGGCAACCTGTTGAGCAGCCCGGCGGACAGCCTGGAAGTCGCCCTAAGCCGCCTGGGCCTGAAGCGCGCGGAAATCCTGCTCAATCGCCTGCCCGCCGTCGCCGAACACGAGATTCCCCACGCCCTGCGCCAGTTGCAGCTGATCGGCCAGCACGCCGCCCAGCAGGCCAATGGCCTGTTCGCCGTCCGCCTGGCGCGTCTCTGGCAGGAAATCCACTGGTGCAGCCTGCTGTTCCTTTCGCCACTCTGGCCGCTGCTGGCCAGTCACCCGGAGTTGTTCGCGATCTGGGAGAAACGCGTCCTGGGCGAAGGCGAGCCGGTCGCCAAAGTGGAACGCGAGCTGCTCGGCGTACCCCTGCTGCGGCTTTGCCAGGCGCTGGCGGAACACTGGAAGCTGCCCGACTGGATCATCCAGGGCTACCGCCTGCTGAACGATGACCGCCGCCTCCTGGTCAAGGCCCTGCACATCGCCCGCGACAACGAACATCCGCTGCACCAGCAGCAGCGACTGGACGCCAACCCGAGCCTGAGCCGCTGGCTGACCCAGCCGGGCAACACGGTCCTGCTGGCCAATGGCCTGGCGATTTCCGCCCACGCGGGCTGGAGCGGCGGTCACAGCCTGCGCTGGCAACGCCTGGCCGGCCTGTTCATGAAAGTGCCGCTGGACGAACTGCAGCAACTGGTGCACCAGCAGGCCGCACAGAGCGGACGCCTGCATGCCCGGGGCGACCTCTGGCACCCGGCGCAGGCGCTGCTCTGGCCCTGGAGCCAGCATCGCCTGCGCCGCGAGCCTGTCGCCGCACCGGCGCCCACTTCCGCAGCCCTGGAAGACTGGCGCCGCCACTGCGCCGAATTGATCCGCGCCCCCAGTCCTTTCGCCAATGTGGTGCAGCTCAGCGCCTGCGCTCGCGACGCGCTGCAGAGCGGCGGCATGCGTCGGGTACTGCTGTTGCTGGCTGACCGCGATCACAGCCGCCTGCTCGCCCAGCAACAGGCCGGCCTGCCCAGGGAGGCCAACGGGCTGCAACTCGATCCCACGCAGAGCCAGGTGCTGCGCCGCCTGCTCAGCCAGCCCGCGCAATTGCGCCTGGGCCCGGACAACATGGCGCAGTTCTCGGCCCTGCTGCCGGGCCAGCTGAAGAGCCTGTTCCCGGGCGACCACCTATTGCTGCGCTCCCTGGCCGTGAATGGCCGCGTGGCCATGCTGGTGGTTGCCGACCAGGATGGGGCCCCCTTCGCCGACCTCAGCCTGCGCGCCTTCGCCAAGACCGCCCAGTGCATCGAGCGAGCCCTCGCCAGCTTCGCCAGACGCGGCCGCTAGGCGCTACAATCCGCCACTTTGCCCATCAATGAATGGAGGCTTCCATGTCCGCCTTCTCCAACCTGCCGCTGGTGATCGAACCGGCTGACCTGGCACCCCTGCTGGGTAATGACGAGCTGATCCTGGTCGATCTCACCAGCGCCGCCCGCTACGCCGCCGGCCATGTTCCGGGTGCCCGCTTCGTCGATCCGAAGCGCACCCAACTCGGCCAGCCACCGGCGCCGGGCCTGCTGCCGGCCAAGGCCGACCTGGAAGCACTGTTCGGTGAGCTCGGCCACCGCAGCGATGCCACCTACGTGGTCTACGACGATGAAGGCGGCGGCTGGGCCGGACGCTTCATCTGGCTGCTGGATGTGATCGGCCACCACCGTTACCACTACCTGAACGGCGGCCTGCATGCCTGGCTGGCCGAAGGCCGGGAAACCAGCGACGCCGTGCCCGCCCCAGTCGGCGGCCCGCTCAGCCTGACCTTGCACGACGAGCCCACCGCCACCCGCGAATACCTGCAGGGCCGCCTCGGCGCCGCCGACCTGGCGATCTGGGACGCCCGTGGCCCCGGCGAGTACAACGGCACCAAGGTACTGGCCGCCAAGGGCGGGCATATACCCGGCGCGGTCAACTTCGAATGGACCGCCGGCATGGACCCGGCCCGTGCCCTGCGCATCCGCACCGACATGGCCGAGATACTCCAGTCCCTGGGCATCACCCCGGACAAGGAAATCGTCACCCACTGCCAGACCCACCACCGCTCGGGCTTCACCTACCTGGTCGCCAAGGCCCTCGGCTATCCGCGGGTGAAAGGCTACGCCGGCTCCTGGTCCGAGTGGGGCAATCATCCGGACACCCCCGTAGAACTCTGAGAGCCTGCTCACGATCAGCTGCGCGTCGGAATAACTGCGTTGAAAATTGCTTCGGAATGCTCATTTACAACACGTAAACTCCGCTTCCTCAGCCACTTTCGCCTTGTTCTTCTCTAGCTCGCGAGATCGTGAACAGACTCTGAGGCACAACCGCCAAGGAAACCCAATGAAAGAACGCCTTTTCCTCATCGGCCAGTACCTGCTGCCCCATAACCTGGTTTCCCGCGTGGCCGGCTGCATCGCCGAATGCCGCGCACGCTGGTTCAAGAACGCCTTCACCGCCTGGTTCGCCAAGCGCTACCAGGTGGACATGAGCGAAGCGCTGGTCGAGGACCTCACCGCCTACGAGCACTTCAACGCCTTCTTCACCCGCGCCCTGAAGCCCGGTGCGCGGCCGCTGGACCAGACGCCTGGCGCGATTCTCTGCCCGGCCGACGGCGCCATCAGCCAGCTCGGCCCGATCGAGCACGGCCGCTGCTTCCAGGCCAAGGGACACAGCTTCAGCGTACTGGAGCTGCTGGGGGGCGACGCCGAGCGCGCCGCGCCCTTCATGGGCGGCGAGTTCGCCACCGTCTACCTCTCGCCCAAGGACTACCACCGCGTGCATGCGCCCCTGGGCGGCACCCTGCGGGAAATGGTCTACGTACCCGGTCGCCTGTTCTCGGTGAATCAGAGCACCGCGGAGAACGTCCCCGAGCTTTTCGCCCGCAATGAGCGGGTGGTGTGCATCTTCGACACCGAGCGCGGCCCCATGGCCGTGGTTCTGGTAGGGGCGATGATCGTCGCCTCGATCGAGACCATCTGGGCAGGCCTCGTCACGCCGCCCAAGCGCGAACTGAAGACCTTCAGCTACGACGAAGCGGCACGCGCTCCCGTCAAGCTGGAGAAGGGCGACGAACTGGGCCGCTTCAAGCTGGGCTCCACCGCCATCGTCCTCTTCGGCCCGGACCAGGTGCGCTGGGCCGAGAGCGCCTGGCCCGGCAGCCCGGTGCGCATGGGCCAACTGATGGCCCTGCCCAAGGACGCCTGATCGACGATCCCCCGGTCGAGCCGATCCCCTCGGCCGGGGCCGGATCAGCAAAGCGCCTGCGGCAGTGGCGAGCTGCCGACTCATCGACAGTCCCGCCAGGGACTAGCTGCCACTGCGCGCAGATGCTGATAGAGTGCTGAAACCCTCTCCACGCCAACGCACGAGACCTCGGAGTAGCCGATCCAGATGGACCACCGGAGCCCGCACCTGCTATTGCGCGTACCTACGCCGAGCAAGCAGAGCCTGTCCTTCTGCGACGCCACTCCCCGCGAGTTGAAACGCTGGATCTCCCACCTGCCGAAGGCCAACCTCGGCGAGACCGCCCGCCAGCTGTACCAGGCCCTGGCGGAGCTGAACCAGCTGATCACCCCGAGCGAGAATCGCCTTCAGCTGCTGGAGCTGATGCGCCCGGAGGTCTGCTTCGTCTGCCAGCATCTGGAGCGCCACTTCCTCGGCCAGTCCATCGTCCTGGACGAGCGTCCGCGCAAGGTGGCCAATCTTTGCCAGGCGCTGCAGAACCATCTGGCCATCGGCTACAAGCTGATCATCGTGCAGGAATCGCAGCGCCCCAGCCGCGACCGTGCTCAAGTCCTCGTCATGGCCCTGCAACGGGCACTGCACAGCCTGAACGGTTCGCTGATCCGCTCCAGCCAGCTGTACTGCCCGGTACCGGAAAGCCTCTGGCTGGAAATGCACCAGCTCTACCAGTTGGCGCGGAGCCGCCAGCTCCATGGCGTGACCGTGCGCGACCCGCAGGCCCGCCACACCCAGGGCCTCAGCGCCGAGCAGACCTACCTGGTCGCCCTGCTGCTGGGCTGCGCGCGCTGCAACCAGATGCGCCAGAGCGGCATCGCCCGCCTGGCCGAAGCGCTGGAAGCCTGGAGCGCGATGGTAAAGCTGCAGTCTGCCGAACTGCCTTCCAGCCTCTTCGCCGTGGCACCACAACTGGATGGGCCGCCGCGCTACAAGTCGCTGTTCCATGAAGTCGAACCATCCACCCTGCTGGGCCTGGACCCGCTGCCGCTGGTGGATGCCATCCGCGAATTCCTGCTGCTGCCACCCGAGCAGCGCAGCCAGTCGCGCCTGCCGATGCCCGAAGGCCTGAGCGTCGACCTGCTGCAGCATCTAGCCTCGGCCTGGGGCGACATTTCCGAGCGGACGTTCCAGCGTAATCCAGGCCACGGCAACCTGACCCTGTGCATCGGCATGAGCGCGCTGCACTTCTTCCTCGCCGGCAGCCGTCCCTTCAGCGAACTGCTCAAGCTGCCACAGGACACCAACCAGGCCGTGTTCAGCACCCTCGCCAAGCGGCCAACGACGGACATCTGGGCCCGTGCCTTCGACGCCCAATCCAACCAGGGCTGGCGACCCGGCGCCCTGGAGGAGATCGAATACACCCGCCCCGCCAACAGCAACACGCGCCCCCTCCAGGCCAGCGCGGCGCCGGAAAGCTATCCGACCTTCGCCGTCGCGGTGGTCAACCACAGCCCCGGCGGCTATTGCCTGAGCTGGCCGAAAGACGTCCCGAGCCAGCTGCAGGCCGGCGAGTTGCTCGGTGTGCAGGACATGCCCGGCCAGGGCTGGAGCATCGCGGTGGTGCGCTGGATCCGCCAGGTGCGCGGTGGCGGCACGCAGATGGGCATCGAACTGGTGGCGCCCCAGGCGCAGTCCTGCGGCGTGCTCCTGCTGCGCAAGGGTGAACAGAACAGTCATTACCTGCGGGCTCTGCTGCTGCCGGCCATCGGCGCCATTTCCCGACCGGCGACCCTGATCACCCCACGCCTGCCGTTCCAGGAAGGCAACAAGGTACAGATCAACCTGCACGGTGACGAACACCGTGCCGTGCTGACCCGGCGCCTGACCAGCACCGGCAGTTTCAACCAGTTCGAGTACCGGATTTTCGAGCAATCGACCCCGTCGCAGGGGAAACCGGTCACAGGTCCGGAAAGTCAGACACAGGGCGGCGAGGAAGATTTTGACTCGCTATGGAAGTCGCTGTAGATTCCCGACTCATTTCCATTCGTCGCCTATTCGCGCCACTTCAGCGCTAAGTACAGGCCATGGCCATAGAAAAGAAGACGATCCGTCTGCTGATCCTGGAAGACTCGCAGAACGAAGCCGAGCGCCTGGTCAGCCTGTTCCGTAATGCCGGCCGCGCGACCCGCGTCCACCGCATCCTGTCCGTCGACGACCTCAGCGAAGCCCTGCAACAGAGCTGGGATCTGCTGATCGCCGCTCCCAGCAGCGAGCATCTGAGCCCGGGGGAGGCCCTCAACAGCATCCGCCGCCAGTCCAAGGACATCCCCTTCATCCAGCTGGTAGCGGAAAACGACTCCGACCTGATCACCGAAGCCCTGGCCCTGGGCGCCCAGGACGCCCTGCCCCAGGGCGAGGACGAACGCCTGGTGCTGGTGGCCAACCGGGAGCTGGCCAACCTGGAGCAACGCCGTGCCCGGCGCGCCGCCGAGGTCAGCCTGCGGGAAGCGGAGAAGCGCTGCCAGCTGCTGCTGGACAGCTCGGTGGACGCCATCGCCTATGTCCACGACGGCATGCACATCTATGCCAACCGCGCCTACGTGGAGATGTTCGGCTACGTCGATGGTGACGAGCTTGAAGGCATGCCGATGATCGACCTGATCGCCGGCGCCGACCAGGCCGGATTCAAGGATTTCCTGAAGAACTACCGCGACGGCGACGGCAATGGCGAGCTCACCTGCAATGGCTGCAAGGTGGACGGCCAGACCTTCCAGGCGCGCATGGGCTTCTCCCCCGCGACCTACGACGGCGAACCCTGCATCCAGGTGGTGATCCGCGCCGAGACCGACAACGCCGAACTGGAAGAGAAGCTGCGCGAGATCAGCAGCCAGGATCTGGTCACCGGTCTGTTCAACCGCTCCCATTTCAACGAGATGCTCGATGCCGCCGCCGAACGTGCGGTCAAGGCCGGACAGCCGTCGAGCCTCGCCTACATCCGCGTCGCCCGCTATCCCGGGTTGCTGGCCGACATTGGCATCGCCGGCGTCGACCTGCTGCTCACCGACCTGGCCAACCTGCTGCGCGCCCACTTCGCCGGTGCCGCCCAGCTCGCCCGCTATGGCGACGACGTGTTCGGCGTCCTGCAGCCTGAACTCACCCCGGAGCAGGCCGCAGAAAGCCTGCAGAGCCTGCTGAAGAAGATCGACATTCACCTGTTCGACGTCAGCAGCCGCACGGTGCAGGTCAGCCTGTGCATCGGTGTTGCCGGCCTCAGCGAAACCACGCCCAAGGCTCAGGATGTGGTGGATCGCGCTCACCGCTGCGCGGACGAACTGGGTGACGAAAACGGCCTGAAGCTCTATGACCCGGCCGACGAGCTGGCCGCCGCGGCCAACCGGGGCAATCTGGTGGCCATGGTCCAACAGGCCCTGGAGAACAATAGCTTCCGCTTGTTGTTCCAGCCGATCATCAGCCTGCGCGGCGACAGCTACGAGCACTACGAAGTGCTGCTGCGCCTGCTCAGTCCCAAGGGCGAGGAGGTCCCCCCCGCCGATTTCCTCGACGCCGCCAAGGAAGCCGGCCTGGCCGAGAAGATCGACCGCTGGGTGATCCTCAACTCCATCAAGCTGCTAGCCGAGCACCGCGCCAAAGGCCACAACACCCGGCTCTTCGTCCACCTCTCCGGCGTCAGCCTGCAGGACCAGACCCTGCTGCCCTGGCTCAGCGTGGCACTGAAGGCGGCTCGTCTGCCCTCCGATGCGCTGATCTTCCAGTTCAGCGAACCGGATGCCATCGCCTACCTCAAACAGGCCAAGGCGTTGACCCAGGGGCTTGCCGAACTGCACTGCCAGGTGGCCCTGAGCCAGTTCGGCTGCGCCCTCAACCCCTTCAATACCCTCAAGCACCTGGCCATCGATTTCGTGAAGGTGGATGGTTCCTTCACCCAGGACCTCGGCCGCGCGGAGAACCAGGAAGTCCTCAAGACCCTGCTGGCCAGCCTGCACGCCCAGGCCAAGCTGACCATAGTGCCCTTCGTCGAGACCGCCAGCGTCCTGGCCACCTTGTGGCAGGCCGGCGTCAACTACATCCAGGGCTACTACCTGCAGGGCCCGAGCCAGGCGATGGACTACGACTTCTCCTCCGGAGATGAATGACCTGTAGGAGCGAATTCATTCGCGAACCGGGCGCAGCCCCGCCACGACCGCCCCATGAAAAAGCCGCCCGAAGGCGGCTTTTTCGTGTCCGGCGCGACGATCAGTCCTGGCCGTCGCGGTCACGGAAGCCCAGCAGATAGAGAATGCCGTCCAGGCCCAGGGTGGAGATGGCCTGCTTGGCCGACTGTTTGACCAGCGGCTTGGCGCGGAAGGCGACCCCCAGACCGGCCAGACCAAGCATCGGCAGGTCGTTGGCACCGTCACCCACGGCGATGGTCTGCTCAAGGCGCAGGCCTTCCTTCTCGGCCAGCTCCCGCAGCAGATCGGCCTTGCGCTGGGCGTCCACTATCGGCTCCACGGCCACGCCGGTCAGCTTGCCGTCGACGATCTGCAGTTCGTTGGCGAACACGTAGTCGATACCCAGCTTGGCCTGCAGTTGCTTGGCGAAGTAGCTGAAGCCGCCGGACAGGATCGCGGTCTTGTAGCCCAGGCGCTTGAGCTCGGCGAACAGCGTTTCCGCCCCCTCGGTAAGACGCAGGGAGGCTCCGATCTCTTCCAGCACCTCCTCGGACAATCCCTTGAGCAGGCCCAGGCGTTCCTTGAAGCTGGCCCGGAAGTCCAGCTCGCCGCGCATGGCGCGCTCGGTGATCTCGGCAACCTGGTCGCCCACGCCGGCCGCCTTGGCCAGTTCGTCGATCACCTCGGCCTCGATCAGCGTCGAGTCCATGTCGAATACCGCCAGGCGGCGGTTGCGGCGGAACACCGAATCACGCTGGAAGGCGATGTCGACGTTCAGCTCCTGGGCCACGCTGAGGAACTCCGCGCGCAGGGCCACCGGGTCGGCCGGCTCGCCACGCACCGAGAACTCGATGCAGCCCTTGCCCTGGTCGGCCGGCATGTCCAGCGGCATGCGTCCCGACAGGCGGTCGATGTGATCGATGTTGAGCCCGTACTTGGCGGTGATGGAGCTCACCCGCTGCAACTGCTCGGCGGTTACCTTGCGGGTCAGCAGGGTCACGATGTGGCGGCTCTTGCCCTGGCCGCCGACCCATTGCTGGTAGTCGGCTTCGGATACCGGGGTGAAACGCACCTGCTGGTCCAGCTTGTAGGCGGTGAACAGCACGTCCTTGAGCACGGACGAGGCTTCGGCGCTATCCGGGATTTCCACCAGGATGCCGAAGGACAGGGTGTCGTGGATCACCGCCTGGCCGATATCCAGGATGTTCACGCCCCCCTGGGCCAGCACGCCGGTAATGGCCGCGGTAAGGCCCGGGCGGTCCTCGCCAGTGATGTTGATCAGGACAATCTCGCGCAAGGCGCACCTCCCTCAGCGCATGAAAAGGCGCACATTCTACCCACTTTCGCATCACCCGTAGCATGCTCGGCGCTTTGCCCTGCAAGGGGCGCTCGCTATACTGCGCCACAATTTCGTCCGAGAAGAGCCGCGCTCTGTGAACCGGCCCACGCCTGTCAAACCCGACAATTTCTTCCTGCTGATCTTCCACGCCCTGCGCCAGCGGCGTGTGCCGATCGCCCTGCGCATCGCCAGCCACAGCCTGCTACTGGTGGCCCTGGCGCTGGTGATCTACGCCTGGGTAATGGGCATGCAGTTCAAGCAGGCCATGCAGCAGCAGGCCGACGCGCTGGGCCAGAGCCTGACCGCGCAGACCGCTGCGTCAGCCACCGAGCTGCTGGTGTCCAACGACATCCTCAGCCTCAACGTGCTGCTCAACAACCTGGTGAAAAACCCGCTGGTGGCCCACGCGGCGATCTACAGTGTGGACAACCGCATACTCGCCGAAGCCGGCTCGCGCCCCAAACAGGGCCTGCTGGGCGAGGCCGAGGGCCTGTTTTCCACGCCCATCACCTTCCAGGAGGTGATCGCCGGGCATCTGCGCCTGAGCCTGGACATGGAGCAGTTCCAGCAGCCCATGACCATCAGCCTGCAGAGCATGGGCCTGCTCAGCCTGATCCTGCTGGCCCTGACGCTGTCCCTGAGCCTGCGCCTCGGCCGCCATATCTCCACGCCATTGCTGCAACTGCGGGTCTGGCTGCGCGACCCGGACGACCCCGCCCCCGGCGCCGGCCGCCAGGATGAGATCGGCGACCTGGCACGCCAGCTGCAGGCGCGCCTGGTACCGGAAAAGCCGGAGCCCGAGCCCATCCCGGAAGAGGACTACGCCGAGGCCGACGAGGACCTCCTGGAGGATGAGGAGGAAGCGCTCGAGCAGGACGAACAGGACGTGCAGGACGACGAGTCGGAAGGCTTCCAGGTCCGCGACCTGCGCGACGAAAGCTTCGACGGTGACGAAGAAACCCCGAGCAAGCTGTTCACGCCGGACGAGGAAGATCCCTTTGCCGACCTGCGCGAGGAAATGGCCGAAGAGCCCGCCCCCGCCCCTGCGCCCGTCGCAGCCGAAGAGCCCCAGAACAGTGCCGTGCTCGCCATCCAGCTGGGTGCCCAGGACCAGTTGCGCCGCTTGCCCCGCGCCCGCCTGATGGACTTGCTGCAGCGCTACCGCGATTGCCTGGACCAGGCCGCCCGCCTGTACCATGGCCAGCTGCTCACCCTCAACGATGGCAGCAGCCTGATGCTCTTCCACAGCCAGGACAGCGACGAAGACTACCTCACCCACGCCCTCTGCTGTGGCGAGCTGATGCGCGCCCTGGGCCACGCCCTGCAGATCGAGGTCGCCGACAGCGGCATCACCCTGCAGCTGCAACTGGGCCTGACCCTGGGTGACGATCTCTCCGGCCTCGGCCAGGGCGACCTGTTGCTCAACGACACGACTCAGAACGCCCTGGCCCTGAGCCAGCACAGCCGCAACCTGCTGCTGGTGGAGCGCGCCATCGCCGAAGACGAACTGGTGCGCCAGCGCGCCCGTATCCGCGCAATCACCAGCCCGGAGGGCGCCTGCTGCGTCGAGCGCCTGCTGGAGCCCTACCCCTCGCTGCTGGAACGCCAACTGGCGCGCATGCACGAAGCCCGTGCGCATTGAGCGTCCGGATAACGAAAAGCCCGCTAGATGCGGGCTTTTTTGTGGGCGTTCGGCCGTCTGAGCCGATAGGTTGCTCGTAGGGTGCGCCGTGCGCACCGATTTCGATGCCCAGGCCCGACATCGAGTTTGCCGATACCCTGCCGGTGCGCATGGCGCACCCTACGCAACGGAGCGAAGAGGATTGCCAGCCGTGTAGGGTGGATAGCGCTTTTCTATCCACCAGCGAGGCCATGCAAGACACCGATGGTGGAAATCCCAAGCGGGATTTCCACCCTACGTTCTAACGGCTTTCGGCGACATAAAGTCGCGAACGGGAAGAAAAAAGCCCGCATCGAGCGGGCTTTTCCATGATCCGGCGATCATCAGAAGCGGAACACTTCCACATCGGTACGCACCGGGGCCGCCATGGGAATCTTCGGCGGCTGCGGCTCCTTGGCTTTGGCCGGGGCCGCTGGTTGTGCCGGCTTGCGCGGGGCGTCAGCCACCGGCGGCTGTCCTTCCAGGGGCTTCACCGCAGAGGCCAGTTGCTCGGCCAATTGCTGCAGCAGTTTGCTCTGTGCCCGCACCTGGTCGGCGGCGGTGCCGGTGTGCGGTTCTTCAAGGCGCACGAGGCGGCTGTCACGCAACTGTCCGGCACGGTCCAGCAGGCGCCATTGCGCCTCCAGCACGGCCGGACGCTGGGGGCCGGAGTCCAGGCGGCTGATGGTCAGCAGCACTTGCACCTCGGGGGTGAAGCCGGGATTGCCGGGCGCCAGCACCAGGCGCTGGCTGTCCAGGCGCCAGGACAACTGGCGCAGCAGCACTTGGTCGATATCCGCCGCGAGGCTGCCGGCCCAGCGACCGTCCGGGGCCGCAGTCAGGCTGCCGTCGGGCTGGCGTTGCAGGAGGGTTTCACGTTGCAGGTAGTCGGCCACGGTCACCGGGCCAAGCAATACCTGTATGCCAGCCTTCTTTGACGGCACCTCCGGGGTGCCTGCGTCCAGCTGGAACATGGGAACAGGGGGGCTATGTACGCAGCCGGCAAGGCCGAGGAGGCTTGCCAGCATCAAAGCCAGGGAAAAACGCACGGTCATCAATCTCACCCACGGCCGCCTTGTGGGCAGCCTGCAGTCGAATTCATTCGTCCTCGCCATCATTGGCAGTGGCGAGGGGACATATCATCCGTCAATGTGACGCAGGACTCCAGAGCCCCACGTCAATTCGCTGTCGCCAGCCTCAGGCCGGCGGTTCCACCACCAGCGCATCGACCCGCTGGAAGCCGCGCGGCAGCTTGTTGCCACGACGCCCACGCTCACCCTTGTAGTGCTCCAGGTCGTCGGCCTTGAGCGACAAGGTGCGCTTGCCGGCCTGCAGTACCAGGGTTGCACCGGCAGGCAGAACTGCCAGGTCGGCGAGATACTCCTCGCGACTGACCACGCGATCACCGGGAATGCCGATGATCTTGTTGCCCTTGCCCTTGGCCAGTTGCGGCAGATCGGCGACCTTGAACAGCAGCAGGCGGCCCTCGGTGGTCACGGCCGCCAACCAGTCTTCGTCCACACTCTGTACCGGGCGCGGCGGCACCACCTTGGCGCCGTTGGGCAGGCTGAGCAGGGCCTTGCCCGCCTTGTTCTTGGCCTGCAGGTCGGCGCCCTTGACCACGAAACCGTAGCCGGCGTCCGAAGCGATCACGTAGGTGGCCTCGTCTTCGGGCAGCAGCACGCAATCGAAGCTGGCGCCCGGCGGCGGCGTCAGCCGGCCGGTGAGCGGCTCGCCCTGGCCACGGGCCGAGGGCAGCGAGTGAGCGGCCAGGGAGTAGCTGCGGCCGGTGGAGTCGATGAACACCGCGTACTGGTTCGAGCGCCCAGGCGCGGCAGCCTTGAACAGGTCGCCGGCCTTGTAGGACAGCGCGGTGGCATCGATGTCGTGGCCCTTGGCGCAACGCACCCAGCCTTTCTCGGACAGCACCACGGTCACCGGCTCGGTAGGCATCAGCTCGGTTTCGGACAGGGCACGGGCCTCGGCCCGGGCGACTATCGGCGAGCGACGATCATCGCCGTAGGTCTCGGCGTCCTTGATCAGCTCCTCGCGCACCAGTTTCTTCAGCTTGGTCTCGCTACCCAGCAGGGCGAGCAACTTCTTCTGCTCCTTGAGCAGTTCGTCCTGCTCGCCACGGATTTTCATCTCTTCCAGGCGCGCCAGCTGGCGCAGGCGGGTGTCGAGGATGTAGTCGGCCTGGACCTCGGTCAGGCTGAAGCGCTCCATCAGCACCGGCTTGGGCTGGTCCTCGGTGCGGATGATGTGGATCACCTCGTCGAGGTTCAGGAACGCGATCAGCAAGCCGTCCAACAGGTGCAGGCGCTTTTCCACCTTATCCAGGCGGAACTGCAGGCGGCGCCGCACGGTGCCGATGCGGTAGGTCAGCCACTCGCTGAGCAGGGTGCGCAGGTCCTTGACCTGGGGCTTGCCATCCAGGCCGATGACGTTGGCGTTGACCCGGTAGCTGGACTCCAGGTCGGTGGTGGCGAACAGGTGCTGCATCAGCTCGTCGGCATCCACCCGGTTGGAGCGCGGGATGATGACGATGCGGGTGGGGTTCTCGTGGTCCGACTCGTCACGCAGGTCCGCCACCATCGGCAGTTTCTTGGCCTGCATCTGGCCGGCGATCTGTTCCAGCACCTTGGCCCCGGAGACCTGGTGGGGCAGCGCGGTGACCACGATGTCGCCGTCTTCCACCCGGTACACGGCGCGCATGCGCACCGAGCCGCGGCCGGTCTCGTAGATCTTCAGCAGTTCGGCGCGGGGGGTGATCACCTCCGCCTCGGTGGGGAAGTCCGGGCCGAGGATGTGCTCGCAGAGCTGTTCCACGGTGGCGCCCGGTTCGTCCAGCAGGCGCACGCAGGCGGCTGCGACCTCCCGCAGGTTGTGCGGCGGCACGTCGGTGGCCATGCCCACGGCGATGCCGGTGGTGCCGTTGAGCAGCAGGTTGGGCAGGCGCGCCGGCAGGGTCGCCGGCTCGTTCAGGGTGCCGTCGAAGTTCGGCACCCAGTCCACCGTGCCCTGGCCGAGTTCGGAGAGCAGCACCTCGGAATAGCGCGACAGGCGCGCCTCGGTGTAACGCATGGCGGCGAAGGACTTGGGATCGTCCGGCGCACCCCAGTTACCCTGGCCGTCCACCAGGGTGTAGCGGTAGCTGAAAGGCTGGGCCATCAGCACCATGGCCTCGTAGCAGGCCGAGTCGCCATGGGGGTGGAACTTGCCGAGCACGTCGCCGACGGTGCGCGCCGACTTCTTGTGCTTGGAATCGGCGTCCAGGCCCAGCTCACTCATGGCGTAAATGATGCGCCGCTGCACCGGTTTCAGGCCGTCGCCGATATGCGGCAGGGCGCGGTCCATGATCACGTACATGGAATAGTTGAGATAGGCCTGTTCGGTGAAGTCGGCCAGGGAGCGACGCTCCACGCCTTCCAGGCTCAGATCGAGGGATTCGCTCATGCGTGCCTCACGGAGAAGTGACTTGGCGCAGCACCAGGGTGCCGTCGCGCTGGGTGAATTCGAGTTGCTTGAGGGCGCTCATGCCGAGCAGCACCTCATCGCCGTCCATGCCCGGCACTATGATGGCCGGCACCTGGGTCAGGCGGATGTCACCCAGGCGCAGATCCTGCAGCTGGGTGCGGTGGCCGGTGACGCGGCCGTTGGCGGTACTCAGGGTGACCGGGGCTCCGGGCGCGAGGCCGAGGCGTTCGGCCAATCGCGCAGGAACGGCCACCTGGGTGGCGCCGGTATCGAGCAGGAAGGTCACGCCCTGGCCATCGATACGGCCATCGAGCAGGTAATGCCCCTGGCGGCTGCTGGCCAGGCGCACTTCGACGAAGCCGTCGCCATGCACCGATTCGGGCGCGCGATTGGGATTGTGCTGGCGATCTTCCCAGACGCCGAAGTAATGCGTGGCCAGGAGCAGGCCGATACCCCAGGCGAGCACCAGCATGACCCTTCCCGCACGTTTGCCCGGCGTCTGTGTGGTCATTTCGCGCCCCAGCCGCCCTTGGGTGCGGAAAAGCGCCAGACGATGGGCCGGCGCTCGCCGTCGCCACGGGCCTTGCCGCCGTTGTCGAGGCCGATCCAGGCACCTTCGGCGTCGATGGACAGGGCCTCGGCCACACCGAAGGGCACGCCATAGCGACGGGTGTCGGCCAGGGCCTCCTCGGCGAAGGACCAGCAGCGCTCCACCTCACCGTTGCTCGGCTTGCGCCGGCAGATCTGGTGGGCCAGGCGCTCCAGGGTGAAGAGCTTCTCTTCATGGAAGGCGACATCGGAGAAGTCCCGCGGCATCAGTTGCTCGCTGCCGACGGGGGCGGGCGGCCGCTGATTGCCGCCTTCGCTGAAGATCACGCAGCTGCCGCTGCAGCGCCAGGTGGATTGCTGCTTGTGCAGCACCATCAGGCCGCGGCGTTCGCGCTCGGCGGCGAGCCAGAGCCGCTCGCCCTTGGGATCGATGGCGATGCCCTCCAGCAACGCATTGAAGTGCAGCAGCATGCCGCTGGCGCGGGCCTGGCGCACCAGGCTGCCCGGCAGCAGCAGCCAGTTGGGTTCACCGGCCAGCGGCACCTGCAGCACCGCAGCATGGGTTTCGCTGACCAGGTAGCGGTTGCCGGCGGTATCGCAGCTGATGCCTTCGAAGTCCAGCTCGTTGCCCCGCAGCAGACTGATGACCAAGGCACGCGTACGCACACCCCAGGGCAGGTTGCTCGGTGGCGCCGGTGGGGCCAGGAAGGATTCGGTCTGGGCCTGCAGCACACCGCCTATGGGCTTGAGCCGGTACAGCTGGTTGTCCACCCGGTCGGACACCGCCAACAGGTCGTCACCGCAGCGGGCCAGCCCGGACAGGTTGCCCACGGGCATGCCGTCCACCGGGTATTCGGCGGCCAGACGCAGCTGCTCGGGATCGTCAGCGGCCTGGAGCGAGGCGGCGAACAGCAGGGAGAGGAGGATCAGCGCTCCCCTCACACCATGACCTCGGCCAGGTTGCCCTTGGACTCCAGCCAGGATTTGCGATCGCCGGCGCGCTTCTTCGCCAGCAGCATGTCCATGACCTCCACCGTGCCTTCGGCGTCTTCCAGGGTCAGCTGGACCAGACGCCGGGTGTTCGGGTCCATGGTGGTCTCGCGCAGCTGGGGCGGGTTCATTTCACCCAGGCCCTTGAAGCGGGTGACCTGGGGTTTGCCGCGCTTCTTCTCGGCCACCAGGCGGTCGAGGATGCCGTCACGCTCGGCTTCATCCAGGGCGTAGTAGATCTCCTTGCCCAGGTCGATGCGGAACAGCGGCGGCATGGCGACGTAGACGTGCCCCGCTTCCACCAGCGGGCGGAAGTGGCGGACGAACAGCGCGCACAGCAGGGTGGCGATGTGCAGGCCGTCGGAGTCGGCGTCGGCAAGGATGCAGATCTTGCCGTAGCGCAGCTGGGTCAGATCATGGGCGCCGGGATCGACGCCGATAGCGACGGCGATGTCATGCACTTCCTGGGAAGCCAGCACTTCGCCGCCGTCCACTTCCCAGGTGTTCAGGATCTTGCCGCGCAGCGGCATGATCGCCTGGAATTCCTTGTCCCGCGCCTGCTTGGCCGAACCGCCGGCGGAGTCACCCTCAACCAGGAAGAGCTCGGAGCGCATGGGGTCCTGGCCAGCGCAATCGGCCAGTTTGCCGGGTAGCGCCGGCCCCTGGGTCACGCGCTTGCGCTCGACTTTCTTGCTGGCTTTCAGCCGACGGCCGGCATTGCTGATGGCCAGTTCGGCCAGTTGCATGCCAAGTTCCGGGTGGGCGTTGAGCCAGAGGCTGAAGGCGTCCTTGACCACACCGGAGACGAAGGCCGCCGCCTCGCGGGAAGACAGGCGCTCCTTGGTCTGGCCGGAAAATTGCGGCTCCTGCAGCTTCATCGAGAGGACGAAGGCGATGCGCTCCCAGACGTCCTCGGGGGCCAGCTTGACCCCGCGCGGCAGCAGGTTGCGGAACTCGCAGAACTCACGCATGGCATCCAGCAGGCCCTGGCGCAGGCCATTGACGTGGGTGCCGCCCTGGGCAGTGGGGATCAGGTTGACGTAGCTTTCCTGGACGCTGTCGCCACCCTCGGGCAACCAGAGCAGCGCCCAGTCCACGGCCTCCTTGTTGCCGGCCAGACTGCCGCAGAACGGCTCGCTCGGCAGGCGTTCGAATTCGCTGACTGCATCCACCAGGTAGGAACGCAGGCCGTCTTCGTAGTGCCACTCGACCTTCTCGCCGGCGGCCCGGTCCTCGAAGCTGACCAGCAGCCCCGGACACAGCACGGCCTTGGCCTTGAGCACATGCTTGAGGCGGCTGACGGAAAACTTGTGGGAGTCGAAATACTTGGCGTCCGGCCAGAAGTGCACGCTGGTGCCGGTATTGCGCTTGCCGACCGTGCCGACGACATCCAGGTCGCTGGCCTTGAAGCCGTCGGCGAAGGTCATCATGTATTCGCTGCCCTCGCGCTTGACCCGCACTTCGACGCGGGTGGACAGGGCGTTCACCACCGAGATGCCGACGCCATGGAGACCGCCGGAGAACTGGTAGTTCTTGTTGGAGAACTTGCCGCCGGCATGCAGCTTGGTGAGGATCAGTTCGACGCCGGGCACCCCTTCTTCGGGGTGGATATCCACCGGCATGCCGCGGCCGTCGTCGATCACCTGCAGGGAATTATCCTCGTGGAGGATCACCTGCACGCTCTTGGCGTGGCCGGCCAGGGCCTCGTCCACACTGTTGTCGATGACTTCCTGGGCCAGGTGGTTGGGCCGGGTGGTGTCGGTATACATGCCCGGGCGCTTGCGCACCGGGTCGAGGCCGGAGAGGACTTCGATGGCATCCGCATTGTAAGTAGCCATGGATTCCCTTTCAGTCAGAGGTCGGAAAAGTCGATGTCACGCCACAGCTGCGCGGGAAAGCCGGCGAAGGCCAGCAAGGCGGGCAGATGGGCAGGGAAGTTCTGGAAACCATGGTCGCCGCCGGCCTCGATGCGCAGCGCGCAGGCGCGGTAGTAGCGCTCCGCCTGGCGGTAGTCGAGGGTTTCGTCGGCTGTCTGCAGCCAGACCTGATAACGGGCAGGGTCCTGCGGTGGCGGCACTTCCAGTTCGGCCAGCGCCATCACATGCTCCGTCGTCAGCTCCCAGGTTTCGTCGCTGTAGTAGTTCTTCTGCGGACCGAGCCGCCCTTCGAACAACCGGTGCGGGGCCACCGCGGGGTTGATCAGCACGGCCTTCAGGCCGTGGCGCTCGGCCAGGTGGGTCGCATAGTAGCCGCCCAGGGAGCTGCCGACCAGCACCGGGCGGCCGAGCTCGGCGATGGCCGCCTCCAGTTGGACCATGGCCTGGCGCGGGTGATGGTGCAGTGCCGGCACCCGCAGACGCCCGGCCAGCCCCAGGCCCTGCATCAGGGCACTGAGCTGGCGCGCCTTGTGGGAGGCCGGCGAGCTGTTGAAACCGTGGATATAGAGGATGCTGGGCTCTGGACTGGACACGCGGCTTCCTGGCAGGTCGAGGGAAAGTTGTACTTCTTGCCGTGCCAAGGCGCGAAGGTCAATAACCCTTGACGCTGTAATCCACCTCGAAGGCGATCCCGGTGACCCGCGATACCCCGGTTTCCACGCTGCCGTCCTGGCCGAGGCGCATCCAGCGATAACCCGGCGCCTCGCAACTGACGCAGAAGTCCTCGCTACCGGGGGTGAACTGCACGCAGGTGGAGGGGGAAGCCAGCAGGCGCACGCCCTTGCGGACCTCGTCGAACTCCTGGTGGACATGGCCCCAGAGCAACACGCGCACGTTCGGATAGCGGTCCAGCACGGCGAACAGAGCAGCACTGTTGCGCACACCGATCGGGTCCATCCAGGCGCAGCCGATGGGCACCGGATGATGGTGGAAGCTGACCAGCACATGGCGATCCCCGGCTCCCTCCAGAGCCTCCTCCAGCAGTTGCAGCTGCTCGGCGGGGAAATGCCCGGGAACGGCGCCGGCGATGGTGGAATCCAGCAGCACCAGGCGCCAGCGGGGGAAGTCGACTATGGGCTCAAGGGCGGAGGTGCCGGCGCAGACCTCGCGCATCACCGGCACTTCGTCGTGGTTGCCGGGGAACCAGCGGGCCGGTGCCGGAATACGTCCAACCAGTTCGCGGAAACGCCTATAGGAATCAGCCGATCCGTCCTGGGACAAGTCTCCGGTGGCCAGCACCAGGTCGATGCGCGGCTGCTCCTGCAGCACTTGTTCGATCACCTGTCTCAGGCTGTCGCGGGTGTCCATACCCAGCAACTTGCCATCCGCCTCGGCGAACAGGTGGCTGTCGGAAAGCTGCACCAGCAGCACCGATTCGTCAGCGGCTTGGGGGAGTGGTCTGGGCAAGGCCTTCTCCTTGGGCGGGATGTCCAGATTATGGTTGCTGCACGCGCAAAGGGTAAACCCGCGAAACGGGAATGGTTCACAGTTGGTGGAAGCCGATTGCCAGCAGGCGACTAGAGGACGACGGGCTCGAGTTCGTGACCGCAGGCCAGGCAATGGCTCAGCCATTCGCCGAGGAAGAGGTTGAGCTGGCTCTTCTCGTCGGGCTGGTGCATATCGGCGTTGGGATAGGGATACACGCTGCGCAGGCGCCGTGCATTCTCGGCACCGACCACTTCTGCCATGCGCGCGTCATGGTAGACCCGCACTTCCAGCTGCGGCGACGGCAGCCAGGGCAGGCTGTACTCCTGGCGCACCTGCAGGGTGGTGGTGTAGGGGCAGGCCTCGACCACTTCCAGGGCCAGCACGCCGAGCAGGCGCTCACCCTGGCTCAGCGCGACACGCCGGGAACCGCGCACCTCGCGCATCTGCGGGAGCAGGCTCATCAGGCGCGCGTAGTTCGCCTCGCAGGCTGCTTGCAGCCCGATGAGGTCGACCCGGTAGCGATCGCGCAACAGATTCACGTCCACAACCCCCTGACTTCGGTACGGTTCAGTGCCAGCCACTGCAGGGCCAGCATGCTTGCGGCGTTATCCAGGCGCCCTTCACGCATCAGGTTCAGGGCATCTTCCAGCGCCAATACGTGCACGCGGATATCCTCGCCCTCCTCCGCCAGCCCGTGGACACCGCCCGCGCCACTGCTGTCGCAGCGTCCGAGGTACAGGTGAACACGCTCGTTGGAGCCCCCTGGTGAAGGATAGTAGGTGGTGATCGGCCATAGCGAAGTCAACTGCAGATCGGCCTCTTCGATGGCTTCCCGACGGGCGACATCCTCCGGCTCTTCGTCCTTGTCGATCAACCCGGCCACCAGCTCCAGCAGCCAGGGGTTCTCGCTCTTGCCGAGGGCACCGACACGGAATTGCTCGATCAGTACCACCGCATCCCGCTGCGGATCATAGGGCAGCACGCAGACAGCATCATGACGGACGAAGAGTTCCCGATGGATGACCGGCCCCATGGCACCGGAGAACTGGCGATGGCGCAGGCTCAGGCGGTCCAGGCGGTAGAAACCCTGGAAGCAGGTCTCGCGTTCGACCATTTCGACGGCGTCGGGGCCCGGCTTGAAGGATTCGGTCATGGGAGGGTCTCACTGGCTGCGGAAGGCTTCGATCCGCGCATCCTACCCCTTGGCCACAGGCCGTGCAGCCTCTTTGCAGATGGACCGAGGACTGGGAAGATGCGCGGCTGAACAGCACTGCGCCGCGCCCGAACTCATGGCCCCGGCGGCAGTCGAAGCCTGCACTTTTCCGGAAATTCCCCCTGAAGATGAAGCCGACGTCCCTCGCCAGAGTCCTCGCCGCCGCCAGTCTCGGCACCCTGCTCAGCGCCTGCCAGATGCTGCCCGGCGGCAGCGACAAGCTGGAACCCCAGCGCCACGCCTGGGAGCATCTCAAACCCGGCTGCCAAGGCGAAAGCTGCCCGCTGGTGAACATCGACACCATCAGCTTCGCCGATGAGCCGCAACTCAATACCCTGATCACCCAGCGCCTGCTGCAGATGACCCAGGACACCCCTGGCACGCCGCTGCCGGCATCGCTCGAGTCCTACGAGAAGGATTTCCTCGCCGGCGCCGAGCCGGGCTGGAGCAGCTACCTGCAGGCCAAGGTGTTGGAGCAGCACGACAAGCTGCTGCTGATCGAACTGTCCAGCTACCTCTTCACCGGCGGCGCCCACGGCATGCCGGGGCGCGGTTTCATCAACTACGACCGCAAGCTGGAAAAGACCCTGAGCCTCGGCGACATGCTGCTGCCAGGCCAGGAAGAGGCCTTCTGGAAGGTGGCCGAACAGGCCCACCAGCGCTGGCTGGCGGCCAACAAGCTCGACCAGGACCCTGACTTCATCAAGACCTGGCCGTTCGAGCGCACCGCCAATATCGGCCTGGGCTACGGCGCCATGCTGCTCAAGTACGACGTCTACAGCATCGCGCCCTATTCCAGCGGCCACCCGGAGATTCGCATCCCCTACCCGCAGCTCAACGGAATATTGAAGCCGCAGTATTTCCCCGGGCGCGGCTGAACCCCAGCAGGAACTGCAGGCCGCCGGCAGCCAGCAGCGCCGGCAGGGTCGCGCCCAGCTCCGGCCAGCGGTTGGCCAGAACGTGGTAGACCGCGACGCCGCAGGCCCAGGCCAGCAGGGTGTCCCAGCGCAATGCCACGCGGGGCGCCAGCTCGGCACGGCGGCGACGCAGGATGAAGTGATCCACTAGGACCACGCCGAACAGCGGCGCGAACACCGAACCGATCAGCAGCAGGAAGTTCTGGTACTCGGCCAGCGGCGCGAACCAGGCGATCAGGGTGCAGAGCACGCCGATGACCAGTGCCAGCTGCTCCACCTTCAGCGGCAGCAGGATGCCGCTGGATACCGCCGCCGAGTGGATATCGGCGAACGCCTTTTCCGACTCGTCCAGCAGGATCAGCAGCAGCGGGATGCCCATGCCGGCGCCCGCCAGCGCCAGCAGCAGGGCGTTGGCGTCAGTGCCCTCGGCGAAGGCCAGGGTGTAGGCCACGCCGAGGCCCATCAGCCACAGGCAGCCGATGAAGAAGCCCAGGGCGGAGCCTGCGAACACGCCGCCGCCACGGCGGCCGAAACGCGAGTAGTCGGCGATCAGCGGCAGCCAGGACAGCGGCATGGCGATGGCGATATCGAAGCCCAGGGCGAAGGACATGGAACCGTCGCCGGCACGCGCCATCAGCGCCCCGAAATCGGCGCGGTGCAGCAGGTCCCAGGTCAGCCAGATGCAGGCGCCCAGCAGCAGCCAGATGCCCCAGCGGCGCAGGATGCGGCGCACGAAGGCAAGCGGTCCGGCCACCGCCAGCAGGGTGGCCAGCGCGCCGAATACCAGGGTCCAGAGGGTGGGCGAGGTCAACGGGCTGCCTTCGCCCAGACCGCGCGCCACCAACAGGCTGGCGGCGTCGCGCATGACGATGATCTCGAAGGCGCCCCAGCCCACCAGTTGCAGCAGGTTGAGGAAGGCCGGCAGGCCCGCGCCGGCCGAGCCCAGGCTGAGCTTGAGCGAGGCCATGGCGGCAAGGCCCGTGTCGCTGCCGATCATGGCTGTGGCGCCCAGCAGCAGCACGCCGACGCCGGTGCCAAGCAGGATCGCCAGCAGCGCGTCGCTGGTGCCCAGGCCCGGCGCCAGCAGCGCACCGGTCTGCAGCACCATCAGGCCCAGGCCGAGGGAGAACCAGAGGGAAAACAGGTCGCGCGTGCCGAGAACGCGCTGGTCGAAGGCGACCGGGAGGGACGGCGAATAGTTGGGCGGGGTGTTCACGATGGCAGATGTCCTTGTGGACTGTTGTTATCAGGTTATCCACAAACCGGAAAGCCGGGCACAAGGCCCGGCTTCCAGCGTGGGTGTGACAGGTCAGTGCCTGTTCACGGTCTTGCTACAGACGTTCACACCTGCTTGTAGATCACCGAACCCTCGTCCTTGAAGCGCCCCGACTGCTCGGCGAAGCCGGCCTCGATGGCCTTCTGCTCGTCGGTCAGACCATTTTCCTTGGCGTAGTCGCGGACTTCCTGGGTGATCTTCATGGAGCAGAACTTCGGTCCGCACATGGAGCAGAAATGCGCCACCTTGGCCGAATCCTTCGGCAGGGTCTCGTCGTGGAAGGCACGGGCGGTGTCCGGGTCCAG
This sequence comes from Metapseudomonas cellulosilytica, assembly GCF_049334135.1. NCBI lineage: Bacteria > Pseudomonadati > Pseudomonadota > Gammaproteobacteria > Pseudomonadales > Pseudomonadaceae > Metapseudomonas > Metapseudomonas cellulosilytica. The sequence continues at coordinate 154,641 of NZ_JBHZGN010000005.1, read as the reverse complement.
GCCGAGGTTGAACTGGTCCTCCCAACGGAACTCGAAGCGCGCCTTGGACAAGGCGTTGTCGCGGATCTGCGCGCCCGGATGGCCCTTGGCGAGGTCGGCGGCGTGGGCGGCGATCTTGTAGGTGATGATGCCGGTCTTCACGTCATCCTTGTTCGGCAGGCCCAGGTGCTCCTTGGGCGTCACGTAGCAAAGCATGGCGCAACCGAACCAGCCGATCATCGCGGCGCCGATGCCGGAGGTGATGTGGTCGTATCCGGGGGCGATGTCGGTGGTCAGCGGGCCGAGGGTATAGAACGGCGCCTCGTCGCAGCACTCCAGCTGCTTGTCCATGTTTTCCTTGATCAGGTGCATCGGAACGTGACCCGGGCCCTCGATCATGGTCTGCACGTCGTGCTTCCAGGCGATCTTGGTCAGCTCGCCGAGGGTTTCCAGCTCACCGAACTGCGCGGCGTCGTTGGCATCGGCGATGGAACCCGGACGCAGGCCGTCGCCCAGCGAGAAGCTGACGTCGTAGGCCTTCATGATTTCGCAGATTTCCTCGAAGTGGGTGTAGAGGAAATTCTCCTTGTGATGCGCCAGGCACCACTTGGCCATGATCGAGCCGCCGCGGGAGACGATGCCGGTAACGCGCTTGGCGGTCAGCGGTACGTAGCGCAGCAGCACGCCGGCGTGGATGGTGAAGTAGTCCACGCCCTGCTCGGCCTGTTCGATCAGGGTGTCGCGGAACAGCTCCCAGGTCAGGTCTTCGGCGATGCCGCCGACCTTCTCCAGGGCCTGGTACACCGGCACGGTGCCGATCGGGACCGGCGAGTTGCGGATGATCCACTCGCGGGTTTCATGGATGTGCTTGCCGGTGGACAGGTCCATCACGGTGTCCGAGCCCCAGCGGATGCCCCAGGTCAGCTTGGCCACTTCTTCCTCGATGGAGGAGCCCAGGGCCGAGTTGCCGATGTTGCCGTTGATCTTCACCAGGAAGTTGCGGCCGATGATCATCGGCTCCAGTTCCACGTGGTTGATGTTGGCGGGGATGATGGCCCGGCCGCGGGCGATCTCCTCGCGCACGAACTCGGGGGTGATCTCTTTCGGGATGGCGGCACCGAAGCTCTGCCCCGGGTGCTGCTCGTTCAGCAGGCCGGCGGCGCGGGCCTCGGCCAGCTTCATGTTCTCGCGGATGGCGACGTATTCCATCTCGGGGGTGATGATGCCCTTCTTGGCGTAGTGCATCTGCGTGACGTTCTGGCCCGCCTTGGCGCGGCGCGGATTGCGCACATGGGCGAAGCGCATGGCCGACAGTTCGGCGTCCGCCAGGCGGCGCTGGCCGAACTCGGAGGTCAGGCCGGGCAGGCGCTCGGTGTCGCCGCGGTCCTCGATCCAGGACGAGCGCACATCGGCCAGGCCCTGGCGTACGTCGATGCTGACGTTCGGGTCGGTGTAGGGGCCGGAGGTGTCATAGACGGTGACCGGGGCGTTGATTTCGCCACCAAAGGCGGTGGGGGTCACGTCCAGGCTGATCTCGCGCATGGGCACGCGGATGTCCGGGCGGGAGCCCTGCACATAGACTTTCTGCGAACGGGGGAAAGGCTGGATGGATTGCTGGTCGACCTGGGCGCTTTCGCTCAGGTTCTTTTGTTGTTTTGCGGTCATCGGCTGGCTCCTGGGGAAGATGTCGGAGCGAACCTGAAGGCAGAGCGCACCTGGACTGGTGCCGAGAGGAACCTCCCGGACTTCGGCTTGGGAGGCACATCTTGTTCCCTACGCAGGCCTTAACCTGATCAGGTTCAACGGGATCCGGAACTCTCCGATCTCAGCCTCCAATTCGAGGCACCCCGACAAGAACTCGCGCAGTCTAATCAAGCTTGGGGAAGAAAACCAACCCGGTGGTCAGAATAAGGTGACCGCCTCGTCGGGAAATGACGATCCACTGCCGGCGGGAATCGATTGTTGCAGGCAGGCAACATAGCTTGTCGCAAACTACACTGAGGCCGCCGTGGGGGCGTCTTGACCCGCCCCCCAGCGGCCCCGTAGCCTTGCCCGACACCCCAGAATCCAGGATTGATCATGCTGCGCAGACTCTCGCTGGCCATCGCCGTGGCTTCCGCCTTTGCCGGAACCGCCTGGGCCGAAGATGCCCCCCTGTCAGCCAAGACGGACCTCGTGACCGTCTACAAGGACGCCGTCGACAACAACGCCGACCTCGCTGCCGCCCTCGCCAACTATGAAGCGCTGCGCGAAGCGGTGCCCCAGGCACGCTCTGGTCTGCTGCCGCAGATCAATGGCGGCGCCACGGCGGACAACACCCGCACCAAGCTGGACGAGCCCTCCAACACCTTCTCGCGCAGCGGCATCGCCTACCAGGCGACCCTGAGCCAGCCGATCTTCCGCGCCGACCGCTGGTTCCAGCTGAAGGCCGCCGAGTCGAGCACCGAGCAGGCCGGTCTGGACTACTCCGCGACCCAGCAGAACCTGATCCTGCAGACCGCCGAAACCTATTTCTCCGTGCTGCGCGCCCAGGACAACCTGGCCTCGACCAAGGCCGAGGAAGCGGCGTTCAAGCGTCAACTGGACCAGGCCAACGAACGCTTCGACGTCGGCCTTTCGGACAAGACCGACGTGCTCGAAGCCCAGGCCGGCTACGACACCGCCCGCGCCAACCGGATGATCGCCGAGCGCAACGTGCAGGATGCCTTCCAGGCCCTGGTGACCCTGACCAACCGCGAGTACGCCTCGATCGAAGGCATCCTCCACACCCTCCCGGTGGTCGTACCCGCGCCCAATGACGCCAAGGCCTGGGTCGACACCGCTGCCCAGCAGAACCTCAATCTGCAGGCGGCCAACTACGCCGTCGACGCTGCCGAGGAAACTCTGCGCCAGCGCAAGGCCGGCCATGCGCCGACCCTGGACGCGGTGGCCAGCTACCAGAAGGGTGACAACGACAGCCTCGGCTTCAGCAACACCGGCTCCACTACCGGCCAGGCACCGTTCAGTGGCGACGTGGAACAGCGCAGCATCGGCCTGCAGCTGAACATCCCGATCTACAGCGGCGGCCTGACCAGCTCCCAGGTGCGCGAGTCCTACCAGCGCCTGAACCAGACCGAACAGCAGCGTGAAAGCCTGCGCCGCACCGTGGTGCAGAACACCCGCAACTTCCACCGCGCGGTGAACACCGACGTCGAGCAGGTGAAGGCGCGCAAGCAGTCGATCATCTCCAACCAGAGCGCCCTGGAAGCCACCGAAATCGGCTACCAGGTGGGCACCCGCAACATCGTCGACGTGCTCGATGCCCAGCGTCAGCTGTACAGCTCGGTGCGCGACTACAACAACGCCCGCTACGACTACATCCTCGACAACCTGCGCCTGAAGCAGGCTGCCGGCACCCTGAGCCCGGGCGACCTGGAAGCCCTGGCCGGTTTCCTCAAGCCCGACTACGACCCGGACAAGGACTTCCTCCCGCCAGACCTGGCGAAGGCGGCGGAAGAAAGCCTGAAGGGAAATTCGGAGTACTGAGGTTCGCTGCAAACGAAGAAGCCCGGCATTCGCCGGGCTTCTTGTTTTCGTAGGGTGGATAGCGCTTTTCCTATCCACCAGCGGCGCTCGGCATGACTCCGATGGTGGATCGATGAAGCGTGATCCACCCTTGTAACGCATTCGCACAGCTACATCCTCGGTGCCACACCTCAATCGCGAATAAATTCGCTCCTACTTCGCCGCCCAGGCGTTGAAGCGCTGCTCCAGGTCCTCGCCGTGATCGGTCCAGAACTCCACATCCATGGACAAGGCCTGGGCGATATTCTGCGGCGCGCTGGGCAGCCAGCCGGTCAGGGCCGGGTCGAGACGATCGAAGGTCTTCTGGTTGACCGGCCCGTAGGGAATGCGCTTGACGTAGTCGGCCTGGTTCTCCGCCTTGTTGATGAAGGCGATCAACTGATGGGCGCGATCGACATGCTTCGAGCCCTTGATGATGGCCCAGTAGTCCATGCCGTAGAGGCTGTCCGGCCAGACCACGGCGAAGTTGTGCCCCTCCTGGTGGGCCGCGGCGATGCGGCCGCTGTAGACCGAGGTCATGGTCACATCGCCGGCGGCCAGCCACTGCACCGGCTGGGCGCCCGCCTCCCACCACTGGATATGGGGCTTGAGCTGGTCCAGCTTGGCGAAGGCACGCTCCACTCCGGCCGGGGTGGCCAATACCTTGTAGACATCCTCGCGCTTGACGCCGTCGGCCAGCAGCGCGAACTCCAGGTTGTACACCGCGCGCTTGCGCAGGCCACGCTTGCCGGGGAAGCGCTTGACGTCCCAGAAATCCGCCCAGGATTTCGGCGCCTCGGCCAGCTTGCCGGCGTCATAGGCCAGCGCCACGCTCCAGACCATGGTGGCCGAACCGCACTCCTGGGCCGCATCGGCGATCAACTGGTCGGCGCCACCGATACGCTGCCAGTCGAGCCGCTCGAACATGCCCTCCTCGCAACCGCGTACCAGGTCCGGCGCCTCGATCTCCACCAGGTCCCAGTCGACGCTGCCGGTATCGGCCATCACCTTGATCCGCGCCATTTCGCCGTTGTACTCGCCCTCGGTCAGCGGGCTGCCGCTGGCCTGGGCAAAGGGTTTGAAGAAAGCGTCGCTCAGGGCTTTCTGCCCTGCCCCGCCATAGCCCACTACCACCATGCTGTCCGCCGCCTGGGCGGCTCCCAGGGTGGAGGCCAGAGCCAGTCCGGCCAGCCAGGAGGCGATGGAAGGGAGGTTCTCGATGTTCAGGCAAGGGACGAACGAATGCCGCATGGTGCTTCTCCTCTTGTTGTTGTCATGAAGCGTGCCCGGCTTGGGGCTGACTCGAAACTAGTCAGGGCAAAGTAAAAAAACAAGTTGATTTTTTACTAACGGTAAATTTTCATGGCACAACAAGAACAAGCGGGACCACCAGGTCCACAGGAGCCCCCATGTCCACCGCACACCAGCCAGCGCTGGCCTTCCCGCACCTCTTCGAGCCCCTGGAAATCCGTGGCAAGCGACTGAAGAACCGCATCATGTCCAGCGGCCACGACACGTCCATGCCCGCCGACAACCTGGTCAACGAGCAGCTCATCGCCTACCACCGCGCCCGCGCCCGGGGTGGTGTCGGCCTGATCGTGCTGCAGGTGGCGGGGGTCCATGACAGTGCGCGCTACACCTCCCATGTGCTGATGGCCACCGACGACACCTGCATCGAGGGTTACCGCCGCCTCGCCGAGGCCTGCCATGCCGAGGGCACCGTGGTGCTGTCGCAGATCTTCCATCCGGGCCGGGAGATCATGGAGTCCAGCGACGGCCTGCTGGCAGTGGCCTGGTCCGCCTCGGCCTCCCCCAACGAGCGTTTCCGCGTCATGCCCCGGGCCCTGGACCAGGCGATGATCGACGAGATAGTCGCCGGCTATGCCGCCGCCGCCCGCCGCCTCTGCGAGGCTGGGCTGGATGGCGTGGAAATTGTCGCCAGCCATGGCTACCTGCCGGCGCAGTTCCTCAACCCCCGGGTGAACCAGCGTTCCGACGGCTACAACGGCGATCTGCAGGCGCGCCTGCGCTTCCTCCGCGAAGTGATCCAGGCGGTGCGCGCCAACTGCTCCGAGGACTTCATCGTCGGCCTGCGCATTTCCGCCGACGAGCGCGATCCCGAGGGCCTGACCGAGGACGAATCGCTGGCCGCCGTCCTGTCCCTGCAAAATGAGCTGGACTACGTGCACCTGGTGGCCGGCACCTCCGCGTCCCTCGGCGGCGCGATCCACATCGTCCCGCCCATGGCCATCGAGGCCGCCTACCTGGCGCCCACGGCGGGCAGCTTCAAATCGCGCCTGGACGTCCCGCTCTTCGTCACCGGGCGGATCAACCAGCCCCAGGAAGCCGAAAGCATCATCGCCCGCGGCCAGGCCGACGTCTGCGGCATGACCCGCGCACTGATCTGCGACCCGCAGATGCCGAACAAAGCCAGCGCCGGCCGCAGCGATGACGTACGCGCCTGCATCGCCTGCAATCAGGCCTGCATCGGCCACTTCCACCGTGGCTACCCCATCTCCTGCATCCAGCACCCTGAAACCGGCCGCGAACTGACCTACGGCCAACCCAATCCGGCGGCCCGGCGCAAGCGGGTGATGGTGGTAGGTGGCGGTCCGGCAGGGATGAAGGCCGCTGCGGTGGCGGCCCAGCGCGGCCACGAGGTAACCCTGTTCGAGGCCGGCAGCCAGCTCGGTGGCCAGGTGCTGTTGGCCCAGCTTTTGCCCCGGCGCGCGGAGTTCGGCGGCGCTTCCACCAACCTGCAGCGGGAAATGGAGCTGGCGGGCGTGCAGGTGCGGCGCAATGTCCAGGTCGACCGCGCGCTGGTGGAACAGGAGCGCCCCGACCTGGTGATTCTTGCCACGGGCGCCAAACCTTACTGGCCGCCCTTCGAGCGCGGCGGCGAGCTGCAGGTGGTGGATGCCTGGCAGGTGCTGCGTGAGGAAGTTCAGCTCGGTCGTTCGGTACTGGTGACCGACTGGCGCGGCGACTGGATCGCCCCGGGCATCGCCGAGCGCCTGGCGCGCAACGGCCACCAGGTGCGCCTGGCGGTGAACGGCCCCCACTGCGGCGAGAGCCTGCCGCTCTACGTTCGCGACCAGCTGGCCGGCGAGCTGCACAAGCTGGGCATCCCGATCACCCCCTATGCCCGGCTGTACGGCTGCGACGACAGCACGGTGTACATGATGCACGCTGCCTGTGGCGAGCCGATGCTGTTCGAGGAGGTGGACACCCTGGTGCTCTGCCAGGGCCACCAGCCCGTGGATGAGCTGGGCGCCGAACTGGAAGGCCTGGTGGAATTCCGCCGGATCGGCGACTGCCTGGCGCCGCGCACGGTGGAAGAAGCCATCTACGAAGGACTGAAGGCCGGCTGGAATATCTGAAGGCCCCAGCGGATCGCGGCTGCAATACAATGCCGCGATTCCGCTTCCCATGGAGGGAACCATGAGCCCCAGCCTGCCATCGCCGAACGCCAACGCCGAGAGCCAGTTCCTCGGCACGCGCATCCGCGCGCTGCGCAAACGCCAGGGCATGACCCTCAGCGAGCTGGCCGAGCAGAGCCGGCTCACCGCCGGCTACATCAGCCAGCTGGAACGCAACCTGGCTTATCCCTCGATCCCGGCGCTGTTCAACATCGCCCGCAGCCTGGGGGTGACCATCCAGTGGTTCTTCGCCAAGGAGGCCCCCACCAGCGAGGCCGACCGTGGCTACGTGGTGCGACGCAGCGCCCGCACCAGCCTGCACTACGAGAACGGCATCACCGACGAATTGCTCAGCCCGCAGCCGCTGCGCCAGCTGGAAATGCTCCACTCGCGCTTTCCACCCGGGACCTACAGCGAAGAGAGCTACAGCCACGAGGGCGAAGAAGCGGGCTATGTGCTCAGCGGCGAATTCGAGCTCTGGGTCGGCGAGCGCCACTTCCGCCTGCAGGAAGGCGACAGTTTCAGCTTCTCCAGCCAGGAACCGCACCGCTATGGCAATCCGGGCGATAAGGATGCGCTGATCCTCTGGGTGATAACTCCGCCGACGTTCTAGCCCTGGCGAAGGCAGCATTCCTGTAGGGGCGAATTCATTCGCCAAGGGTGGCGCAGCCGCCCCATGGGAGACCGAAGGGCAGACCTTCGGTCTGCTTGGCGATTGAAATCGCCCCTACAACAAGGCTTGCCAAGTCTCAGCGCAGCAACCGCGCAATCCCGCCCAGCAGTCGCTCCAGCGCCCCCTGGTTGGCCTTGAGCACCCCCAGCCCGGCCTCGCGCATGGCCGTCGCGCGCTTCGGTTCGGCCCAGAGCCCGCCCACCTGCGCAGCCAGTTTCCCGGCGTCGGCCACCTCGGCCAGCGCCCCGGCGCCCCGCAACTGCGAGGCGATCTCGAGGAAGTTGAACAGGTGCGGCCCCGAGAGCACCGGCTTGCCCAGGGCCGCCGGTTCCAGCAGGTTGTGACCGCCATTGGGCACCAGGCTGCCGCCGACAAAGGCAATGTCCGCCAGGGCATAGAGGAACAGCAGCTCGCCCATGGTATCGCCCAGCAGCACGGAGTCCGCCGCCGTTACCGGCCCGCCGGTAGAGCGGCGCACGGTGGCCAGACCTTCGCGGCGACAGAGCTCGAACACCGGACCGAAGCGCTCCGGGTGGCGCGGCACCAGGATCAGCAGGGCATCGGGCCGCTGCGCCAGCAGGCTCTTGTGGGCGTCGAGGATGACCTCGTCCTCCCCGGCATGGGTGCTGGCGGCGATCCACAGCGGTCGCTCGCTGGCACGCCACTGCTCGCGCAGTTCGGCGGCGCGCTGCGGCAGGGCCGGATCGATACGCAGGTCGAATTTGATCGAGCCGGTCACCCCGACGCACTCAGGTCGCGCCCCCAGGGTGCGGAAACGCTCGGCTTCGGCCTCGGTCTGCACCGCGATCCAGCTCAACTCCGCCAGCATGGGCGCGGTGAGCTTGTGGAATCGTGCATAACCACGGGCCGAACGCTCGGACAGGCGCGCGTTGGCCAGCACCACCGGAATGCCGCGGCGGGCGCACTGGTGGATATGGTTGGGCCAGAGTTCGGTCTCCATGATCACGGCCAGCTTCGGCCGCACCCGATCGAGAAATCGCGCCGCCGCCCAAGGCAGGTCATAGGGCAGGTAGCAATGCTGCACCCGGTCGCCGAACAGGGCGCGGATGCGCTCCGAACCGGTGGGCGTCATGCAGGTGATGGTGATCGGCAGGTCCGGGTGGCGCTCCAGCAGGGCGCGCACCATGGGCGCGGCGGCGATGCTCTCGCCCACCGACACGGCATGGACCCAGATACCGCCCGGCTTGATGGCCGGCAGGCCGAAGGCGAATCGTTCGCCGAGGCGCCGTGCGTAAGCCGGCGCGCGCCAGGCCCGCCAGGCCAGGCGCAAGGCGACCAGCGGCAGGCCAAGATGGAACAGCAGGGTATAGAGGGTACGGTTCATGGGCGCGGCGCTTGACCAAATTGACGCGGATGATACCCGACAACACGTCAGAGCCCGTTCAAAGGATCGCGAGCTAGAGACATGCAAGGCAAAAACAGGCGAAGAAGCGGAGTTTACGACTGTAAATGAGCATTCTGAGCCTGTTTTTAACGCAGCAGGTCCGACGCGCAGCAGCCTTTGAACGGGCTCTCAGCCCATGGCCTGCAGGTGCTCGGCCAGGCGGTCGGCCAGCCAGAGCGCGGCGGGGCCCAGGGCCTCGTCGCGACGGCAGACCAGTTCCACCACCAGCGACGGCGGCGTCCAGTCGCTGCGCAGCTCCACCAGTTGTCCCTGGTAGCCCGGGTACTGGGCCACATGGCGCGGCAGCCAGGCCCAGCCGAGACCGCGCATCAGCAACTCGGCCATCACATAGAAGCTGTCGGCGCGCCAGACCTGGGGGCCTAGCTGCTCGCCGCCGGGGTAGTGGCTGTCCTGGGGCGACATCAGGATCTGCCGGTGACGCGCCAGTTCGCGGCGCTCGGCATAGTCCTGCGCCGCCAGAGGATGGCTGGCGCCACAGACGGTGACCATCTCGATGGTGCCCAGTCGCTGGCGTTCCAGGGCGTCGGGCATCTGCTCGTGGTGAAACAGCAGGCCGAGGTCGGCGCGGCGCTCCAGCAGCTTGCGCGCCACATCGCCCTGGGCGCTGCTGGCCAGTTGCACTTCCAGCAGCGGGAAGGCACTGCCCAGTGCTTCCAGGCTGGATAGCACCGGCTGATACGGCATGGCCTCGTCCAGGGCCAGGCGCAACCGCGCCTCCTCACCCCGCGCCAGCCCCAACGCCCGGCCGTCCAGGCGCTGGCACTGGCGCAATACCTCGCGCGCCTCCTCCAGCAGGGCCACCCCGGCCTCCGTCAGGCGCGGCTGACGTCCGCTGCTACGCTCGAACAGCTGCACGCCGAGGTCTTCCTCCAGCAGGGCGATGCCGCTGCTCACCGCAGACTGCGCGCGGCGCAGGCGCCGTGCCACGGCGGAAAAGGACTGGCCCTCGGCCACGCCGACGAACAGGCGGATCTGTTCCAGACTCCATTGCATGGTGGCAAACCTATCTCCAATACAGATGGGTAATGACTTTATCCCATCACCTGAAGTCTTAGAATCCGCTCCATCGCACAGGAGGCCCGACCATGACCGGCTACATCTACCTCGCTATCGCCATTGCCGCCGAAGTCATCGCCACCACCTCGATGAAGGCCATCGACGGCTTCAACAAACCGCTGCCCCTGATCCTGGTGATCGGCGGCTACGCCATCGCCTTCTGGATGCTGACCATGGTGGTGCGCAGCATTCCCGTGGGCATCGCCTACGCCATCTGGGCCGGGCTCGGCATCGTGCTGGTGAGCGTCGCCGCGCTGGTGCTTTACCAGCAGAAGCTGGATACCCCGGCGGTGCTGGGCATGGGGCTGATCGTCTCCGGCGTCGTCGTGATCCAGCTGTTTTCCAGCAGCACCGGGCATTAAGCAGGGTCCTGCCGCAGCATCACCGACAGGGGCGCTATACTGCGCCCCTGTTTTTTTTAAGGCGCCTGCAACTCATGGCCGAATCCCTTTCCACCGATGTGCTCATCCTGGGCGGCGGCATCGCCGGCCTCTGGCTCAACGCCCGTCTGCGCAAGCAAGGCTTCGCCACTCTGCTGGTGGAAAACGCCAGCCTGGGCGGCGGGCAGAGCGTGAAATCCCAGGGAATCATCCACGGTGGCGCCAAGTACGCCCTGCACGGCGCCCTGACCGGCGCCTCCGAAGCCATCGCCGACATGCCGCGGCGCTGGCGTGAAGCCCTGGCCGGCAGCGGCGAACTGGATCTCTCCGGCGTGCGCCTGCTCTCCGACGCCCACTACCTCTGGTCCCCCGGCACCCTGGCCGGCAACCTCACCAGCTTCTTCGCCAGCAAGGCAGTGCGCGGCCGCGTCGACCAGGTGAAGGGCGACGCCCTGCCCCCCGCGCTGCAACATCCGAAATTCAAGGGCAAGGTCTATCGCCTGGCCGAACTCGTACTGGATGTGCCCAGCCTGATCAACCGCCTGGCGGAACTGGCCGGCGATGGCCTGCTGGCCGCCCGCGAGATCGAACCGCTGCTGGAAGATGGCCAGCTCAAAGGGTTGCGCATCGACGGCCGTGAAGTGCGCGCCCAGCGCATCGTCCTCAGCGCCGGCGCCGGCAACCAGGGCCTGATCGAAGCCCTGGGGTTGAGCCAGCCGGCCATGCAGCGCCGCCCGCTGCACATGGTGATGGTCAAGGCGCCCAGCCTGAAACCCCTCTACGCACACTGCCTGGGCGGCGGCCCCAAGCCCCGCGTCACCGTCACCAGCCACCCGGCCGCCGACGGCCAGTGGGTCTGGTATCTGGGCGGCGACCTGGCCGAAGCCGACGGCGTGGCCCGCAGCGAAGCCGAGCAGATCGCCGCCGCCGAACAGGAACTGCGCCAGCTGTTGCCCTGGATCGACCTCTCCGCCGCCCAATGGGCGACCCTGCGGGTGGATCGTGCCGAGCCGGCGCAAAGCGGCCTGGTGCGCCCGGACAACGCCTTCCTCCATGAACAGGGCGCGCTGCTGGTGGGCTGGCCCACCAAGCTGGCCCTGGCGCCGGACTTCGCCGACCGCGTGCTGGCCGCCTTCGCGCGCGACAGTCTCCGCCCGGCTCACCATTCCCCACTGCCCGCCCTGCCCCGCCCGCCGGTGGCGCAGCCCGCCTGGGAGGAGCTGCTGGGATGAACAACCTGCACAGCCTCCACCGCCCGCTGGGCAACACCGGTCTGGTGGTCTCCCCGCTGGGCCTGGGCACCGTCAAGCTGGGCCGCGACCAGGGCGTGAAATACCCCAGCGGCTTCACCATTCCCGATGACTTCGAGGCCCGCCAGTTGCTGGCCCTGGCCCGCGACCTCGGCATCAACCTGATCGACACCGCGCCGGCCTACGGTCGCAGCGAGGAACGCCTTGGCCCGCTGCTGCGCGGCCAGCGCCAGGAGTGGGTCATCGTCAGCAAGGTCGGCGAAGAGTTCGAGAACGGACTCTCCCGTTTCGACTTCAGCCCCGAACACACACGCTTCTCCGTCGAACGCAGCCTGAAACGCCTGGAAACCGACTTCATCGACCTGGTCCTGGTGCATTCCGACGGCAATGACCTGGACGTCCTGCGCAACAGCGGCGTCTACGAGACCCTCGCCGAGCTGAAGCGGGCCGGCAAGATCCGCGCCTACGGCCTTTCCGGCAAGACGGTGGACGGCGGCCTGCTGGCCCTGGAGCAGGGCGACTGCGCCATGGTCACCTACAACCTCAACGAGCAGGGCGAGAAGCCGGTGCTCGACTTCGCGCTGCAACAGAACAAGGGCATCCTGATCAAGAAAGGCCTGGCCAGCGGCCATGTCTGCCTGGCTGCGGGAGTGGACCCGGTGCACGCCAGCTTCGAACTGATCTTCGGTCATCCCGGGGTGACCAGCGCGATAATCGGGACGATCAATCCGCTGCATCTGTCCCATAATGTCGCGACGGCCGCCGCAGTGATCGGGGGTCATCGCTAGCCGCCCCCTACGCAGAAGGAGCCGACATGCCGCGAATCCTCGCCCGCAAGGACCCCAGCGCTTTCAAGACCCTTCCGTTGCATGTCGAAGCCAGTTCCGAGTCACTGAATTACCAGAGCCTCGGTCGGCCGCTCAACTTCTCCCAGATGCTGGAGCGCCGCCGCCCGGTGCAGGTGAACGACAACCGGCGTTTCGCGGTGGAATTGGCGAACCTGGGCGTTTCGGTACGCCTGACGCTGAATCTGCAAGGCCGCGACTACTGGCTGCTGGTGCGCCAGCGCCGGCAGGATCGCGGCGACACCGTGCTCAAGCTGATATCCGGCTACGTCCCGGCCCATGAGCTGAACCTGCCGCTACTCACCGCCATCCAGGAAGTAGCCGAGGAATGCCTGATCGAAACGTCGGAAGGCTGGCTCGCCGGGCGTTTCGCCGACACCTGGCTGCCCACGCCCTACCAGCGCCAACTGCGCTACCGCGAGGCGAGTCACTTTCGCCTGAGCCCGCTGTCCGGCGCGGCGCGGCCGGTGCGCAATGGCAAGCTGACCCTGCTGGAGCGGCCCGAGGCCTATGTCCACCTGCCCACCGCCTCCCTGCAACTGGTCTACGACCTGCGCCTGGAGCTGCCACGGGACTGCCACCAGATCAGCCTCTTCCACGTCGATGAGGTGCTGCAGGACCGCGAACTGGTGGCCCAGCTGGAACGGCGGCGGCCGGACATCTACCTGCTGCCGCTGCACCAGGGCCTGCCCACCGGTGAGCTGCTGACCCTGCGCAATGGCGAGTTCAATACCGCCAGCACCCGTGGCCTGTGGCTTTCGGAAAGCTTCGCCGAACAGGACGGCTGGCTGGTCCACGACGAACGGGTGCGCTGGCGGGACTGGCTGTCGCGGGTGGGGACGGCCCGGCCGATGGGAAAGCGGATGGCCGGCTGAAGCACCGGGAGCGCAAGGAGCCCCCGCGCGAATGAGTATTCACGCGCGGCCTCAAGCTCCTGGAAGATGGCTCGCCGTAGGGTGTACCGCGCGCACCGAATTCGATGCCCGAGCCCGGCGCCGAGTCCGCCGACACCTCGGTCTGGCGCGCACGGCGCACCCTACGCGACCGAGCGCAACGAGGCTGGCCGGCTCATCTGAGTTCACTCGACGTCTTACCCAGCAACCGCCGCGCCACGATCAGCAGCTGGATCTGCTGGGTGCCTTCGAAGATGTCGAGGATCTTCGAGTCCCGCGCCCATTTCTCCAGCAGCTCGTCCTCGCCGTAGCCCAGGGCGCCCGCCAGCTCCACGCACTTCAGGGTGACCTCGTTGGCCACCCGCCCGGCCTTGGCCTTGGCGATGGAGGCCTCCTTCGAATTGGGCAGCCGGTTGTCGGCCATCCAGGCCGCCTTCAGGGTGAGCAGGCGCGCGGCCTCCCATTCGGCCTCCAGGCGATAGAGCGTGGCTTCGGCATGACGCACGGCCAGCAGCGGCATGCGGTAGTCGAAGCGGCAACCGGCCTTGCCCAATAGCTCGCGGGTGCGGTCCAGCGCGGCCTTGGCCAGCCCCACCGCCATCCCGGCCACCAGCGGGCGGGTGTTGTCGAAGGTTTCCATGACCCCGGCGAAGCCCTTCTGCACATCGATCCCGGCGGCGCCCAGCAGGTTGGCGGCCGGTACCCGGCAGTCGTTGAGGCTGATGGAGGCGGTATCCGAGGCCTTGATGCCGAGCTTCTTCTCCAGGCGGGTCACCGTCATCCCCGGCGCGCCTTTTTCGACCACGAAGGACTTGATGGCGGCACGCCCCAGGCTGCGGTCCAGGGTGGCCCAGACCACCACCGCGTCGGCGCGCTCGCCGGAGGTGACGAAGATCTTCTCGCCATTGAGCACGTAATGCTCGCCATCCTTCACCGCCGTGGTGCGGATGGCCGCCGAGTCCGAGCCGCAGCCCGGCTCGGTGATGGCCATGGCCGCCCAGGTGCCCTTGAAGCGCTTGAGCTGCTCGTCGTTGGCCACCGCGGCGATGGCGGCGTTGCCCAGGCCCTGGCGCGGCATGGCCAGGAGCAGGCCGACGTCCCCCCAACACAGCTCCATCACGCCCAGCAGGGCGGACAGGTTGCCGCCGTTGCACACGCCGTCCTCCGCCACTGCACCGCGCTTGCTGGCAGAGCCGGCGCCGACGGCGTCAGGGGAGCCGGCGTTCATGCCATCCAGCAGCGCAGCCAAGAGGTCCAGTTCGCGAGGATAGGCATGCTCGGCCTTGTCGTACTTGCGCGAAAGCGGGCGGAAGTAGCGGGCCGCCACCTGGTGGGCCTGGTCGCCAAGGCCGCGGAGTTTCTTCGGGATTTCCAGATTCATGCTGCCGTCCTCAGAGTTGCAGGCCGCCGCTCATCAGGGCGACGGCGCGCAGGTCGCGATACCAGCGCTCAGCCGGGTGCTCCTGGGTGAAACCGTGGCCGCCGAGCAGTTGCACGGCGTCCGTCCCGATCTTCATGGCCTTCTCGGCGCAGAACAGGCGTGCCAGGTAGGCTTCGCGGCGGAAGGCTTCGCCCCGGTCCGCGCGAGCGCTGGCGCGCCAGACCATCAGGCGCATGGCGTCCAGTTCGATGGCCATGTCCGCGACCAGGAAGGCCACGCCCTGGCGGTGGCTGATGGGCTCGCCGAAGGCCGTGCGCTGGTTGCAGTAATCGATCACGTAGTCCAGCGCAGCTTGGGCCGTGCCCAGGGCCAGGGCGCACCAGGCCAGGTGGCTGAGATCGAGGAATGCTTGGTAGTCGAAATCGGCGGCGGCCAGTCGATTGCCCAGCGGCACTTTCACCCCCTTCAGGCGAACCCGTGCGGTGCCGCAGGCTTTCAGGCCCATGGCCGGCTCATGGCGCCGTTCCAGCCCCTTGCTGCCGGCCTCAACCATGAACAGCGCCGGCCCCCTGCCGGTTTCGGCGGCCACTATCAGTCGGCTGGCGTCCAGCCCGTCCAGCACCAGGCATTTCTCGCCGCTCAGCACGTAGTGCCCGCCCCGGCGCCGGGCACGGGTGGCCAGTCGATGGGGATCGAAGAGCAAGGCCGGTTCGTTCACCGCGATCGCCATGCGGGGCGCCGGCTGTGCCGCGACGAAAGCCGGCAGCCAGGCGACCTGCTGCTCGGGCGAGGCCCAGCGGCGGATGCAGTTGGCGGCCGAGAGCGGCACCAGCAGCGCGGCGGCCAGGCCAAGGTCGCCCTTGGCCATGGCCTCGGCCATCAGGGCGTTGGTCACTATGGTGCGCTCGCCGGCCAGCCCGCCCAGGGATTCACCAACCCCATAGTGGGCCAGCCCAAGTTCGTGGACCTGGTTGAGGAGTACTGCGGGCAGCACGCCACGGGCATCCGCCTCACGGGCGGCCGGACGCAGGGTATCCAGGGCGAAGGATTCCAGCATCTCCACCAGCATCCGCTGCTCGTCGGACAGGGAAAGATCGAACAGGTCGTCCGCCGCGGCCTGGCGAGTTGCCTTGCGGCCCCGCCGGGCGGCCAACCCGAAGCCGGCACGGGCGCCGCTGTAGAGGAGTCGTTCGAAAACCTTGCGTAGTTTCAGACGATCGGGCCAATCGGCCTGGGCCACGCGATAGAGCGCGGCCAGGGCACGGCCCTGTGCGGTGGAAGCCATGGTGTCCAATCCCCTGCTCTCGACAATGCGAGGAGCATGCGCGCGGGGATGGCCGGCGACTATGACCGCTTTGCCGCGGGTGAGCGGCAGTCCGGCCAAACGCCGATTTCAAACGACGACGCCTTGCGGATCAGGCCCGCAAGGCGTCGCAGTCAATCGCACCCGGGAAGGGAAAATCAGCCTTGCGCCCGGTGAGCCTCGCCGGGGAAGACCATGCCGCCATCGCAGACCAGGAAGTCGATGCGGTTGTCGGCCAGGGCCTGCAGCGCCTCTTCGGGGGTATTGATGATCGGCTCTTCATGGGCGTTGAAGCTGGTGTTGACCAGCGTGGGCAGCCCTGTTTTTTCCTTGAACGACACCAGGATGTCGTAATACAGCGGATTGCTCGCGCGCTCGATGATCTGCGGCCTCGCCGTGCCATCGACATGCACCACCGCCGGGATCCTGGCCGCCCACTCGGGTTTGACCTTGGTGGTGATGGTCATGAACCGGCAGGCGTATTGGTTGCTCGGATCGATGTCATAGACACGCTCGGCATCGACATCCAGGACGTAGGGTGCGAACGGCATGAACTCGGTGCGCTGCAGGCGCTTGTTGATGCTGTCGTTGACTTCACGCTGGGCCGGGCTGGCCAGGATGGTCCGCGCCCCCAGGGCGCGTGGCCCCATTTCCATTGCGCCGTAGAAGATCGCCCCCACCCAGCCGTCAGCCAGCATCTGTGCGGTCTTCTCGACATAACCGGGCTCGCGCTCGACCCGAAAACCGAGCCGCTCGCCGGCGCCGAGCAGGTCGTCGCCGGTGTACGGCCAACCGAAATACAGGTGGTCCAGGCGATCGCGCGTCAGCTTGGCGAGCCCGTGCCTGGCGACCCAATAGTCCACGCAGGCGCCCACCGGCAGCCCTTCATCGCCCATCGCCGGAAAGATGAAGACCTCTTCAATCTCCGGCAGCGCGGCAACCAGCTGGTTCAGGCGCACATTGGAAAAGACCCCGCCACTCATGGCGATGTACTTGGCCGGGTGCTTTTTCAGGAGCACCTGCAGCCAACGCAGCACGACCCGCTCGGTAGCGACCTGGATGGAGGCGGCAATATCTGCGTTGGAAAGCCCCTGGAAGATATCGCCAAGCGCCGCATGCAGGGCCTTGTTGTCGGCCAGTTCGGTGTGAATACGGCCGTGCTCGTCGATCGGGAAGAGCGCGACGATCCGATCGGCGCCCTTCGGCTCGCCGAAGGCGGCCAGGCCGGTCAATTTGCCTTCGTGGCGGTTGGGCTTGAAACCACAGGCGGAGGTCGCAAAGGCATAGGCCAGACCGATGGAGGCCGCCTCGTTCTGAGGCTCATCCAGCAGCGTCTCCTCGCCGCCCCAGATCAGCTTCAGTTGCTGATCGGCAAGCAGGTAAGCCGAGTATTGCGCGGCGTCGCCGCCACCATCGCAGCTGACCAGCAGCGTATCGCCAGGCCAGTCGCAATAACGCAGCGATGACATCACGTGCGCGCGGTGGTGGTTGGCGAAGTGCATTTCGACGTCCGGCCGCAGGCCCATGTGCTGGCGCAGCCTGGGCAGGTCGAGGAAGGTTTCCGCGTCGAGGTTCCGGGTGCGCATCATCAGCGAGCCGAGGGAGCGATCACGCTGCTGGTTGAATATCTTGCGGCGTACATCCCGCAGGGGCAGCGCCCCCGTCTTGAAGCAGGACACCGGGAACTTCATCCGGGTAAAGGCAACGACATCGATTTGCGCGCGGGATATGCCGGCAATGCGCAACACTTCATCCACCGACTGCAGATCGAAGAAACCACCATCATTCTTGATCCGGTTCAGGCGTTCCTCTTTGCAGAAAGCCAGAAGCCTGTCGTCCTCGAACAGGCACGCACCAGCATCGTGCCCCGTATGGATCCCTAGCATGTACATGAATCGACTTCCCTTTACATCGATCGGAGGCTGCCGATCCTGATCACGGAGTACAGCGCAATAGCCTGACCTGCGCGTTTATTTTTCTTGTTACACAGCTCGATCCGCCCCGGGCGACGTATGCATTCGATCAGGGGAGCCCAAT
The DNA here is from genome assembly GCF_049334135.1 of Metapseudomonas cellulosilytica. Lineage (NCBI taxonomy): Bacteria > Pseudomonadati > Pseudomonadota > Gammaproteobacteria > Pseudomonadales > Pseudomonadaceae > Metapseudomonas > Metapseudomonas cellulosilytica. Next base: position 136,456 of record NZ_JBHZGN010000005.1, on the reverse strand, counting down.
CGTCCTCAGGAGCGGTCGCGAATCTTGTTGACGATGGCGGTGGTGGAGCTGTTCTCCACCAGGCCGAGCACTTTCACCTCGCCGCCGTAGGCACGCACGATATCGGCGCCGACCACCTGGTCGATGCCATAGTCGCCGCCCTTGACCAGCACATCGGGCTTGACCTGGGACAGCAGGCACTCCGGGGTGTCCTCGGCGAAGCTGACGACCCAGTCCACGGCGCCCAGGCCAGCCAGTACGGCCATGCGCCGTTCGACACTGTTGATCGGCCGGCCCGGCCCCTTCAGGCGGCTGACCGAGGCATCGTCGTTGACCGCCAGCACCAGGCGGTCGCCCTGGGCGCGCGCCTGTTCCAGATAGGTCACGTGGCCGGCGTGGAGAATGTCGAAGCAACCGTTGGTGAAGACGATCTTCTCGCCATGGGCGCGGGCGTCCTCGATGGCCAGCAGCAGCTGGTCGAGGCTCAGCACGCCGCGTTCGGAGCCCTGCTCGCGCTGCACCGCGCGGCGCAGTTCCGGGGCGCTGATGGCGGCGGTGCCCAGCTTGCCGACGACGATGCCCGCGGCGAGGTTGGCCAGGGCCACGGCCTGGGGCAGCTCCTCACCCGCGGCCAGGGCGGCGGCCAGGGTGGAGATCACGGTATCGCCGGCGCCGGTGACGTCGAACACTTCGCGGGCGCGGGCCGGCAGGTGAAGGGCGTGGTGGCCGGGACGCAGCAGGGTCATGCCGTGCTCGCCACGGGTGACCAGCAACGCGCCCAGATCCAGCTCCTGCATCAGGGCGGCGCCCTTGGCCACCAGTTCGGCTTCATCCAGGCAACGGCCGACGATGGTTTCGAACTCGCTGAGGTTCGGCGTGATCAGGCTGGCGCCACGATAGATGCTGAAGTCCCGGCCCTTGGGATCGGCCAGTACCGGCACGCCGCTGCGGCGGGCCGCCTGGATCAGCACCTGATGGTTCTTCAGCGCACCTTTGCCGTAATCGGACAGCACCAATACCTTGGCCCCGGACAGCAGCCGCTCGACTTCCGTGGCCACGGCTTCGGCGTCGGTGTCGAAGGCTTCCTCGAAGTCCATGCGCAGCAACTGCTGGTGGCGGCTCAGGACCCGCAGCTTGACGATGGTCGGCTGCTGGGCGAGACGCTGGAAGTGCACCTCGACGCCGGCGGCGTTGAGGCTGTCGGTGAGGCTGTCGGACGCTTCGTCGATACCGGTGATGCCCACCAGCATGGCCGGCGCGCCCAGGGCGGCGATGTTCAGCGCCACGTTGGCGGCACCGCCGGGACGGTCCTCGATCTGCTCCACTTTGACCACGGGCACCGGCGCCTCGGGCGAAATGCGCGAGGTCCCGCCATGCCAGTAGCGGTCGAGCATGACGTCGCCCACCACCAGAACGGGGGCCTGATCGAATCGGGGCATGGACAGCTTCATGGAGTCTCCGGACGTCAAAAACGGCGCGGATCATACCATAGCAGCTCAGTGGGCCCGAGGCCCCCGATCGGACGTGGAACGCACCCAGAACAGCTCGTGGCGACGCACCGCCTTGCGGAAGAATTCGTCCTGGCCAAACTCGGGCCAGCGCCGCCCGGCCAGCAGCCACTGGATCATGCGCCGCAGGCGCCTCCTGAACGGCAGCGGCCCCTGCAGGTCGTGCTGCATGGCCAGTGCCTGGGCCTTGTCCATGCGCGCGGACTCGCTCAACAACGGGCTCCACAACCCGTCGGCCGGCAGCGGTTCCAGACGTGGCGGCAGGGGGACACCATTGCCCGCAGGCCCCATGGGCCAGCGGTCGTTGTCGTAAAGGTGGTTGGCATAGAGCAACTGGACCCCGGGCCGCCAGCCGCTTCGCTCGACGGCCTCGACCAGGGCCCTGCTGGCCTGGACGTGGTCAGGGTGCGGATCCAGCTCGGGGTGTGGCAGCACCACCACCTCGGGGCGGCAGCGCTCCAGAAGCGCGGCGAGGTCCCCCACCAGGTTGTTCCAGCTCGGCACGCCGTCGCGGTCACCCGGCAACGTCAGGGGATTGAAGCGGCGCACGCTGCGGATATCCGCATCGCCGGACTCCAGCGACGCGAAAGCCTTGTCCGGTTCGGCCGCCATGGGCGCCAGCTGCATGCAGTAGTAGCCCAACTGGACGCACTGCGTCGCCGGTACTCCGCCCCACAGCGGCACGGCCAGGCTGCTCCAGCTGCGCAGGCGCCCCTTCAGGCGCGCGGCAGACGCCTTGTCGAGCCCCATCCGACGGTAATTCCGCGCTTCGATCTCGCCCTGGGTCAGGGTGACGATGCAGGCGTGGGCGCAGCGGCTGTACAAGCCGAAGGCCGCCAGTTCGGCGTCGTCCGCGTGGGGGGCGATGACCATGACACGCCGCGCCGCGTAATCCGGGTTGGCGAAGGCATGCAGCCTGACCTCCGGCAGCAACCGGCAGAAGCGGCCGGACAGCTGCAGGCGCCCGTCGCGCAGGGCAGGCAGCAGGCCCGACAAGTTGAGATAGCGCCGACCGCGCAGGCCACGCTCGAAATCCTGGCGATCGCGGTACTGAGCATCCCGGATCAGCACATGGGGATCCAGCCAGCGCCCCAGCCAGGTGCTGTGGATTTCCACGTCGAGGATCAGGGTATCGGCAGACTCCGCCAGCGAGGCGGTATTGAGCCGCAACCGGCCTTCGCGGAGTTCGCCCGGCATCGAACGCGCGGATTCAGGGAAGTCGTAGCGGTAATCTTCCCGTGGCGAATAGAAGAGATGGTCGGCGAACCAGGCCTCATGGGCGATCCAGGCCAGCACCAGCAGCACCGGCAGGCTGTTCCAGCTGCCGAACCAGTCGAGCGCGGCCAGGACCAGCAGCGCCGCGAGCATGAAGAGACGCTTGCCGCGCCGGTGCCGACGCAGCAATTGCTGTTTGCGTGTTTCCATTCACTTAAACCCGGTATGCAGCGACTCTGTTGCACCAACGATCCTTGTATTCACGATCAGCGCGACCGAAGGAGTAGCGCAGGGCCTTGCCCCCGGCCCGGGCTTGCTCCCAGGCAGCCTGGGTATTGATGAAGCTGAGTACGCTGCCCGGACTGAGGTGTTGCGCGCGCGGGTCGACTCCACCGTTGATGTACTCGTAACTGAGCCATTCTGGTGACTCGACCCTGAACAGCACCTGAACGGCGACGGGTGCGCCGTCGAGCAGGAGCAGTGCGCCGCTGAGGAACTCACGCAGCAGCGCGAAGACTTCGCCCAGTCTGGGCTTGCCCGGCACCTCGAAGCCCCAGCGACGCTCGAACAGCTCCGTGTAGACAGTCGCCAGTTCGTCGGGGGCATAGTCCGCCACCGGCCGGATCTCGCCGCCCGCCTCCTCGAACAGGCGCAGTTCGCGACGCTGGTTGTAGCGGAACTTCCTGGACAGCTCCTCGGGTGGGCGGGCCAGGGCCAGCTGTTCTTTCTGCGAGCGTTGGCCGCTGAATCCGGACCGATTCAGCTCGGAGAGATAGCGCACCTCGTGGCGCAGCGGAATACCGGCATCAGGCGAAACCGGCAAGATGACTTCGGCATTGCCCAGATCGAAGAGGTTGCGCATGCCCTTGCGCTTGAGCACCCGCCGGGACAGCGCAAGGCTCCTGCCCCAGGTCGGAATGGCGGCCTGGAGCTCGCCGGCCACCCGGTAGCCGAGATAACGCACCGGAATTCCTGCCAGCGCGGACAGCCGCTCGACGATCTGCGGGTGGGTGATGACGCTGCCACCGAAGTGCGCCCAGGCATCGGCATAACCAGCGGCGTCTATCGACTCCCATCCACGTTCACGGTACAGCCTGCATCTGTTGAGCAAATCCTTACCCTGCCGGGAGTAATGCCCGGCCCTTCCTCGTTACCCTCTGCGCCCAGCCCTGCTCAGAGCTCTTGCGGCTGGGCCTCCTCCTCGAACTGGCTGGCGTGGAGCCGGGCGTAGTAGCCGTTCATGGCCAGCAGTTCGGCATGGCTGCCGCGCTCGACGATCCGCCCCTGATCCATCACCAGGATCAGGTCCGCCTTCTCGATGGTGGAGAGGCGGTGGGCGATGACCAGGGTGGTGCGGCCATCCATCACGCGATCCAGCGCGGCCTGGATGTGCCGCTCGGACTCGGTATCGAGTGCCGAGGTGGCCTCGTCCAGCACCAGTACCGGGGCGTTCTTCAACAGCGCGCGGGCAATGGCGAGGCGCTGACGCTGACCACCGGACAGCAGCACGCCGTTCTCGCCCACCTCGGTGTCGAAGCCTTTCGGCAGCCGGTCGACGAACTCCTTGGCGTAGGCGGCCTCGGCAGCCTTCTCGATGTCTTCCCGCGGCGCGCCAGCAAGGTCGCCATAGGCGATGTTGTTGGCCACCGAGTCATTGAACAGGTTGACCTGCTGTGTCACCAGGGCGATGTGGCGGCGCAGGTTGCGCAGGCGGTACTGCTCGATATCGACGCCGTCCAGCAGGATCTGCCCCTGTTCGTGGTGGTAGAAGCGCGGGATCAGGTTGGCCAGGGTGGACTTGCCGCTGCCGGAGCGCCCCACCAGGGCGACCATCTGGCCCGGCTCGGCCTCGAAACTGATGTCCTGCAGTACGGGCTTGTCGGTGCCGGGATACTGGAAGCTCAGGTTGCGCACCTGCACGCGCCCGCTCACCCGGTCCCGTTCGACGGTGCCGTGATCCACCTCAGGCTCTTCATCGAGCTGCTCGAAGATGCTTTCCGCACCCGCCACGCCGCGCTGCACCGTGGAGCTGACCTCGGACAGCTGGCGGATCGGCTTGGGCAGCAGGCCCGCGGCGGTGATGTAGGCCACCAGGTCGCCAGCACTGGCGTCGCCCCGCAGGAACAGCACCAGGAACATCAGCGCGGCCATGGCGGTGTAGATCACCAACTGCAGCATCGGGGTGTAGACGGCCGAGGTCTTGGTCATGCGCAGCTGCTTGTGGGTGTTGTCCTGGCTGGCGCTCTGGAAGCGGGCGGACTCATAGGGCTCACCGCCGAAGCTGCGTACCACGCGATAACCCTGGATGGTTTCGGAGGCCACGTGGGTCACGTCACCCATGGCCACCTGGATCTTCTTGCTCTGTTTGCGGAACTTCCTGCTGGCGCTGCTCACCATCAGCGCGATCAGCGGCAGGATGGCCACCATCACCAGGGTCAGTTTCCAGTTCATCCACAACAGGTAGCCGAACAGGAAGATCACGGTCAGGCCTTCGCGTATCACCACCTTGATGGCGTCGGTCGCCGCGCCGGTGACCATGGTCACGTTGAAGGTGATACGCGAGATCAGGTGGCCCGAGTTGTGGCTGTCGAAGTAGCGGTTGGGCAGTCTCAGCAGACTGTCGAACAGGGCGAGCCGCAGGTCGTGCACCAGGCCCAGGGATACCTTGGCCAGGAAGTAGTTGCCCAGGTAGGAACCCAGCCCCTGCCAGGCGGCGATCAGGATGATCAGCAGCGGCACCGCCTGAAGCAGTTTCAGGTCGCGCAAGTAGGGAACGTCACGGAACAGGACGGCATCCGGATTGCTCAGGCCATCGACGAAGTACTTGAGGATGCCGGCCAGCATCGGCTGGGTGGAGGCGAAGATGATGTAGCCGATGATGCTGATCAGGAACAGGCCGACGTAGGGCCTTACATAGCCCAGCAGGCGCAGGTAGATCCTGAGACTCGACGGGCGAGCGTCGCTGAGGGGGTTATCGGACATGGACTCACGCAAGGACGTTGCCGAAAAGGCGGCAAGCTTAGCACACCGAGGGCTGCCCCTTTCCCGGGGATGGATTAAGATGCCGCCGGGCCGATGGCGGGAGGCCCGTCAATAGAATCCGCGACAGACCCAGGAAGCGAAGAGCCCGAGCGATGAGAGCGCTGGAAGAGACCGACCTCGACACCCTTCTGCAAGGCGCCCAGACCATCGAAGCCGATGGCCATGGACTCAAGGTGGCGCGCCTTGCCGATGGCAGCTTCCTCAAGCTGTTTCGCCGCAAGCGGCTGATCTCATCGAGCATCTGGTCGCCACCGGCGCAGCGTTTCGCCGAGAATGCCAGGCGCCTCCAGGAGCTGGGCATCGCGGCTCCGGACATCATCGAGACCTTCCAGGTGCCGCAACGCCGGGCCAACGGCGTGCGCTACCAACCGCTGCCAGGAGAAACCCTGCGCAGCCACTGGCGCGATCTCGACGCCGCCAGCCGGGATGCGCAGGTCCGCCAGTTCGGCCGCTTCCTCGCACGACTGCACCAGTTGGGGGTGTACTTCCGCTCGCTGCACCTGGGCAACGTGCTGCTGCTGCCTGATGGCCAGCTCGGCCTGATCGACCTCTCCGACATGCGCATCAGCGGGCACCCCCTGACGTCCTGGAAACGCCGTCGCAACCTTCAGCACATGCTGCGTTACGAGGAGGACATCCGCCTGCTGGTCGGCGAGCATCGCGCCGCCCTGCTCGACGGCTATGCCGCCGGATGCGGCGCGCAGGTCGCCCGACGCCTGGCTTCGGCCATCCAGCGGCTGCATCCGCAATAGGGGCGCACAGCCGCGCGGCCCTGCCTCACTTGCCGATCACCAGCACCGTCGCGTTCTTCTTGTTGGCGAACTGCGCCAGGACCTTCAGCTCGCGACGCGCCAGCCACTTCTGGACCCAGGGCTCATCGGCCTTTTCCTCGATCAGGAAGTAGCGGAACTCGGCGAAATGCTCGTCGTTCATCGCCTGCTCACGGGTCAGGGACGGCAACCGGTAACCCCAGCCCGCGTAGTAGCCGATGCGCGGATCCTCGTAGTAGATGGCATCGGTACGTTCGATGTGCTGCGCCAGCCAGTGGCCGGCCTCGATGTAGTGGGTCTTCTTCGCCGACAGGGAAATGACGTTGCCCAGCATCACCAGCACTGCCACCACCACCAGCCCCCTGATGGCGCGGGGGAAGCGCCGGGAAAGCGCCTGCATGGCCAGGACCGCCAGGGGAACCGCGAGCAGGTTCAGGAAGCTGACGTACCGCCCGTTGATGAACATCTGCTGCATGAAGAAGATCAGCAACACGCCGAAGTAGAGCACCCACGCCCAGGCAAGGGCTGAAAAGCCCTTCAGGTAGTCACGCAGGCAGCGCCAGCCGTCACGGAACAGGAAAGGCACGCAGAAGGGGCCGAGCAGCTTGGCGAACTTCAGCAGTGCGGTGGCGATGAAACCGACCAGCAGGATCAGTCCCGCGTCGTCGGCCGAATATTTCTGCAGGATGTTCGAGCCCAGTTGCTCGGCCGCGGCCGAGAAATTGGCAAACATGGTGCGGGGGTCCAGCAAAAGGAGGTAGTACTGGATCCTCGCCAGGGGCAGATGGTCGGTGGCGAACAACCCGCCCACGGCCACTGCCATCAGCAGCGACGGCAGCAGGATCAACTGCAGGAAGCGCTTCCTGCCCAGGGTGGTGCCCAGCCCCGGCAGCAGCCACAAGCACAGCGCCGCCATCAGCATCACGGCTTCCAGGCGGAATAGGGCGGCCAGGGCTACCACCACCGAGATCAGGAAGCCGCGGCCCCAGCCGCCACGCGCCTCCCAGCGCAGGGCCAGCCACAGCGCCAGGATGGAGAAGAACCAGAAGCCGAACTCACGCAGGATATCGTTGCGAAAGCCGTTGAACGCCGGCATCGCCAGGACCACCAGGCAAGCCCAGCCACCGCTTCCGGGGATGCGGCTCGACACCATGTCCACCAGCAAGGCGCAGGTACCCGCCATCAGGAGCGCGCACCAGAGATACCCGGTGGTTTCCATGGGCAACCCGGTCAGGGCATGGGTGATCCCGACCAGGATCGAGAACCAGGGCCAGTTGAATGTCGCCAGGGTCGCGGCCAGCCCCTGATCGACGAAGACCTGGGCGGCGTCCATGTAGAACGCGGCATCCTTGGCTATCGTGACCTCGAAGCCCACGGCGATCCAGGACAGCAGCAGGCTGCCGATGAAGGCCCAATGCGCTGGGCGCAGCCTGTGCACTTGGCCGATTATTCCTTGCATGGAGACTCCTGGGTAAAAAACGGCGCGCCACTCCGGGCCACGACGGTAAACGGGATATCAGCGCCCCAACCAGAGGCGCAGGGCCTTGCGGCTGTAGGACAGTTTGAACAACACCCGCCAGTCCGCGCCTAGCGCCTCGCAGTAATAGTTCCGCGCGCTGTCCCGGTCGCCGGCCAGCAGGCAGGTGCGGAACAGCGACAGGCAGCGCTGGGCACGATAGGCGGATTTGAGCGATTGCAGAGCGGCCGGCAGCTTGCGGAAGACCTCGTCCACCAGGTCGAGGCCTACCTTGCGGGCGGCTTCGGCGTTATGCCGCAGGCTGCCGGGATGCTTGTGGATGCGCGCCAGCATCAGGTCCAGGACTTCCACCTCGCCCTGGGTCAGGCAATAGGCGAAGACCGGGATGTCCTCGCTATGGCGCAGGTGTTCGGGATAGGGCCGCTCCAGCAGCAGCTCGCGCTGGAAGACGCAGGCGCCGTGGCTCAAGGCGATCTTCTTGTCCAGCAGGTAATCCTTCAGGCGCCGGAGGGGCTCGCCAGGCACGGTATTGGCGGGATGCCCGCGCTCGCGGCCGTCAGGCTGGACCGCCACATGGCCGGCGAGCCAGAGGCCGACATCCGGTTGCTGGCGCAGGCGCGCGCAGAGGTCGGGCAGCACGCCGGGCGCCAGTTCGTCGTCGGCGTCCAGCAGCAGCACGTAGCGACCCTGGGCCAGCTGCACGCCGTTGTTGCGCGCGGCGGACGGCCCGGCATTGGCCTGACGCACGCCCTGGAAGGCATCGCCGTAACGCTGGCTCAGGGCGGCGAAAACCGCCGGGGTGCCGTCGGTGGAGCCGTCGTCCACTACCCAGAGTTCGACCTCCGGGGTGGCCTGGGCCAGCACCGATTCCACGGCACGCGGGAGCACGCCCGCGTAGTTGTAGCTGGGAATGACAACGCTAAGCAGCGGCTTAGCCGACATTGTCATACCAGTCCTTGCCTTCCTTGACGACGAGGATGTCTTCCATGATCAGGTACTGCAGGTCGGAGCCGTAGAACATGTTCAGCGCGTCGGTGGGCGAGCAGATCATCGGTTCGCCACGGCGGTTCAGCGAAGTGTTCAGCGACACGCCGTTGCCGGTGAGGTTCTCCAGCTCCTTCATCAGGTCGTACCAGCGCGGGTTGTGGCGACGCTCCAGTACCTGGGCACGGGAGGTGCCGTCCTCGTGCACCACTTCGCCCACGCGGGTCTTCCACTCTTCATTGACTTCGAAGGTGAAGGTCATGAAGGGACTCGGATGGTCGACCTTGAGCATCTGCGGCGCCACGGTGTCCAGCATGGACGGGCAAAAGGGGCGCCAGCGCTCGCGGAACTTGATCTGCTCGTTGATGCGGTCGGCCACGCCGGCCACGCTCGGGCAACCGATGATGGAGCGGCCGCCGAGGGCGCGCGGGCCGAACTCCATGCGGCCCTGGAACCAGGCCACCGGGTTGGCGTCGACCATGATCCGGGCGATGCGCTGCGGGGTGTTGTCGATGCGCTTGTACACCGGCTGCTTCGGGTGCCTGGCGCAGGCGGCGATCACATCCTCGTTGGTGAAGGATGGGCCGAGGTAGACGTGCTCCATTTTCTCCACCGGCACGCCGCGCTTGTGCGAGACGTAGGCGGCGGCACCCACGGAGGTGCCGGCGTCGCCGGAAGCCGGCTGGACGAACAGCTCCTTCACTTCCGGGCGGGCGATGATCTTCTGGTTCAGCTTGACGTTCAGCGCGCAGCCGCCGGCGAAGGCGATCTTGCCGGTCTCGCGGAGGATGTCGCCGAGGTAGTAGTCCATCATCTCCAGCGCCAGCTTCTCGAACAGCGCCTGCATGCTGGCGGCGTAGTGGATGTACGGATCGTCGGCGATGTCGCCCTGGCGTTTCGGGCCCAGCCACTCGATCAGCTTGGGCGAGAAGTAGTAGCCCTTGCCGTTTTCCTTGTAGCGGCGGAAACCGATGACGTTGGCATAGTCGGTATTGATGATCAGCTCGCCGTTCTCGAACTTGGCCAGGCGCGAGAAATCGTATTGGGCGGCGTCACCGTATGGCGCCATGCCCATGACCTTGAACTCGCCGTCGAGCATCTCGAAGCCGAGGTACTCGGTGATCGCGCCATAGAGGCCACCGAGGGAGTCGGGATCGTAGAACTCCTTGATCTTGTGGATCTTGCCGTTCTCGCCCCAGCCGAAGAAGGTGGTGGCGTACTCGCCCTTGCCGTCGATGCCGAGGATCGCGGTCTTCTCCTTGAAGCCCGAGCAGTGGTAGGCGCTGGAGGCGTGGGCCAGGTGGTGCTCCACCGGCTCGATCTTCACCTTCTTGGCGTCGAAGCCCAGCTGCTCCAGGCACCAGACGATCTTCTTGCGGTAGCGCTTGTAGCGGCGGTTGCCCATGAGGATGGCGTCCAGCGCGCGATCCGGGGCGTACCAGTAGCGCTTGGCGTACTGCCAGCGGGCCTTGCCGAACAGGCTGATGGGGGCGAAGGGAATAGCCACCACGTCGACGTCGGACGGCTTGATGCCGGCCTGCTCCAGGCAGAACTTGGCCGCCTCGTAAGGCATGCGATTCTTCGCGTGCTTGTCGCGCACGAAGCGCTCTTCTTCGGCGGCCGCGATCAGCTTGCCGTCGATATAGAGCGCAGCGGAGGGATCATGGCTGAGGGCGCCGGAAAGGCCGAGAATCGTCAATGCCACGGGGTTAGCCTCTTTCAGGGCAGGTGCCCGGCACCTGCGGTAAACGTTGATCCAGTAGCTGGTGCAGCGCCGACTCGGCCGGCCAGTTCCTCAGAAAGCGCGCGCGGTCACGGGCGTAGGCCCGGGCGAAGCTGCGCTGGCTGCGATGCTGGCACACGGCATCGAGGTCGATCAGGGTCCAGCGGCCGTCCTGCCAGAACAGGTTGAAACCCTTGAGGTCGCCATGGCTGATGCGTTCGCGGATCAGCGCGGCGAACAGCCGATCGAGCGCCTGCAGCTCGACTTCGGGCGGAGTTCCAGCCCCGTCGGGGTCGTCCAGATAGGGTTTAAAACGGGCGATTATATCTTGCCCGGAGAGATATTCGGTAATGAGGTACGCACGTCCGCGCAACCAGAAGAAGCGCCGCTCGAGCACGGCCAGCGGACGCGGCGTGGCGATACCGAGAAACTCCAGGCGATTGCCCTCGCGCCAGCTGTGCCAGGCCCGGCTCGGCCGCCAGAAGCGCGTCAGCCAGTGCAGCAGCCCTTTGATGTTGTAGCGCTTGAGCAGCAGCCGACGGCCTTCGACAGCGACGTCCGCCACGGTGGCGGTAGCACCCTGCTTCAGGTAGCGGCCCCCTTCCAGGGCGGCGTCCGGCGCCTGCAGCAGACGTTCCAACCCTGCTTCGGCGTCCCGGCGCACGGCACGCAGGCCAAATGCCCCACGAACGACGCTGAACAGGCTGCAGTCGCGGGCGATCTTCTTCATGTAGTCGCCCAGGCGCCAGCGCCGTACGCGGGCGATTTCCTTCTCCAGGGCTTCCAGGGGCAGGGCATGCTCGCCATTGACCAGCAGGTAATGCACCAGCAGCTCTTCGAGGAAAGGGTCCAGCTCCGCCGGCAACTGGGCGAAGAACACGCCGAGATTGGCCATGACCTTGTCCCGCGGCAGTGGCGTACCAGGGCTTTCGGCGCGGATGCCACCGCCGTCGATCACCTGCAGCCTGCTGCCATGGCGCAGCAGGTTGTCCAGATGCAGATCCTCCTGCGCCAGACCCACCAGGTGCAGACGGCCGATCGCTGCCAGGGCCTCGCCCAGCACGTCCTGCTGCCCGTCGGACAGCGGCGCCTCGTGCTCCACATGGCGCCAGGCGTCCCACAGGCTCTCGGCGCCTTCGAGGAAATCGAACAGCAGCCAGCCGCCCTGCCCTTGCAGCGACCCTTCGGCCAGAAGCGCCGGCGAATCGATGCCCTGCTCGTGCAAGGCACGGGCACCGGACAGCTCACGCTGGAAATGCCGCTCGGCCTTGCCGCCCACCAGCAGCTTGGCCAGCACCTTGCGACCCTGCCAACGGGCTACGCCCACGTAGCGCTGGCCGGGCAGCACCCGCAGCAGGCTGTGCAGCTCAAGGCCGCCGGCGATGTCCAGTCGAATGGGCAATTGCGGGCTACGGCCCGCCCGGGCCAGTTCCGCCAGGGTCATTGATTGCGTTCCTTGTTGCGACGGCGATGCACCAGGCGCGCCAGCCAATCGTTCACCTCCTCCGAATCGCGCGGGCGCTCGAGATAGGCGGCCAGCAATTCACGCATCTCGGCTTCGCCCCAGGCGTCGGCGCGACGCACCAGGGCCTCCAGGTCCTTGACCCGGTCGCGCCACCCCAGCAGCAGCGGCCGGGTCTTTTCCAGGTCGATCAGGCAGGCCTCGAAGCCGGCCCCAGCTTCCCGCAGGAAAACGTGCTTGGGATAGAAGCAGCCGTGCAACTGGCCGGCTTCGTGGAGGCGCCGGGCAAGGCCGGCGACTGCGAGCAGGATGGCCGAGCGCGACCGCACCGACAGTTCGTCCCAGCCGTCCAGCCAGCCGACCAGCTCGCACCAACCGTCCAGCGCGCGCGACACCAGGATGGCTCGGCGCTCGCCGTCGACCTGGCGAGTGCCGAAGAATGCCGCCTCCAGGGCAGGCACCCCGAGGGCCTGATAGCGGCGGATATTGCGGAACTCACGGGCGAAGGTGGGCTCGCCGAATGGGCGCAGCGGGCTGCGGCTGAGGAAATTACTCTGCCGCTTGAGAAAGTAGGCGGTGTCGCCCAGGTCCAGGCGGAACACGCTGCTCCAGCCACCACGTCCGGTATTGGGCTCATCCACCGCTTCCAGGCGCAACGCCCAGAGCGCGTCGAAGCTGTCCAGGCCGTGGCGGGCGAGGATCTCGCGGTCCGCCTCAGCGATGAAGTCGCTCATTCGCGTCCCTCGAAGAACTTCAGGATCTGCCGCACCTGTCGCTTGTCGCCGGCGTGCAGGCGCGATTGCCCCCGGTATTGCAGGTAGAAGCGCAGACGCTGGCTGCGGCTTAGGTGGTACTTCGCGACCTTGTCCAGGCAGGCCAGGTCCTTGATCACCCGGTACTGCAGGAAAGGCCCCCACCAGAAGGTGCCGGTCGGGCAGTCGATCAGGAACAGGGCACCCGCTTCATCCACCAGGAGGTTGCGCCACTTCAGGTCGTTGTGGGCGAAGTTGTGCTGGTGCAGCTCCCGGGTGGCCCTTGCCAGTTGCCGGCTGACGCGGTCGACCCAGCGTGGGTCAGCCAGACGCGGATCGCCCTGCCTGGCCATTTCCGCCAGGTCCGCCGTGCCCTCGAGTTCCCGAGTGATCAGCGCACCGCGATGGAAGGCACCGGCGCGACGTTCCTGGCCCCAGCCCACCAGCGGGGCAGTGGGAATGCCCCACTTGGCGAAATGCTTGAGGTTCTGCCACTCGGCCTTGACCCGAGGCCGGCCGAGCCAGCGGCGCAGCCCCTTGCCCGCAGCCCAGTAACGTTTGACGTAGTAGCGCACGCCGCAGTGCTCGACCCGAAGCACTTCGGACAGGGGGTCGCTGGTGATCCAGTCACCCTGCAGAGCGAACACCTTGTCGAGGTCGCCGAACAGCTCGGCGATTTCAGCATCCAGCCCCTCGGCCAGCTTCCAGTGGCTCACGCCTCCCCTCCCCCGGCGTACTTGCGCTCGTAGCGCGACAACAGTCGCGCGGCCTTCTGCTCCAGCCAGGCCAGCAGGCCGATTTCCTCGCGCAGCACCTGGCGCAGCGGCTGGCGGAAATAGGCCTTGAGGAAGCGCAGCTTGTCGCGCCGGGTAAGACCGATGTTCAGGGCCGAGAAATAAAGGCCGGCCAGGTCCTTGTCGCGCCAGCGCTTCGGCGTGCGTGCGCGGGTCTGCGCACGATGCAGGTCGATCAGCGACAGCTTGAAGTCATCGGCGCTCACCGGCCGCGCGGTATGCAGCAGGAAGTGGCAGATGTAGCAGTCGCGATGGTTGACCCCCGCCCGGTGCATGGTGCCGGTCATCCGCGCCACTTCATTGATCAGCGCCCACTTCAGGCGTACCGGCGGTGGGTTGCGCAGCCAGTCGAGGCAGAAATCCTCGAGACTGATGGTTGGCGCCAGTTCCTCGGTGACGATAAAGGAATGCTGGCGGGCGGGATTGCTGCCCTGCTCGCCGAAGGCCACCGCCGTCATGGTCGGCACACCGGCCTGATGCAGGCGCTGGATGGCCGCCCACTCCTGGCCGGCCCCCAGCACCGGAGCCTTGGCGGTGACCAGGTTCTTGACGATCTCGCCCCAGCCAATGCCGCGGTGGATCTTGACGAAGTAGCCCCGGCCCGCCACTTCGGTGCGCAGGGTGCGGCGGCCTTCCAGTTCGCGGTAGACCTGGCCCTGCAGCGCCTCCACCTCGGCGAAGGCGTCACGCCCGGCCCACAGGCGCTCGAAGGGTTCCTTCAGGACAAGCTTCATGGACGCTCCGCAAGAATCACATCGGCCGCGCGCTGCGGCATGCTGTACAGATCGGCGCTGTCGGCGAAGGCCAGGCCGTTGGTGCTCCAGCGGGAGCGGGCTGCGGGGTCGGCGAGCATCTCGGCAAGCATGCGGTTGAGTTGTTCCTGTTCGAACGGCCCCGGTACCACGCGGCCGCTGTCGGCCTCGGCGATGTAGTGGGCATAGCCGCAGACATCGGTGACCAGCACCGGCAGTCCGGCTACCAGGGCCTCCAGCAGTACGGTACCAGTGTTCTCGTTGTAGGCCGGGTGGATCAGCAGGTCGGCGCCCAGCAGGAAGCGCGGGATATCACTACGACCCTTGAGGATTTCCACCTGGTCGGAGATGCCCAGGGCCTTCATCTGCAGCAGGAACGGCTTGGGGTCGTCCTGGCCGATGACGATCAGCCGCGTACGCTTCTTCAAATCGCGGGGCAACGCATCCACGGCCTTGAGGCTGCGGTCCAGGCCCTTGGTCTTGAAACCGGAGCCGATCTGGACCAGCAGCAGGTCATCCTCGCCCAGCTTGAATTCACGGCGGAACTCGGCACGGATCTCGGCAGCATTGGCCGGGGCACGGCGGTCGGCGGCGATGCCCGGCGGCAGCAGGTGGAAGCGCGGGGCCGGGGTGGCGTAATGCTTGACGAAGAGTGGCTGCTGCACCTCGGAGATCATCAGCACCGAGGTCTTCGACTCGGGAGCGAAGACCGCACGCTCGTAATCGGAGAAATGCTTGTAGCGACCCCAGCGACGGTACAAACCGTTGCGCAGGGTCTGCGCCTTGTCCTCGAAGCAGGGATCGGCGGCGTAGTAGACGTCCAGGCCGGGCATCTTGTTGAAGCCGATCACCCGGTTCACCGGACGGTGCGCCAGATCCGCCTCGACCCAGGCGGTGAATTTCTCGTTGCGCTTGTGGTTGAACAGCGCCCTGACGGGTGCGATCAGCACTTCGAAGCCTTCTGGAATGTCGCCTTCCCAGATCATGGTGTAGACGCGAATGGCATGCCCACGGCGCTGGCACTCCAGGGCGATGCGCATGAAATCGCGCTGCAGGCCGCCGAAGGGGAAGTACTTGTAGAGCACGAATGCCAATTGCATCAGTGGATATCCTCGGTCAGCAGCAGGGCTTCCAACTGGGTCGCCACACGCTGCGGATTCAGCCGGGTGAAACAAAGCGGCTGTTCGCGCTCCAGGTCGAACAGGCGGCGATCCTCCGCCGTCGGCTTGTAGGCGCAGGTCTTCTTCAGGCAGGGCGCGCAGGGAAAGTCGCTGCCCAGGTGGATCTGCGACCGCCCATAGGCGCCGGTGAAACCCGGGTTGGTCGGGCCGTAGAGCGACAGGGTAGGCACATCCAGCGCGGCGGCCAGGTGGCCAAGTCCGGTATCCACGGCCACGCAGGCGCGGGCGCCGGCCACCACCTTGGCCATCCCCGCCAGGGATAACCTGGGGAGTACCGCAGCATTTTCCAAGCCTTCGGCGATTCGCTCGGCACGCGCCTTCTCCGCCGGGTTGCCCCAGGGCAGGCGCACGTGCCAACCGTGCTCGCAGGCACGCTCGGTGAGTTCGCGCCAGTATTTCTCCGGCCAGTGCTTGGTATCCCAGGTGGTGCCATGGAGGAACAGCAGGTAGGGCGCCCCACCCTGGCTGTCGGCCAGTTGGGCGCGGTTCAGCCCGTAATGGCCCACGCCCTCGGGCACGCGGTAGTCCAGGGCCTGGGCGAACAACTGGCGCACCCGCTCGACGGCGTGCTGCCCCCAGGCCACCGGATAGCGGCGGTCGTAGAAGCGGCTGGCCAGCGGTTCGCGGGCCGAATCCCGATCCAGGCCAGCCACCGGGGCCTTGGCGTATCGGGTCAGTAGGGCGCTTTTCAGCAGGCCCTGGGCGTCTATCACCAGGTCGTAGCGGGTTTCCCGCAGGCGCCGCTTGAAACGGCGCCACTCACCGTTCCTGAGGGTCTGCCAGAGGTTCTTGCGCCAGCGGCGGATGGCCACCGGGATGACCCGGGCCACCGCCGGATGCCAGGCGGGGATTTCGGCGAAGCCCTCTTCCACCACCCAGTCGAACTGGATGCCGGGAATCGCCCGCGCGGCATCGGTCAGCGCCGGCAGGGTATGGATGACGTCGCCCAGGGAGGAAGTCTTGATCAGCAGTACCCGCACTCAGTGAGTCTCCACCAGTTCCAGCGGGTCCGGCACCAGGCGGTCCAGGGCGTCGATCACCGGGCGTGGCTTGAGCTCGCGCAGGCAGTTGTAGTGCCCGAAACGGCAGGTGCGCTCGAAGCAGGGGCTGCACTCCAGGCCCAGGCGAACGATTTCCACCTGCTCGGCCAGGGGCGGGGTGAACTGCGGCGAGGTGGAGCCATAGACCGCCACCAGCGGACGCGCCAGGGCCGCGGCCACGTGCATCAGGCCGGAGTCGTTGGACACCACGGCGCTGGCGCAGGACAGCAAGTCGATGGCCTCGGCCAGGCTGGTTTCGCCGGCGAGGTTGGTGACCTCTTCGCGCAGGCCGGGAATCAGGCGCATGCGAATGTCTTCACCACCGGGATGGTCGTTCTTCGAGCCGAACAGCCAGACCTGCCAGCCCGCGCGGATCTTGATCTCCGCCACCTTGGCGTAGTGTTCGGCCGGCCAGCGCTTGGCCTCGCCGAACTCGGCGCCCGGACAGAGCGCCAGTACGGGCCTGTCCAGGTCCAGGCCGAACTTGGCCAGGGCCGCCTCGCGGCTGGCCGGGTCGATCCGCAACGAAGGGCGCGGATAGGGCTTGGGCAGCTCGGCACCGGGCTCGAAGGCCAGGGCCATGAAGCGCTCGATCATCAGCGGGTAGCGCTCTTTGTCGAGGACGCGGATGTCGTTCAGCAGGCCGTAGCGCATCTCGCCTTTCCAGCCAGTGCGCTTGGGGATATCCGCGAACCAGGGCACCAGTGCCGACTTCAGCGAGTTGGGCAGCAGGATGGCCTGGTCGTACGCCCCCACCAGGGACTTGCCGATCTTGCGCCGGGTTGCGATATCCAGCACGCCATGCCCGATGGGGAAGCTCAGTGCGCGGCGCACCTGCGGCATGCGCTCGAGGATGGGCCGGCTCCACTCGGGGGCCAGTACGTCAATCTCGCAGTCGGGATGGCGGGCATTCAGACACTGGAAGAGTGTCTGCGCCATCACCATGTCGCCGACCCAGGAGGGTCCTACGATCAGAATCTTCATAAGGGCAGCTTCAAGCCTCAAGCGACAAGCCGCAAGCTCCAAGCGGTGGGGACCACTTGCAGCTTGCGGCTTGCCGCGTGCAGCTCTGTCGGTTTATTTGACCAGGGTGCGCCACTCGGCGTGAGCGGAGGTCTTGCCGGTCACCAGGTCGAAGTAGGCCTGCTGCAGCTTCTCGGTCACCGGACCGCGACGGCCGAGGCCGATCTTGCGGCCGTCCACTTCGCGGATGGGGGTGACTTCGGCAGCGGTGCCGGTGAAGAAGGCCTCGTCGGAGATGTACACCTCGTCACGGGTGATGCGCTTCTCCACAACCTTGATGCCCAACTCGCCGGCCAGGGTCAGGACGGTGTTGCGGGTGATGCCGTTGAGGCACGAGGTCACTTCCGGGGTGTACACCACGCCGTCCTTGACCAGGAAGATGTTCTCGCCCGAACCCTCGGCCACGTAACCTTCCGGATCCAGCAGCATGGCCTCGTCGGCGCCGCCGGAGATGGCTTCCTGCAGGGCCAGCATCGAGTTGATGTAGTTGCCGTTGGCCTTGGCGCGGGTCATGGAGATGTTGACGTGGTGGCGAGTGAAGGAGCTGGTGCGCACCTTGATGCCGGTTTCCAGCGCTTCGTCGCCCATGTAGGCGCCCCAGTGCCAGGCGGCAACGATCACATGGACTTTCAGGCCGGACGCGCGCAGACCCATGCCTTCGCTGCCGAAGAACACCATCGGGCGCAGGTAGGCGCTTTCCAGGCCGTTCTCGCGCACTGCGGCGCGCTGGGCTTCGTTGATCTCCTCCTTGGTGAAGGGGATCTGCATGTTGAAGATGTGAGCGGAGTCGAACAGGCGATCGGTGTGGGCCTGCAGGCGGAAGATGGCGGTGCCGTCCGGGGTGTTGTAGGCGCGCACGCCTTCGAACACGCCCATGCCGTAATGCAGGGTGTGGGTCAGGACGTGGGTATTCGCCTCGCGCCACGGCACCAGTTCGCCGTCATACCAGATCACGCCATCACGATCGGCCATCGACATATTGCCAGCTCCTCAAGAATTCGATTGGTTCAGTCAGTCGAGTCAGTTCAAGCCCAACTCGCGCCAGATCCGCATCACGCCCTGGCGCTCCGCATTGAACTGGTCCCCTCCCACCACACCGGGCTGCTTCTGCAAGGCCTGGCGGTGAGCCGCTGAACGATAGGCTTTGTAGGCCTCCTGCAGCAGGCGAACCTCGTCGCCGGACAGCAGGTCAGCCTGCTCCAGGCCATCCAGAATGCGGATGTTATCGGTGTAACGCACCAGTTCGGGGTGCTGTCGCGACCAGGCCAGGGCCGCATATTGCACCATAAATTCGATATCGACGATACCGCCGGCATCCTGCTTCAGATCGAAGGCGGCCGCGGCCTCGAAGGCATTCGGCGCAGTGCCGGCGGCGGTTTCGCGGGTGCCGAGGTTGTCGCGCATCTTGGCACGCATGTCGCTCACTTCGGCGCGCAGCTTGGGCAGGTCACGCTCGCGCCCCAGCACCGCCAGGCGTACCTGCTCGAAGGCGCTGGCGACCCGCGGCGAGCCCACCAGCACCCGCGCACGCACCAGCGCCTGGTGCTCCCAGGTCCAGGCTTCGTTCTCCTGGTAGCGCTGGAAGGCGCCGAGGGAGCTGACCAGCAGCCCCGCCGCGCCGGACGGGCGCAGGCGCATGTCGACCTCGTAGAGGGCGCCGGAAGTGGTCTGCGTGGTCAGCAGATGGATGATGCGCTGGCCCAGGCGAGTGAAGAACTGCGCGCCGTCTATGGGCTTGGCGCCGTCGGTCTCGGCCTGGGGGTCACCGTCATGGATGAACACCAGGTCCAGGTCCGAGCCATGGCCGAACTCCAGGCCGCCCACCTTGCCGTAACCGACAATGATGAAATCCGGGTCGCAGAGACTGCCGTCAGCGCGCTTCGGCGTGCCGAACTTGGCCACGTTGTAGCGCCAGGACAGCGCCAGCACCTGTTCCAGGATGGCTTCGGCGAGCCAGGTCAGGTAGTCGCTGACTTTCATCAGGGGCAGGGTGCCGGCGATTTCCGATGCCGCCACCCGCAGGCTGTGGGCCAGCTTGAAGTGGCGCAGGGCCTCCATCTGCTGTTCCAGGTCATCCTCGGGAATGCGGGTGAGGCGCTCGCGCAGTTCGGCGGCCAGCTCCGGGGCCAGCGGCGGGCGGTAGAGGCGCCCTTCGTTGAGCAACTCGTCCAGCAGCAGCGGGAAGCGGGTGATCTGTTCGGCGATCCAGGGGCTGGCGGCACAGAGTTCGATCAGCCGCTGCAGGGCGCCGGGGTTCTCGCTCAGCAGCACCAGGTAGGCGGAACGGCGCGCCACCTTTTCCACCATGGGCAGCACCCGCTCCAGAACCAGATCAGGGTTGCCGTGCTCCACGGTCATGTTCAGCAGGCGCGGAATGAAGGCATCCAGGCGCTCGCGGCCGAGGCGCTGCATGGCCCGCACCTGCGGGCCGTTGCGCAGGTCGGTGAGCCGGCGCCAGGCGGTGGCGGGCTCGCGGAATCCGGCCTCGCCCAACTGGCGACAGGCGCTTTCCTCGTCCAGGGCCTCTTCCCACAGCGGCAGCCACTCACCGCCGATGCAGCTTTCGCCATCGCCGCCCTCTTCTTCATCCGGGTCGGCGATCACCTGCCGGAAGTGCCACTCGACACGTCCGCGCCAGTACATCAGGCGCTCCTGGAAGGCGGCCCAATCATCGAAGCCCATGATGAAGGCCACACGGGCGCGGTCCAGGTCGCTGTCCGGCAGCATCTGGGTCTGGCGGTCGGCGATGGCCTGCAGGGCGTGCTCGGTATAACGGAGGAATTCGTAGCCTTCCTTCAACTCCGCCACCACTGGCGGCGGCAGGTAGCCCTGGCCTTCCAGAGTATCCAGCACGGTCAACAGCGGCCGCTGCTGCAGGCTGAGGTCGCGTCCGCCATGGATCAGCTGGAAGGCCTGAGCGATGAACTCCACCTCGCGAATACCGCCGGAGCCGAGCTTGACGTTCTCGGTCATGCCCTTGCGCCGCACTTCCTGCTGGATCAGCTGCTTCATCGAACGCAACGCTTCGATTGCGGAAAAGTCCAGGTAGCGGCGGTAGACGAAGGGGCGCAGTACTTGCAGCAGCTGCGCGCCAGCGGCCTGGTCGCCACCCACCACCCGCGCCTTGATCATGGCGTAGCGTTCCCAGTCGCGCCCCTGGTCCTGGTAGTACTGCTCCAGGGCGTTGAAGCTGAACACCAGCGGTCCTGATGAACCATAAGGACGCAGGCGCATGTCCACGCGGAAGACAAAGCCGTCCACGGTGATGGCGTCCAGCGCCTTGATCAGCCGCTGACCGAGACGGGTGAAGAACTCCTGGTTGTCCAGGGCACGCTTGGCGCCTTCGGTTTCACCACCCTCGGGGTAACCGAAGATCAGGTCGATGTCCGAGGACAGGTTCAGCTCAAAGGCGCCCAGCTTGCCCATGCCCAGCACCACCAGGTGCTGCGGCTGGCCGGAACGCCGGCCGATGGGGGTGCCGAACTGGGCGCAATGACGGCTGTAGAGCCAGTGATAGGCCAGGTCGATGCAGGCGTCGGCCAGGTCGGACAGGTCGCGACAGGTCTCCGCCAGGTCAGCCTGCCGGGTCAGATCTCGCCAGATGATGCGCAATTGCTGGCGATTGCGGTATCGGCGCAGGCGACGGCCGAGATCGTCTTCTTCAGTGCAGTCCTCCAGCAACCCCGCGACCTGGGCCCGCAGCTCGCCGGGCGCCAGACTACGTTCCAGCTCACCGGAATCGGCCAGCGCCAGCAGCATGGCTGGGTCGCGCCGGGCCTGTTCGGCGACGAAATCGCTGGCGGCGGTGACACGGGCAAAGGTCCCCTGCCGTTCGTCGGGCCAAGCGGCGAAGTCCTGGATCTTTTCGGCGAGGGTAGCGCGGAAGGCGGACAGCGCCTTATCGGCGCTGGACTGGAGGTTGGCCGGCAGGGCGGCCAGCGGCGGCAGGCTCATGGTCTATCCTTTCTGGGCTGCGGGCCGAGGCTGGGCCCATGGCTGGCGCAGCGGCGGCAGACAGCTCTAACTCAGGGCTTCCAGCCGACTGCGCCGCGCAGCCTGTAGTTTTACTACGAAAGATTGTATCCAGAGTGCTGAAACCTTCGTCGATTTGTAGTAAAACTACACGAGCCCGGCTCTACCCCCGGTAACAAGAATTTCGCCGCGGCCGCCCCATAAGGCCGGCCGTGACCACTGGCATCCGATTCTGGAAGCCTTTCCGCCCTGGAGCAAGCCATGCAAGACCTCGATACCGTCGAAACCCAGGAATGGCTGGACGCCCTGGAGTCCGTACTCGACAAAGAAGGCGAAGACCGCGCGCACTACCTGCTGACCCGCATGGGTGAGCTGGCCACCCGCAGCGGCACCCAACTGCCCTACGCCATCACCACGCCGTATCGCAACTCCATCCCGGTCACCCACGAAGCGCGCATGCCTGGCGACCTGTTCATGGAACGCCGCATCCGCTCCATGGTGCGCTGGAACGCCCTGGCCATGGTGATGCGCACCAACCTGCACGACCCGGACCTGGGCGGCCACATCTCCAGCTTCGCGTCCTCGGCGACCCTCTACGACATCGGCTTCAACTATTTCTTCCAGGCCCCCACCGACGAACACGGCGGCGACCTGATCTTCTACCAGGGCCACGCCTCCCCCGGCATCTACGCCCGCGCCTTCCTCGAAGGCCGCATCAGCGAAGAGCAGATGACCAACTTCCGCCAGGAAGTGGACGGCAAGGGCCTGTCCTCCTACCCGCACCCCTGGCTGATGCCGGACTTCTGGCAGTTCCCCACCGTGTCCATGGGCCTCGGTCCGATCCAGGCGATCTACCAGGCGCGTTTCATGAAGTACCTGGAAAGCCGCGGCTTCATCCCCGCCGGCAAGCAGAAGGTCTGGTGCTTCATGGGCGACGGCGAGTGCGACGAGCCGGAATCCCTCGGCGCCATCTCCTTGGCCGGCCGCGAGAAGCTGGACAACCTGATCTTCGTCATCAACTGCAACCTGCAGCGCCTGGACGGCCCGGTGCGCGGCAACGGCAAGATCATCCAGGAACTGGAAGGCGTCTTCCGCGGCGCCCAGTGGAACGTCAACAAGGTGGTCTGGGGCCGCTTCTGGGACCCGCTGTTCGCCAAGGACAACAACGGCACCCTGCAGCGCCGCATGGACGAGGCGGTCGACGGCGAGTACCAGAACTACAAGGCCAAGGACGGCGCGTACGTCCGCGAGAACTTCTTCAACAGCCCGGAACTCAAGGAAATGGTCAAGGACCTTTCCGACGACGAAATCTGGAAGCTCAACCGTGGCGGTCACGACCCCTACAAGGTCTATGCGGCCTACCACCAGGCGGTCAACCACACGGGCCAGCCCACCGTCATCCTGGCCAAGACCATCAAGGGCTACGGCACCGGCGCGGGCGAAGCGAAGAACATCGCGCACAACGTCAAGAAAGTCGACGTTGAAAGCCTGAAGCAGTTCCGCGACCGCTTCGACATCCCGGTCAAGGACGAAGACCTGGAACAACTGCCGTTCTACCGTCCGGAGCCCGGCAGCGCCGAGCACAAGTACCTGCACGAGCGCCGCGCCGCCCTGGGCGGTTACGTGCCGCAGCGCCGCGCCAACAGCTTCAGCATCCCGACCCCGCCGCTGGAAACCCTCAAGGCGATCCTCGACGGTTCGGGCGACCGTGAAATCTCCACCACCATGTCCTTCGTGCGCATCCTGGCGCAGCTGGTCAAGGACAAGGAACTCGGCCAGCGCATCGTCCCGATCATTCCGGACGAAGCCCGTACCTTCGGTATGGAAGGCATGTTCCGCCAGCTCGGCATCTACTCCTCGGTCGGCCAGCTCTACGAGCCCGTCGACAAGGACCAGGTGATGTTCTACCGCGAGGACAAGAAGGGCCAGATCCTCGAAGAAGGCATCAACGAAGCAGGCGCCATGTCGTCCTTCATCGCTGCCGGCACCTCCTACAGCAACCACAACCAGCCGATGCTGCCGTTCTACATCTTCTATTCGATGTTCGGCTTCCAGCGTATCGGCGACCTCGCCTGGGCCGCTGGCGACAGCCGTGCCCGCGGCTTCCTGATCGGCGGCACCTCCGGTCGGACCACGCTGAACGGTGAAGGCCTGCAGCACGAGGACGGCCACAGCCACATCATGGCGGCCACCATCCCGAACTGCCGCACCTACGACCCCACCTACGGCTACGAGCTGGCAGTGATCGTGCGTGAAGGCATCCGCCAGATGACCGAAGAACAGCAGAACATCTTCTACTACATCACCGTGATGAACGAAGCCTACCAGCAGCCCGCGCTGCCGGAGGGCGTCGAGGAAGGCATCATCAAGGGCATGTACCTGCTGGAAGAAGACAAGAAGGAAGCCGCGCATCACGTGCAACTGCTGGGCTCGGGTACCATCCTGCGCGAAGTCCGCGAGGCGGCGAAGATCCTCCGCGAGGAGTTCAACGTCGGCGCCGACGTCTGGAGCGTTACCAGCTTCAACGAACTGCGCCGTGAAGGCCTGGCCGTCGAGCGTCACAACCGCCTGCACCCGGAGCAGAAGCCCAAGCAGACCTACGTCGAGCAGTGCCTGGCCGGCCGCAAGGGACCGGTCGTGGCGTCCACCGACTACATGAAGCTGTTCGCCGACCAGATCCGCCAGTGGGTACCGAGCAAGGAGTACAAGGTCCTCGGCACCGACGGCTTCGGCCGCAGCGACTCCCGCAAGAAACTGCGTCACTTCTTCGAGGTTGACCGTTACTGGGTAGTCCTGGCGACCCTGGAAGCCCTGGCCGACCGCGGCGAGATCGAACCCAAGGTCGTGGCCGAGGCCATCGCCAAGTTCGGTATCGACCCTGAAAAACGCAATCCGCTGGACTGCTGAGGAGACGCATTGTGAGCAAACTGATTCGCGTACCCGACATCGGCAGCGGCGAAGGTGAAGTAATCGAGCTGTTCGTCAAGGTTGGCGACCGTATCGAGGCGGACCAGAGCCTGCTGACCCTGGAATCGGACAAGGCCAGCATGGAGATCCCCGCCCCCATGGGCGGTGTGATCAAGAGCCTGAAGGTCAAGCTCGGCGATCACCTGAAGGAAGGCGACGAACTGCTGGAACTGGACGTCGAGGGTGCCGCTGCTGCGGCCCCTGCTGCAGCCGCCGCTCCCGCGCCGAAGGCCGAAGAGAAGCCCGCCGCAGCTCCGGCGCCGGCTGCCGCCCCGGCAGCCACCGGCTCCAGCGTGCAGGAAGTCCGCGTGCCTGATATCGGCTCGGACGGCACCGCCAAGGTCATCGAAGTACTGGTCAAGGCCGGCGACTCGGTTTCCGCCGAGCAGTCGCTGATCACCCTGGAATCCGACAAGGCCAGCATGGAGATCCCCTCCCCCGCCGCCGGCGTGGTGGAGAGCGTCGAGGTCAAGCTGGATGCCGACGTCGGCACCGGCGACCTGATCCTCAAGCTGCGCGTCGCGGGCGCCGCTCCGGCCGCCCCGGCTGCGGCCCAGGCCGCTGCGCCCGCTGCCGCTCCGGCACCCGCCGCTGCACCCGCAGCGGCCCCTGCGCCCTCGGCTGCCGCCTCGGTGCAGGACGTCCGGGTTCCGGACATCGGCACCGACGGCAAGGTCAAGGTCATCGAAGTGCTGGTCAAGGCCGGCGACACCGTTGCCGCCGAGCAGTCCCTGATCACCCTGGAGTCCGACAAGGCCTCCATGGAGATCCCCTCCCCCGCCGCTGGCGTGGTGGAGAGCGTCGAGGTCAAGCTGGACGCTGAAGTCGGCACCGGCGACCTGATCCTCAAGCTCAAGGTCGCGGGCGCCGCCCCGGCTGCCGCCCCCGCCGCGGAGCAATCGGTGCATCGCGTGCCCGAAGGCGCCCATCCGGTCGCCGCCGCCGAGGTCAAGGCCATTGCCGCACTGTCCGCCGCTGCCGCCGGCAGCCCCGGCGTACCAGAGCGCTCCACTGGCGCCAAGGTTCACGCAGGCCCGGCGGTTCGCCAGTTGGCCCGCGAGTTCGGCGTCGACCTGGCTGCCGTACCGGCCACCGGCCCCCACGGCCGCGTGCTGAAGGAAGATGTGCAGGCCTACGTCAAGGCCATGATGCAGAAGGCCAAGGAGGCCCCGGCTGCCGCCGCGGCCGCTACCGGTGGCGCGGGCATCCCGCCGATCCCGGTGGTGGACTTCAGCAAGTTCGGTGAAATCGAAGAAGTGGCCATGACCCGCCTGATGCAGGTCGGCGCCGCCAACCTGCATCGCAGCTGGCTCAACGTCCCGCACGTGACCCAGTTCGATTCGGCCGACATCACCGAGCTGGAAGCCTTCCGCGTCGCCCAGAAGGCCGTGGCGGAAAAGGCCGGCGTCAAGCTGACCGTCCTGCCGCTGCTGCTGAAAGCCTGCGCCTACCTGCTCAAGGAACTGCCGGACTTCAACAGCTCCCTGGCCCCCAGCGGCAAGGCGCTGATCCGCAAGAAATACGTGCACATCGGCTTCGCCGTGGACACCCCGGACGGCCTGCTGGTGCCGGTGATCAAGAACGTCGACCAGAAGAGCCTGCTACAACTGGCTGCCGAAGCCGCCGCCCTGGCGGAGAAGGCTCGCACCAAGAAGCTCTCGGCGGACGACATGCAAGGTGCCTGCTTCACCATCTCCAGCCTCGGCCACATTGGCGGCACCGGCTTCACGCCGATCGTCAACGCGCCCGAAGTGGCGATCCTTGGCGTGTCCAAGGCCGCCATGCAGCCGGTGTGGGACGGCAAGGCCTTCCAGCCGCGCCTGATGCTGCCGCTGTCGCTGTCCTACGATCACCGTGTGATCAATGGCGCTGCCGCCGCGCGCTTCACCAAGCGCCTGTCCGACCTGCTGGCGGATATCCGCACCATCCTGCTGTAACCCTTGCTATTCACGAGCACGCCACGCTCGTACCTCAACCCCGCCCCCTGAGGCGGGGTTTTTTTTGTCCGCAGATCGCTCCCCTGGCGAATTTGGACGCCCGCCTGGGCCGCAATCGTCCTGCTCCCGCTCATCACGAAGGCTGCGAACCCGCTCGCGAAAAGCGCCGCGCTGCGCGCTTGCCAGTGCCACCATCATGATGCACCCTTGCCCGATGCTTTGAAGTAGGCCGGAGCTGCTCCCGGCCAGAGAAGTGGAAGCCTCGCGCCCGATGAAGAGCCATCCCGATGCCGCCAGCCGTACGGTGGCCGAGATAGTGACGCAGTTGCCCGTCCCCTCGAGGCTGGGTCTGATGCGTTTCGAACGGCTCAACGAGGCCAGTTGGGCGATGCTCTTCCTCGACCCGGCTTGCGAGCGCAGGATCGGCCTTGCCGCCAGCGACCTCTGCGCCCTGATCGACTCCCCCTACGCCAGCCTGATGGAGCCGGAAAGCCGCTACCGGCTGCACGATGAAGTCCAGCTGCAACTGAGCGGGCAACCGCACTACTCCATCCAGTACACCCTTCACACCCCCGGTGGGCCGCTGCGCATGCAGGAAGTGGGCGAATCCTTCCAGCAGCACGGCCGGCAGCTGCTGCGCGGTTACCTGCTGGTGGCGGGCGAGGCGACCGAGCACAAGGAACACCTGAAGAACCTCGACCTGGAAGCCCAGAACAGCCGGCTGCGCACCTCCCTGGAGCTCTACCAGCGCTCCCAGGACGATCACCTGCAGCACTTGATCCGTTCCCGCGCCCAGCAGAGTCTGATCGTGCGCCTGGCGCGGCATCGTTACACCTCCAGCGATCCGGCGGGGGAAGCTGCACAGCTCATCACCCAGGCCGCCTGCGAAGCCTATGACGTGGCACGCACCGGCATCTGGTTGCTCGAAGGTACACAACTGGTCGCCGTCAGTCTGTTCCGGCGTGACCAGGATCACCACGAACACCCGCGCGCCATGGACATGAGCCAGTTCCCGCACTACCTGGAGGCCCTGCACAGCGGTCGCGCCATCGACGCCCACAATGCCCAGAACGATCCCCGCACCAGCGAGCTGGCCAAGGCTTACCTCAAGCCCCGGGGCATCACCGCCATGCTCGATGCCAGCATCCGCATCGGTGGCGAGGTGGTGGGCGTGCTCTGCCTGGAGCACACCGGTGCGCCGCGGGTCTGGCAGACTGACGAGATCGCCTTCGCCGGCGAACTGGCCGACCAGTTCGCCCAGGTCCTGGTGAACCAGCAGCGGCGCCACGCCACCAGCGCCCTGCACCTGTTTCAGCGTGCCGTGGAGCAGAGCGTTAGTGCCTTCCTGCTCGTGGACCGCGACGGCCTGGTGGAATACGTCAACCCCAGCTTCACCGCCATTACCCAGTACAGCGCCGACGAGGTGCATGGCCGCCGCCTGTCGGACCTGCCGGCCCTGGAGAATCTCAGCGAGCTGCTCTTCGACACCAGCGCGGGCCTGGCCGCCTGCAACAGTTGGCAGGGCGAATTCCGCAGTCGCCGCAAGAACCTCGAGCCCTACTGGGGCCAGCTGTCGATCTCCAAGGTGTTCGGCGAGGACGGCGAACTCACCCACTACATCGGCATCTACGAGGACGTCACCCAGAGCAAGCTGGCCCAGCAGCGCATCGAAAAGCTCGCTTACACCGACAACCTCACCGGCCTGGGCAATCGCCCCTACTTCATCCGCACCCTGGAAGAGCGCTTCCACAGCGACCGCGACAGCCCGCTCTGCCTGCTGCTGGTGGACATCGACAACTTCAAGCGGATCAATGACAGCCTCGGCCACCAGACCGGCGACAAGCTGCTGGTGAGCCTGGCCCGGCGCCTGCGCAACAGCCTCAGCCCCAATGGCATCCTGGCGCGCTTCGCCAGCAACGAATTCGCCGTGCTGCTCGACGGCGCCGACCTGGACAGCGGCCAACACATTGCCGCCCAGATCCTCCAGACCCTGGACAAGCCACTGTTCGTCGACAACCAGCTGATCAGCGTCACCGGCTCCCTCGGGCTGGCCTGCGCCCCCCAGCATGGGCGCGACCCGCAAACCCTGATGAAGCACGCGGGCCTGGCCCTGCACAAGGCAAAGGCCAACGGCAAACACCAGCTGCAGCTCTTCACCGAGGCGCTGAACGCCGAAGCCAGCTACAAGCTGTTCGTCGAGAACAACCTGCGTCGGGCCCTGGCGCAGAACGAACTGGAAGTCTTCTACCAGCCCAAGCTGTGCCTCAAGAGCGGCCAACTGCTGGGCATGGAGGCACTGCTACGCTGGCACCACCCGGAAAAGGGCATGATCAGCCCGGACCAGTTCATCAGCGTGGCGGAAGAGACCGGGATGATCATCCCCATCGGGAAATGGGTGATACGCGAGGCCTGCCGCATGAGCAAACGCCTCGCCGCCGCCGGGTTGGGCGACCTGCAGGTGGCGATCAACCTGTCACCCAAGCAGTTCAGCGACCCGGACCTGGTGGGCTCCATCGCCGCCATCCTCGGTGAAGAGCAATTGCCACCGAAACGCCTGGAACTGGAGCTCACCGAAGGCCTGCTGCTGGAAGCCACTGACGATACCCGCCACCAACTCAATCGCCTGAAAAGCTTGGGCCTGACCCTTGCCATGGACGATTTTGGCACCGGTTATTCGTCGCTCAGCTACCTGAAGAAGTTTCCCATCGACGTGATCAAGATCGATCGCAGCTTCATCAAGGACATCCCTGACAGCCAGGACGACAAGGAGATCACCTCCGCAGTGATCGCCATGGCTCACAAGCTCAAACTGAAGGTGGTCGCCGAAGGCATCGAAACCGCCGCCCAACTCGGGTTCCTGCGCCGCCAGCACTGCGATGTGGGCCAGGGCTACCTGTTCGACAAACCGATTTCCGGCAAACACCTGCTCGAGAACCTCGGCCGCTACCCCCGCCGCAAAGGT
Organism: Metapseudomonas cellulosilytica; assembly: GCF_049334135.1. NCBI lineage: Bacteria > Pseudomonadati > Pseudomonadota > Gammaproteobacteria > Pseudomonadales > Pseudomonadaceae > Metapseudomonas > Metapseudomonas cellulosilytica. Next base: position 106,916 of record NZ_JBHZGN010000005.1, on the reverse strand, counting down.
GCCTGAACAGCCGTTGAAAAACGCCTGCGCAATCGGGGTAACATCGGAGATCACCGCAATCCTGAGGAGAAGGCTGATGGTCCTGCGTTCGCAAATACTCGCCCACAAAATCGAGCTGCCCAGCGCCGCCCAGGCCGTGCCCGGCCGCGAGGCGCCCATGCCGGTGCCCGACAGCCATTACGTCAACGGCCGCCCGCTGCAGGGGCCCTTCCCCGCTGGCCTGCAGTTGGCGCAGTTCGGCCTGGGTTGTTTCTGGGGCGCCGAACGGCGCTTCTGGCAGCAGCCGGGGGTCTGGACCACTGCCGTGGGCTACGCCGGCGGCTTCACGCCGAACCCCACCTACGACGAAGTCTGCTCTGGCCTGACCGGCCACAGCGAAGTGGTGCTGGTGGTATTCGATCCGCAGCAGACCAGCTTCGACGAGCTGCTGAAAGTGTTCTGGGAAGCGCACAACCCGACCCAGGGTATGCGCCAGGGCAACGACGTCGGTACCCAGTACCGCTCGGCCATCTACTGCTGCGACCAGGTCCAGCTGGCCGCCGCCCTTGCCAGCCAGGAACGCTTCCAGGCCGAACTGGAAAAGGCCGGCTTCGGCGCCATCACCACCGAAATCCGCGAAGCGCCTGCCTTCTATTACGCCGAGGCCTATCACCAGCAGTACCTGGCGAAGAATCCCGGCGGCTACTGCGGCCTGGGTGGCACCGGGGTCTGCCTGCCGGCCTGACGGAGCGCAGCGAGGCGGGATGGGTCGAACCCGGCGTGGCAGGACATATCGCTACGCTCGCGGAACGCCGCCCGCCCCGTCCTACGGTTTGGCGTCTTCGATCAGCCAGTCCAGCTGCCAGCCACCCTTGCTCTGCGCCAGGCGCTCGGCCAGCCAGGGCAGGACCTGGCGCAGCTCGTCTTCGATGCCCCACGGCGGGTTGGCGATGGCCAGGCCGGAGCCGTTCAGCCCGGAGTCAGCGTTGTCGGCCGCGTGCACGCGCAATTCCACACGCAGCATCTTGGGCGCGCCACTGGCCTGCAAACCCTGGTAGAAGCGCTTGAGCTGGCGCTGGTCCTTGATCGGGTACCAGATAGCGACCACCGTCTGGCGCATGCGACCGATGGCTTCCTTCAGCGCCGTGACGCAGCGTTCCAGCTCGTCGGCCTTCTCGAAGGGTGGGTCGATCAGCATCAGCGCGCGCTTCTCCGCCACCGGCAGCAGAGCCCGCGCCAAGTGCCAGCCTTCCCCAAGGTGCACCGCCACTCGACGGTCGCCAGCCATGTTGTCCTTCAACAGCAGACCATCTTCCGGGTGTTTCTCGTTCAGTTGCAGGCGGTCCTGGGGACGGGTCAGGCGCCGCGCCACCTCCGGCGAGCCGGGGTAATAGCGCAGGCTGCCATCCGGGTTCAGCTCGCGGATCACCTTCAGGTAGTCGGTCATGGGCGCCGGCAGGTCCGGCAGGTCCCACAGGCGGCCGATGCCTTCGCGCCACTCGTCGGTGCGGCTGGCCTGATCGCCCAGCAGGTCGTAAAGGCCAACGCCGGCATGGCTGTCCAGGTAGGCGAAAGGCGCCTCCTTGCGTGACAGCAGGGCGATCAGGCGGGCCAGGGTGAAGTGTTTGAGCACGTCGGCGTGGTTGCCGGCGTGAAAGGCGTGACGGTAGTTCATGGGGAGTCCTCGCAAGGCGCGCATTCTACCAGTCGATGGCTCACCACGGCTTCACCCCCTTTATCACGACCGTGGATGTTGCTAGGCGCCTTCCATTCACCTCTCTAGACTCGGCTGATCCCACCGGAGAGCCACCATGTCCGAGACCCTGCTCAGTTCCCGCAACCTGGCCTTCGAACTCTACGAAGTGCTGGACGCCGAAGCCCTGACCCAGCGCGAGCGTTTCGCCGACCACAACCGCGAAACCTTTGACGCCGCCCTGGGCACCGCCCGCAGCATCGCCGAGAAGTTCTTCGCCCCGCACAACCGCAAGGGCGACGAGCACGAGCCGGAATACGTGGATGGCGCCGCCACCCTGATCCCGGAAGTGAAGCCCGCCGTCGACGCCTTCCTCGAAGCCGGCTTCCTTAATGCCACCCGCAGCTTCGAACAGGGCGGCATGCAGCTGCCCACCCTGCTGTCCCAGGCCTGCTTCGCCCACTTCCAGGCGGCCAACGTCGGCAGCTCAGCCTACCCCTTCCTGACCATGGGCGCGGCCAACCTGATCGAAAGCTTCGGCAGCGAGGAACAAAAACAGCGCTTCCTCCAGCCGATGATCGAAGGCCGCTTCTTCGGCACCATGGCCCTCACCGAGCCCCATGCCGGTTCGTCCCTGTCGGATATCCGCACCCGCGCCGAACCCGCCGCCGACGGCACCTACCGCATCAAGGGCAACAAGATTTTCATCTCCGGCGGCGACCACCCGCTGTCGGAGAACATCGTGCACATGGTCCTGGCCAAGCTGCCGGATGCCCCACCCGGGGTTAAGGGCATCTCGCTGTTCATCGTGCCCAAGTTCCTGGTCAACGACGACGGCTCCCTCGGCAAACGCAACGACGTGATCCTGGCCGGCCTGTTCCATAAGATGGGCTACCGCGGCACAACCTCCACCGCACTGAACTTCGGCGATAACGGCGACTGTGTCGGCTATCTGGTAGGCAAGCCCCACGCGGGCCTGTCCTACATGTTCCAGATGATGAACGAGGCGCGCATCGGCGTCGGCATGGGCGCGGTGATGCTCGGCTACGCCGGCTACCTCTATTCCCTGGAGTACGCCCGCGAGCGTCCGCAGGGCCGCCTGCCCGATGGCAAGGACCCGACCGCGCCCCAGGTCTCGATCATCCAGCACGCCGACGTGCGGCGCATGCTGCTGACCCAGAAGGCCTACGTGGAAGGCGCCTTCGACCTCGGCCTGTACGCCGCCCGCCTGTTCGATGACACCCAGACCCTGGCCACCGAAGACGAGCGCCAGCAGGCCCACGAACTGCTGGACCTGCTCACCCCCATCGTCAAATCCTGGCCTTCGGAGTTCTGCCTCAAGGCCAACGAACTGGCGATCCAGATCCTCGGCGGCCATGGCTATACCCGCGAATACCCGGTGGAGCAGTACTACCGCGACAACCGCCTGAACCCCATCCACGAAGGCACCCACGGCATCCAATCCCTCGACCTGCTGGGCCGCAAGCTGGCACAGAACCAGGGCTCAGGCCTCAAGCAGCTGACCCGCCTGATCAACGCGTGCTGCCAGCGCGCCAGCGAATACGAATCGCTGAATACCCTGCGTCACCCCCTGGAACAGCTGATGGCGCGCCTTTCCAGTGTCACTCTGGGCCTGCTCGGCGACCTGATGCAGGGCAAGGTCAACGAGGCCCTGGCCAATTCGGCGCTGTACCTGAAGGTCTTCGGCCATGCGGTGATCGGCTGGCGCTGGCTGGAACAGGCCATCCGCGCCGAACAGGGCCTGGCCCGCGGCAATGCGGCGGATGCCGACTTCTACCGGGGCAAACTGCAGGCGGCGCGCTACTTCCTCACCTGGGAGGTGCCCGGCTGCCACCATGAGCTGGCCCTGCTTGAAGCCCGCGACGGCACCTGCCTGGAGATGCAGGACAACTGGTTCTGATCCCTTTTCAGGGTCTTCACGCCCCGCGCACATGCGGGGCTTTTTTATGGGCGCGTCGCCAGGTGCCAACGCACACCAGTCTCCCCTGGAGCACCCCGGGGAACCCATCGTCGATTCGCCCCTCCAATCGCCTTCCCTCCCCTGGCAAGAACCCTGCATGAAATCTTGCAGGGCCTCGCCATCGGCAGGTTAGAATTCCTCGGCATGCGCCCCCTGCATGCCGCAGTCCCTCCCCCCTGACATGCAAGGAGCCACCAGTGGATGCCACCACCGTCAATAGCCTGTTCCTGATCGGCGCGGTGCTGGTAGGCATGAGTATCCTGGTCAGCGCCTTCGGATCACGCTTCGGCGTCCCCATCCTCGTGGTATTCCTCGTGGTCGGCATGCTCGCCGGCAACGACGGCCCCGGCGGCATCGTCTTCAACAACTATTCCCAGGCCTACCTGGTGGGCAACCTGGCGCTGGCCATCATCCTCCTCGACGGCGGCCTGCGAACCCGCGCGGCCACCTTCCGCGTGGCCCTCTGGCCCTCGCTGTCCCTGGCCACCATCGGCGTACTGGTCACCGCGGGGCTGACCGGCGTCGCTGCGGCCTGGCTGTTCAATCTCAGCACCTTGGAAGGCCTGCTGATCGGCGCCATCGTCGGCTCCACCGACGCCGCCGCGGTATTCAGCCTGCTCGGCGGACGCGGGCTCAACGAACGGGTCAGCGCCACCCTGGAAATCGAGTCGGGCAGCAACGATCCGATGGCGGTGTTCCTCACGGTGACCCTGATCGAGATGCTCGCCACCGGCCAGAGCGGATTCAGCTGGAGCTTCGTCGTCCACATCATCCAGCAGTTCGGCGTGGGAACCGTGCTGGGCTTCGCCGGCGGCTGGCTGATGCTGCAACTGGTCAACCGCCTGACCCTGGCCAACGGCCTCTATCCTCTGCTGGTGGTGGCCGGCGGCCTGCTGGTGTTCGCCGTGACCAACGCCGTGCATGGCAGCGGCATCCTGGCCGTCTACCTGTTCGGCCTGTTCCTCGGCAACCGGCCGATCCGCTCGCGCCACGGCATCCTGCACATGCTCGACGGCCTCACCTGGCTGGCGCAGATCGGCATGTTCCTGGTCCTCGGCCTGCTGGTGACGCCCCACGAGCTGTTCCCGATCATCCTCCCGGCGCTCGGCCTGGCCCTGTGGATGATCGTCCTCGCCCGGCCGCTGTCGATCTTCCTCGGCCTGGCACCGTTCCGCGCCTTCCACGGCCGCGAGAAGGCCTTCATCGCCTGGGTCGGCCTGCGCGGCGCGGTGCCCATCATCCTTGCGGTGTTCCCGCTGATGGCCGGGCTGCCCAATGCCCAGCTGTTCTTCAATGTGGCGTTCTTCATCGTGCTGGTATCCCTGGTGCTGCAAGGCACCAGCCTGCCCTGGGCAGCCAAGCTGCTGCGGGTGACGGTACCGCCGGAGCCCGCCCCCATCTCCCGCGCCGGCCTGGAGGTGCACCCCACCAGCGAGTGGGAGCTGTTCGTCTACCGCCTGGGGGCCGAAAAATGGTGCATCGGCGCCGCCCTGCGAGAGCTGAAGATGCCCGAAGGCACCCGCATCGCGGCGCTGTTCCGCGGCAAGGAACTGCTGCACCCCTCGGGCAGCACCACCCTCGAGGCCGGCGACATTCTCTGCGTGGTCGGCCACGAACATGACCTGCCGGGACTCGGCAAGCTGTTCAGCCAGGCGCCGCAGCGTGGCCTGGACCTGCGCTTCTTCGGCGACTTCGTGCTGGAAGGGGATGCCCAGCTCGCGGCAGTGGCTTCGCTCTACGGCCTCAAGCTCGGCGAGCTGGACGGCCGGCAAGCCCTGGGCCGCTTCATCGCCCATGAAATCGGCGGCGAGCCGGTGGTGGGCGACCAGGTGGAGTGGAACGGCCTGACCTGGACCGTTGCTCTGATGGAGGGGAACAAGGTACGCAAGGTGGGCGTCAAATTCCCCGAAGGTCAGAGCCGTCCGGGCTTGTTCCTCTAAGGAACCCGTCTAGGACGGCCTTCCCTAACCATCAGGCCGCCGCCATGGAAACCGCGGGTTCGCCCATGCGCGAACCGAAATCACAACCGCTCGTGCCGGGCAGCCCCGCAACGGCCGCCCTGGCATATCATTAGCCGCATTTGAACCCGAGCTGCCCGATCGCGATGACTGCTTCCTTGCGCACCCTTTTCGCCGCTGCCCTGCTGGGCCTCTGCCTGTCCCCGGCCTACTTGCAGGCTGCCCCCACCCCCGGCGTCGTCGCACCCAAGCCGGCCGCCGCGCCGGCCGACGCCAAGCCCGCCGAAGGCGAAGCTGCGGCCAAGCCCTCGGTCGAGGAGCAGACCAAGGCCTTCCTCGCCAGCCAGGAAGAGAGCCAGCAGGCCCTCGTCTCCCTCAAACGGCAGCTGAACGACGCCCCCAAGCTGGTCGGCGAGGCCCAGCGCGAACTGACGCGCCTCAAGGGCAGCCAGCCGGTATCGGCCAAGGAGCGCCATGGCAAGACCGAACTGCCCCAGCTGGAGCAACTGCTGGAGCAGCGCAGCAATGAACTGGCCAACCTGCAGAAGTCCCTGGCGGACGCCAACAGCCTGATCATCACCTCGCAGACCCGCCCGGAGCGGGCCCAGGCCGAGATCAGCAGCAACCAGACCCGCACCCAGCAGATCAACAGCATCCTCAAGACCGGCAAGGACGCGGGCAAGGCTATCGGTGAAGACCAGCGCGCCCTGCTCGGGGCCGAGCAGGCCGCCCTCGCCGCCCAGACCGAGCTGCGCCGCGAGGAACTGGCCGGCAACAGCCTGCTGCAGGACCTGGGCAACGCCCGCCGCGACTTGCTGGTGGAGCGTATCCGCCGCCTGGAGCAGGAAACCCTGGACCTGCAGTCGCTGATCAACGAGATGCGTCGGGAAAGTTCGGAGCAAACCGTGGCCGAACTCTCCCGCGAGGCCGACAAGGGCACGCCGGACAGCCTGGTGGCGAAGGAGAGCGCCACCAACCTGAAGATGTCCGACTACCTGCTGCGCGCTACCGACCGCCTCAACGAGCTGACCCGGCAGAATCTGCAGACCCGCCAGCAGTTGGACAATCTCAGCCAGGCCGATCAGGCCCTGGAAGAACAGATCAGCGTGCTCAAGGGCAGCCTGCTGCTGGCCAAGATCCTCTACCAGCAGAAACAGGCCCTGCCCCAACTGGACCTGGACAAGAACCTGGCCGACGAAATTGCCGATATCCGCCTCTACCAGTTCGAACTCAACCAGCAGCGCGACCAGCTGAGCAATCCCCAGGGCTACGTCGACAGCCTGCTGGCCCTGCAACCGCCGACTCAGGTGACGCCGGAACTGCGTACCACCCTGATGGACCTGATCAGCACCCGTGCTGAACTGCTGGATCGCCTGAGCCGTGAGCTGAACACCCTGCTCAACGAATCCATCACCCTGCAGCTCAACCAGAAGCAGCTGCAGGAAACCTCCCATGCCCTGCGCAACACCCTCGACGAGCAGATGTTCTGGATTCCCAGCAACAAGCCGCTGGACCTCAACTGGCTGAAGAGCGCACCGCACCTGCTGGAGCGCCAGTTGCTGGAAATGCCCTGGGGCGCAGGTGTGCGCGAGCTGGGCGAAGGTCTGCTGGACCGCCCCTGGCTGTTCCTCCCGCTGCTGCTGGTGATCGGCGCCCTCCTCTGGAAACGCCGCTACCTCTACGCCAAGCTCAACGATATCAACCTGGACGTCGGCCACTTCAAGCGCGACAGCCAGCTGCACACCCCGCTGGCGCTGTTGCTCACCGTGCTGCTGGCCCTGCCGGTAAGCCTGTTCCTCGCCCTCGGCGGCTTTGCCCTGCAGATCGACGCCCGTGGCCAGAACGCCACCCTGGGTGCCGCGCTGATGGAAATGGCGCAGGCGTGGATGGTGTTCTACACCCTCTACCGCGTACTCGCCCCCGGCGGCATCGCCGAGCTGCATTTCCACTGGGACCGCCCGCAAGTGGCCTTCCTGCGCAGCCAGGTCCGCCGCCTCGGCGGCGTCGTCATGGCCCTGGTGGCCATTGTCACAGTGGCCGAGCACCAGCCGGCGGCGCTCGCCGACGACGTCATCGGCGTGATCGTGGTCCTCAGCTGCTACGTCCTGATGACCCTGGTACTGAGCAACCTCCTGCTGGCCGAACCGATGCGCGAGCAGACCTCGCCCTTCCGCCTGCTCATCGGCGTCGCCTTCACCCTGCTGCCGCTGGCCTTTATCGTCGCCGTGGGCTTCGGTTACTACTACACCTCGCTCAAGCTCACCGACCGCCTGATCACCACCCTCTACCTGCTGATCCTGTTGCTGCTGGTCGAGGCCGCGTTCGTCCGCGGCCTGGGCGTGGCCGCACGGCGCCTGGCCTACCACCGCGTGCTCGCCAAGCGCCAGGCGCAGACCAAGGAGAACGCCGAAGGCGAGGAAGTGGCGGTGGAAGAGCCGACCCTGGACATCGAACAGGTCAACCAGCAATCCCTGCGCCTGATCCGCCTGGCGCTGCTGGGCGTCTTCACCGCCTGCCTGTACCTGGTCTGGGCGGACCTGATCAGCGTCTTCGCCTACCTCGACCAGGTCACCCTCTACCAGTACGCCAGCGGTACCGGCGATGCCGCCGCCCAGGTGCCCATCAGCCTCCTGGACGTGCTCGGCGCGCTGATCATCGCCGGCATCACCACCGCGCTCGCGCGTAACCTCCCGGGTCTGCTGGAGGTGCTGGTGCTGTCGCGGCTGAAACTGGCCCAGGGTAGCGCCTACGCCACCACCACGCTGCTCTCCTACGCCATCGCCGGCCTCGGTTTCGTCACCGCGCTGTCCACCCTTGGCGTCAGCTGGGACAAGCTGCAATGGCTGGTGGCGGCGCTGTCCGTCGGTATCGGTTTCGGCATGCAGGCGATCTTCGCCAACTTCATCTCCGGCCTGATCCTGCTGTTCGAGCGCCCCGTGCGCATCGGCGACCTGGTGACCATCGGCACGGTAACCGGCACGGTGAACCGGATCCGCATCCGCGCCACGCACATCACGGACAGCGACCGCAAGGAAGTGATAGTGCCGAACCAGACCTTCCTCACCAGCCAGTTGATCAACTGGACCCTGACCGACACCGTCACCCGCATCGTGCTGACCTACAACGTCAACCGCGGTGCCGACCTGGAGCAGGTGCGCAAGCTGCTGCTGCAGGCCACCCAGGAAAACACCCGCGTGCTGCGCGACCCGCCGCCGACGGTTCAGCTGAAAACCTACGGCGCCAGCACCCTGGAACACGAGCTCAAGGTCTACGTGCGCGAGCTGGGCGATCGCGGCCTGGCGACCGACGAGCTGAACCGGCGCATCGACCAATTGTTCCAGGAGCACGAGATCAACATCTCCAGCGTGCCGAAGATGGACGTCACCCTCAGCCGCAAGGTCGAGCCGCACCTCGAAGCCGCGGCCGAAGCCGACACACCGCCGGTCAAGGACAAGGCGCCCGCGCCGGAAGTCAGATGAGCCGAACCGTCCCTGCACTTCCAGCGCCATCGGTAGCGTGACAAGCTGAGCCCATGAAGACACTCGACCAATTGCAGTTCGACAATCGCTTCGCCCGCCTGGGCGACGCCTTCTCCACCGAGGTGCTGCCGGAGCCCATCGCCGAACCGCGCCTGGTGGTGGCCAGCCCGGCCGCCATGGCCCTGCTCGACCTCGACCCGGCCGAGGCCGAGACCCAGCTCTTCGCCGAGGTGTTCTCCGGGCACAAGCTCTGGGCCGAGGCCGAACCCCGGGCGATGGTCTATTCCGGGCATCAGTTCGGCGTCTACAACCCGCGCCTGGGCGACGGCCGCGGGCTGCTGCTGGGCGAGGTGCTCAACGACGCCGGCGAACACTGGGACCTGCACCTCAAGGGCGCGGGACAAACCCCCTACTCGCGCATGGGCGATGGCCGCGCGGTATTGCGCAGCTCGATCCGCGAATTCCTCGCCAGCGAGCACCTGCAGGCCCTGGGCATCCCCACCAGCCGTGCGCTCTGCGTGACCGGTTCGTCGACGCCCGTCTATCGGGAAACCCGCGAATCGGGCGCCATGCTCCTGCGCCTGTCTCCCAGCCACGTGCGCTTCGGCCACTTCGAGTATTTCTATTACACGCGTCAGCACGAGCAGCTCGAAGCCCTGGGCCGGCATGTCTTCGAGTGCCATTTCCCGCAGTGCCTGGAGCAGGAGAACCCCTGGGCCGCCTTCTTCCGCGAGGTGCTGGAGCGCAATGCCGAGCTGATCGCCCTCTGGCAGGCCTACGGGTTCTGCCATGGGGTGATGAACACCGACAACATGTCCATCCTCGGCATCACCTTCGACTACGGCCCCTATGCCTTCCTCGACGACTTCGACGCCAACCACATCTGCAATCATTCAGACGACAGCGGCCGCTACAGCTTCAGCAACCAGGTGCCCATCGCCCACTGGAACCTCGCGGCCCTGGCCCAGGCGCTGACGCCATTCGTCGAAGTGGAACAATTGCGGGAAACCCTCAATCTCTTCCTGCCGCTCTACCAGGCCCATTACCTGGACCTGATGCGCCGCCGCCTGGGCTTCACCTCGGCCGCCGAGTCGGACGAGGCCCTGGTGCAGCGCCTGCTGCAGCTGATGCAGGGCAGCGCCGTGGACTACAGCCAGTTCTTCCGCCGCCTGGGCGAAGAGTCACCCGAGCAGGCGCTGCACAAGTTGCGGGAAGACTTCGTCGACCTGGCCGGCTTCGACGCCTGGGGTGCCGACTACCAGGCCCGCGCCGCCATCGACGGCAGCGACCAGGAAGCGCGCCGTACACGGATGCACGCGGTGAACCCCAAGTACATCCTGCGCAACTACCTGGCCCAGCGCGCCATCGAGGCGGCCCAGCAGGGCGACTACGCCGAAGTGCGCCAACTGCATGCCGTGCTGTCCCGCCCCTTCGATGAGCAACCGGGCATGGAGCGCTTCGCAGAACGCCCGCCGGAATGGGGCAAGCACCTGGAGATCAGCTGTTCGTCCTGATCGACAGCGCTATTGCCTGTAGGGGCGAATTCATTCGCCAAGGGCCGCGGAGCGGCCCCGGGGGATTCCTCAGGGCAGACCTTTGGCCTGCTGTGCGAATGAATTGGCTATGTCTGCGTTAGCTGTTGCAGAGCTGAATGGTACCTGCTGGCACGGGGCTTTCAGACATTCGCGCTAGCCTGACACATCCCTCACCCCCGGCCCCTCTCCCAAAGGGAGAGGGGTGACTCGCGCCTGACCGCACGCGGCAAACCTGATGCCTGATCAGAGCTTGAACTTGCGCAGAAGCGGTGGGGCAGCGACTCCGCCCCGTCAGGAGGCCGAGCGGAGTCGTTGCGCAGGGGGACGAGCGGCATGGATGCCGCGAGAGGCGTGCGGGGCCCCCGGAGCAACGATGGAGCGAGGGAAACGCAGTAACAGCCGAAGGCTGGTCACCCCGGCGAAGCCGGGGCCGGATGCAGGGGCAAGCCTTTTGCTTCCTTTGGGTGGTGCGGCATTCCGACGACTGCCAAAGAGAGTCGCCCGGGAGGGCGAAACAGGGACTCGCAACCCACTCGATAATCAGCTTGGCTCAGAACGTTCTAGCAACAGCTAACGCAGACATAACCAATAAATTCGCCCCTACACCCCCAGCATCCACTCCAACCCCATCGCCACATGCCGCTCGGTGCTGTCCACCAGCGGCAACGGCGAGTCGCAGCCATCCAGCAGCAGACCGATCTCGGTGCAGCCGAGGATGGCAGCCTGGCTACCCTGGGCTTTCAGCAGCGCCAGCTGGTCGAGGTAGAAGCTCCGGGCGCCGGGCAGGAAGCGGCCAAGACAGAGTTCCTGGAAGATCACCCGGTCGATCTCCGCCATGGCTTCGGCCGCGGGCAACAGCACCTGGATGCCGTAACGCTGCTCCAGGCGCTCGCGATAGAAGGCCTCCTGCATGGTGAAGCGGGTGCCGAGCAGCGCCACGCGCTCGATACCCCGCTCCTGCAGCGCCCGGCCAACGGCATCGCCTATATGCAGAAGCGGGATATCCACAGCCTCCTCGATGGCTGCCGCCACCTTGTGCATGGTGTTGGTGGCCAGCAGCAGGGCCGTCGCACCAGCGCCCTCCAGGCCACGCGCGGCCTCCGCCAGCACCTGGCCGGCGGAGGCCCACTCGCCGGCCTTCTGCTGCGCGGCAATCTGCGCGAAGTCCACCGAATGCAGCAACAGCGGTGCCGAGTGCAACCCACCCAGGCGTTCGCGCACGCCCCGGTTGAGCAATTGGTAATAGGTGACGGTGGATTCCCAGCTCATCCCGCCCAATACGCCCAGCGTCTTCATCGTCGCCACCTCTTACCTGGAAAGCCTCCAGCCTAGCCCGAGCCGGCCGCGGGTCGGGAATACAGTTGTCCTGCAACCAAGGCGTACAGACGCCGAAGCCGATTCCCACTGTCATACGCCGGCAAACAGCACCAAATGGAATATAAACCTACGGAAATCTTCTTAGACTCTCTAAGCAAAGCACATTATCTTCGGCCCCCTGCTTATTCCAGCCTGTTCTACCACCCACTGTCAGGCGCTGTGCCCGCATGAAGATTCGCAATCTCGACCTTAGCCAGAGTTCGCTCAATACCGAACACGAAGCGCTGAGGATCCCGCCAGTCGAAGATTTCGTCTCGCATCCGGACGACCACCCCGTCCTGCGAGCGGCCATGTGGGTTGCGGTTGCGATTCTGGTCGGCCTGCTGGGCTTCCTCGCCTGGCGCCTGTTCTATGACAACGGCGGCGGCAGCGGACTCGAAATCATCGAAAACGCCCTGACCAGCAGGGGCTTCTGGAGCGCCGTGGCGGTGGGCTTCTTCGCCCAGGTCATCGACGGCGCCCTGGGCATGGCCTATGGCATCACGGCCACCACCTTCCTCCTCAGCGCCGGCGCCACGCCTGCCGCGGCCAGTGCCAGCGTGCACATCGCCGAAGTCTTCACCACCGGCCTGTCGGGCATTTCCCATGTGAAGCTGGGCAACGTCAACAAGTCGCTGTTCCTGCGCCTGCTGCTGCCGGGCATCATCGGCGCCGTCCTCGGCGCGGTGCTGGTCACCCAGTTCGATGGGGCAGCGCTCAAGCCGTTCATCTCCGCCTACCTGCTGCTGATGGGCCTGTACATCCTGAGCAAGGCCTACCGTCACGTGATCAAGCGCCGCGCGCCCAACCACGTCGCCAAGCTGGCCCTGTTCGGCGGTTTCGTCGATGCCGCCGGCGGTGGCGGCTGGGGCCCGGTGGTCACCAGCAGCCTGATCGGCTCGGGCAGCGACCCGCGCACCACCATCGGCTCGGTGAATTTCGCCGAGTTCTTCCTGACCATTTCCAGCGCCACCTCCTTCATTCTCCTGGCCGGCCAGCCGGATACCTGGAAAATGGTCGCTGGCCTGGTCTTCGGCGGCCTGTTCGCCGCGCCCTTCGCCGCCCTGCTGTGCAAGAAGCTGTCGCCGCGCACCCTGCTGGTCATCGTCGGCACCCTGATCACCCTGATCAGCACCTACAACATCTACATCAGCCTGCGCTGAGCGTCCCTCGCGGGTTGATATCGGCCCGGTGCGACTCCAGATAGGCGGTATCCGCCACTGGAGCCTCACCATGACCGACCCGCTGATGATTCCCTGCGCCCACTGTGCCGGGTTGAACCGCATCCCCGCTGCCCGCCTGGGCGACTCGCCACGTTGTGGCCACTGCAAGGCTGCCGTGCTGCCTGCCGCCCCCTTCGATCTCGACGAAGCCAGCTTCGCCAAGCAATTGCGCGGCGACCTGCCGCTGCTGGTGGACGTCTGGGCCGACTGGTGCGGCCCCTGCAAGTCCTTCGCCCCCACCTACCAGCAGGCCGCCAGCCAGCTCCAGGGCCGCTGCCGCCTCGGCAAGCTGGACAGCGAGGCCAACCGTCAATTGGCCGGCCAACTGGGCATCCGCTCCATCCCCACGCTGATCCTGTTCAAGGAGGGTCGGGAAGTCGCCCGTCAGAGCGGCGCGCTACCGCTTGCGCAATTGCTGACCTGGCTCGAAAGCCACGGATTGCTCCCCCCTGGGTCCTGAGCGTTTCGGTCAGCGCCGCTGGCCGTCGCGGTCATTGCCGCCCGCGCCAGCCCCGCTAGGCTCTGGCCATTCCCCCGCGCCGGAGCCTGCCATGTCCATGCCCATCGAGCTGGTCCGCCAGCTGACCGAGGAACAGATCGCCTTCGTCAAACGCAGCGGCCTCAGGGCCGAGATCCTGGAACCCGGCCATGTGCGGCTGCGCATGCCCATGGAAGGCAACCAGAACCATATCGGCACCCTCTACGCCGGGGCCCTGTTCACCCTCGCCGAGATGCCCGGCGGCGCGCTGTTCCTCACCAGCTTCGACGCCCGGCGCTTTTACCCCGTGATCAAGGAAATGAACCTGCGCTTCCGCCGGCCGGCCAAAGGCGACATCACGGTGGATGCCCATCTGGACCAGAGCGAGCTCGCGCGCATCCGGCGGGAGGCCGAGACCTGCGGCAAGTCCGACTACCTGCTGGAACTGCAATTGCTCGACGCCGACGGCGAAGTGGTGGCCGAAAGCCGCGGGCTCTACCAACTGCGGGCACATTGAGCGGCCTTGTCCTGGATCAAGCCGTCGCGTGGCGAATAGCCGCAGAGTAAGGGCCTCAGAGGAGGCCCACACCATGTTCGGACATATCCTGGTCGCCCATGACCTCAGCCGCGAGGCGGATCTCGCCCTGCAGCGTGCCAGCCAACTCGCTCGCCAGCACGGCGCGCGGATATCCCTGCTGCATGTGCTCGAAGACCACCTGCCCAATACCGTCCAGGGCAACCTGCGCGACGCCGCCCAGCAGCACTTCGCCGAACGCCTGGGGCAACTGGGCGTGGAAGGGTGCCAGGTGCTGCTGCGCAAGGGCCGCCCGGCCCAGCAGATTCTCGAAGAAATGAACGACAGCCAGGCCGACCTGCTGGTGATCGGCCGGCACCACCACAACGCGCCGGAGCTGTTCATCGGCACCACTCTGGAGCGCGTTGCACGTCAGCTGGACGCGGCCCTGCTGCTGGTGGCGGATGAACAGGCGGCGCAGCCCTACCAGAAGGCCGCCGTGGCACTGGATTTCTCCCTCTGCGCCTGCGACGCGCTACGCAAGGCCTGCACCCTGCTGCCCCACGATGCCCGTTTGGTTGCGTTGAACGTGATGGAACTGGGTAGCCGGCTGCTGTCGAAAAACGGCAACTCGACCGACTTCCTGGCTACCCAGAAAGAGCTATTGGCCAAACTGCTGGAAGACGAGCTGGCGAACCTCGCCGGCCAGGCACCCGCGGTTGAACTGGAGGTGGTGCGTGGCGCCCTGCCAAGGTCCCTGGACGAAGCCATCGCGGCACAACAACCGCAGCTGCTGGCCCTCGGCAGCCATGGCCGCAGCCTGATTTCCCAGGCCCTGCTGGGCAGCCTGGCACTGCGCTACCTGCAGAACCCGCCCTGCGACCTGCTGCTGGTGAAATAGGCTGGAAGCTAGTGTGCGGGCGCGCCGACAGCTCTTGCTTCCAGCTTCGCTCTTGCCGCTCAGGCTTCTTCGAGCAGATCGTGCAGCTCGACGAACTGCTGGGTCAGCTTGTGGCTGCGATCCAGATAGATCAGCGGTTTGCAGGCCTGGTGCGACTCGCGCATCTTCACCGACATCATCAGGTTCACCGGCAGCACCGGCAGACCTTCTTCCAGCAACTCATCCAGCAGTAACTGGGGCAGCGAGGCGCGCGGCTGGAACTGGTTGACCACGATACCCTCCACTTCCAGGTCTTCGTTGTGGTCCTCCTTCAGCTCCTCGATTTCCGCCAGCAGGCCATACAGGGCATTGCGGGAAAAACTGTCGCAGTCGAAGGGGATCAGGCAGCGATCAGCCGCGATCAGAGCGGAAACCGTATAGAAATTCAGGGCCGGCGGCGTATCCAGGTAGATCCGCTCGTAGTCCTCGCTCAGCTCATCCAGCAATTTGCGCAGCTTGTTGATCTTGTGCTTGGCCTCCAGCTTGGGCTGCAGGTCGGCCAGCTCCGCCGTGGCGGTCACCACATGCAGGTTGTCGTACGGCGTTTCGTAGATATCCACCTTGCCCTTGCGAAAGGCGGTCGCCGAGAGGGTCTGCTTGAAGAAATCGGCGATGCCCATGGGGATGTCGTCGCCAGTCAGGCCCGTGAGGTAATGGGTGGAGTTGGCCTGGGCATCGAGGTCGATCAGCAGGGTGCGGTACCCCTGCGATGCGCTCACCGCCGCCAGGTTGCAGGCAATGCTGGATTTGCCCACACCGCCCTTCTGATTGAAAACCACGCGCCGCATGAACCGCCCTCCTGGTGCCATTGGGTACGCCTGGATTCTATGCGCAGGACATGCCAACCGCGAGCGATACCGATGACCTGGGTTCTCGCTGTGGAAACTTTGTCGTCCGGTCATAGGCAGCGGCTGACGGCGGAGCATCGGCCGCACCACATCTGTCACGGGCAGAAGTGTTACCGAAACCGATCAAACCTCCGATATCAAATGGAAATGAGTATTTTCCACACATAATCTCTAGCCCTTGTCTGATGGCGACACATGCAGGTCGCCAGCTGACAAAAACCTATCGATCACCAGCACCACACTGACGGGGTCCGTAGCGTTTCTCCCCAGCACAGTGACCACTACGACTAAAGTCGTAACAAACTGTGGCGCGGGTTTTGCGTTAAAAATCCGCAACAAGACGTTGAATTCTCCAAACAGCTTCGGCTCCGCAGGACGCACCCCCTCTCTCATCCGCTGTAATTCGCTGTAGGTAATGCATGAGTAGTACTCCTTCCGGGCTCGCTCAGGGCCTGAAAAACCGCCACGTCACCATGCTCTCGATCGCCGGCGCCATTGGTGCGGGCCTGTTCGTCGGCTCAGGCCACGCCATCGCCGAAGCCGGCCCAGGCGTGCTGGTTTCCTATCTGGTCGCTGGCCTGCTGGTGGTCCTGGTCATGCGCATGCTGGCCGAAATGGCCGTGGCGCAACCCGATAGCGGCTCCTTCTCCACCTATGCCGACCGTGCCATCGGCCACTGGGCCGGCTTCACCATCGGCTGGCTGTATTGGTGGTTCTGGGTCCTGGTGATCCCGCTGGAGGCCAACGCGGCCGCGGCCATCATCCACGCCTGGTTCCCCGACGCCCCGATCTGGATCCTGGCCTTCGTCATCACCGCGGCCCTGACCGTGACCAACCTGTTCAGCGTGAAGAACTACGGCGAGTTCGAGTTCTGGCTCGCGCTGATCAAGGTAGGTTCGATCATCGCCTTCCTGGTGCTCGGTTGCGCCGCCATATTCGGCGTCTCCCTGAACCCCGAAGCCGGCGGTGTCAGCCACCTGTACGCCGAGGACGGCTTCATTCCGAAAGGCTGGGGCGCCGTGCTCGCTGCCCTGCTGACCACCATGTTCTCCTTCATGGGCTCGGAAATCGTCACCATCGCCGCCACCGAATCCAAGGACCCGGCCCAGCAGATCACCCGCGCCACCAACTCGGTGATCTGGCGCATCGCGCTGTTCTACCTGCTGTCGATCCTGATCGTGGTCTGCCTGGTACCGTGGAACGATCCGCGCCTGGTAAGCATGGGCTCCTACCAGACCGTGCTGGAGCACCTGCACATCCCCTACGCCAAGCTGATCGTCGACATCATCGTCCTGGTCTCGGTTACCAGCTGCCTGAACTCGGCGCTCTATACCGCCTCGCGCATGATGTATTCGCTGAGCAAGCGTGGTGACGCCCCGCGCATCGCCCAGGTGACCAGCGCCAGCCGCACCCCGATCTACGCCGTGCTGCTGTCCACCGCCATGGCCTTCCTGTGCACCTTCGCCAACTACCTGGCCCCGGCCGAAGTGTTCAACTTCCTGCTGGCAAGCTCAGGCGCCATTGCCCTGCTGGTGTACCTGGTGATCGCCATTTCCCAACTGCGCATGCGCAAGAAGCTGCTCGCCCAGGGCCATCAGCTGACCCTGAAGATGTGGCTGTTCCCCTGGCTGACCTGGGCGGTGATCCTGTTCATCGCCGCGACCCTGGTGATCATGCTGGTTCGTCCGGACCACCGCATGGAGGTGGTCGCCACCGCCCTGCTGACCATCGTGGTCGTCTGCTCCGGCCTGCTGATCTCCCAGCGCCGCAAGGCCCAGCGTGCCGTCGGCTACGCCGCCGATGCAGCCTGAGCCCCGGCCCTGAAATGAAAAAGCCCCGCCATTGGCGGGGCTTTTTCGTTGGGCTACGCGAACGGGTCCGTCGCGGATATCCCTCAGTGGTACTGTGCCGACAATTCGTGCACCGCCTCGAAGAAGGCGCCGGCGTGGGCCGGGTCGACCTCCGGGGTGATGCCGTGGCCAAGATTGAACACCTGGCCCGAGCCCTGGCCGTAGGCCGCGAGGATACGACCGACCTCGGCGCGGATGGCCGCCGGGTTGGCGTAGAGCACCGACGGGTCCATGTTGCCCTGCAGGGCGACCTTGTCACCGACGCGGGCGCGGGCACTGCCGATGTCACAGGTCCAGTCCAGGCCCAGCGCCTCGGCGCCGGTTTCGGCCATGGACTCCAGCCAGAGACCACCGCCCTTGGTGAACAGGATCACCGGCACGCGGCGGCCGTCGTGTTCGCGGATCAGGCCGTCGACGATCTTCTTCATGTAGGCCAGCGAGAATTCCTGGTAGGCCGCCGCGGATAGCGCACCACCCCAGGAATCGAAGATCTGCACCGCCTGGGCGCCAGCCCTGATCTGGCCGTTGAGGTAGGCGGTGACCGCCTGGGCCAGCTTGTCCAGCAGGGCATGCATGGCCTGGGGGTTGTCGTAGAGCATCGCCTTGGACTTGCGGAAGTCGCGGCTGGAGCCGCCCTCGACCATGTAGGTGGCCAGGGTCCAGGGGCTGCCGGAGAAGCCGATCAGCGGCACGCGGCCGTTCAGCTCGCGGCGGATGGTGCGCACGGCGTCCATCACGTAGCCCAGGTCCTTGTCCGCATCGGGGATCGGCAGGGCGTCGATATCGGCCTGGCTGCTGACCACTTTCCTGAAGCGCGGGCCTTCGCCGGCCTCGAAGAACAGGCCCTGGCCCATGGCATCGGGGATGGTGAGGATGTCGGAGAAGAGGATGGCCGCGTCCAGTTGCGGGTAGCGATCCAGCGGCTGCAGGGTGACTTCGCAGGCCAACTGGGGGTTCATGCACAGGCTCATGAAGTCGCCGGCCTTGGCGCGGGTAGCGCGGTACTCCGGCAGGTAGCGACCGGCCTGGCGCATCATCCAGACAGGGGTGACGTCGACTGGCTGCTTCAGCAGCGCGCGGAGGAAGCGGTCGTTCTTCAGAGCGGTCATGGCAGGATTCCAGCAAAAAAGTGAGGGCATTTTCGCAGAGCCCAATGCAAAAGGCACGGCGGGTGCCGTGCCTTTTGTTCATCGCGACGAAATGCCGCGACGCGCCGGCGATGTGGCCGGCGCAGGTGCGCCGATCAGACGCCCAGGTAGTCCAGGATGCCTTCGGCGGCGGTACGGCCTTCGAAGATCGCCGTTACCACCAGGTCGGAACCCCGGACCATGTCGCCACCGGCGAACACTTTCGGGTTGCTGGTCTGGTGCTTGAACTGCGACTGGGCGGGCGCCACCACGCGACCCTGGTTATCGATGCTGATGTCGAACTGCTCGAACCAGGGGGCCGGGCTCGGACGGAAGCCGAAGGCGATCAGCACGGCTTCCGCCGGGATGATTTCCTCGGAGCCCGGGATCGGCTCGGGGCTGCGACGGCCACGGGCGTCCGGCTCGCCGAGACGGGTCTCGACCACCTTCACGCCTTCCACCTTGTCCTCGCCGACGATGGCGATGGGCTGGCGGTTGAAGAGGAACTTCACGCCCTCTTCCTTGGCGTTCTTCACCTCTTTGCGCGAACCCGGCATGTTCTCTTCGTCACGGCGGTAGGCACAGGTCACGGCCTTGGCGCCCTGGCGAATCGAGGTGCGGTTGCAGTCCATGGCGGTGTCGCCACCACCCAGCACCACTACGCGCTTGCCCTTCATGTCGACAAAGTCCTCGGCGGACTTCTCGAAGCCGAGGTTGCGATTGACGTTGGCGATCAGGAAGTCCAGCGCGTCATGCACGCCCGGCAGGTCCTCGCCCGGGAAACCGCCCTTCATGTAGGTGTAGGTGCCCATGCCCATGAAGACTGCATCGAATTCCTCGAGCAGCTGGTCCATGGTCACGTCCTTGCCCACTTCGGTGTTCAGGCGGAACTCGATGCCCATGCCGGTGAAGACTTCGCGGCGACGGCTCAGTACGTGTTTTTCGAGCTTGAACTCGGGGATGCCGAAGGTCAGCAGGCCGCCGATTTCCGGGTTCTTGTCGAACACCACCGGGGTCACGCCATTGCGCACCAGCACATCGGCACAGCCCAGGCCCGCCGGACCTGCACCGATCACGGCGACGCGCTTGCCGGTGGGCTTGACCTTGGACATGTCCGGGCGCCAGCCCATGGCGAAGGCGGTGTCGGTGATGTACTTCTCCACCGAGCCGATGGTCACCGCGCCGAAGCCGTCGTTCAGGGTGCAGGCGCCTTCGCAGAGGCGGTCCTGCGGGCACACCCGGCCGCAGACTTCCGGCAGGGTGTTGGTCTGGTGCGACAGTTCGGCGGCGGCCAGGATGTTGCCTTCCGAGACCAGCTTCAGCCAGTTCGGAATGAAGTTGTGCACCGGGCACTTCCACTCGCAATAGGGGTTGCCGCAGCCGAGGCAGCGGTGAGCCTGGTCAGCCGCTTGTTGCGGCTTGAACAGGTCATGGATCTCGACGAATTCCTTCTTGCGCTGGCGCAGCAGTTTCTTCTTCGGATCCTTGCGCCCGACCTCGATGAACTGGAAGTCGTTGTTCAGACGTTCAGTCATTAAAAAAACCTCATCAAACCACTTCAGGCGCTGTTGTCATTGCGGGTTGGCACGGGTGCTGGAGAGCAGCGAGGCGAGGCTCGCGGCCTTCGGCTTGACCAGCCAGAACTTGCGCAGGTAATCGTCCAGGTTTTCCAGCAGGTGAGCACCCCAGTCGCTGGAAGTCTCCTTGACGTACTCCACCAGCACGCCGTGCAGGTGGCTGCGGTAGGCCTCCATGGCCTCGTTGCTGATGCGCTGGATTTCCACCAGTTCGTGGTTGACCCGGTCAACGAAGCTGTTGTCCTGGTCGAGCACGTAGGCGAAGCCGCCGGTCATGCCCGAGCCGAAGTTATAGCCGGTCTTGCCAAGCACGCACACGAAACCGCCGGTCATGTATTCGCAGCAGTGATCGCCAGTGCCTTCCACCACGGCGTGGGCGCCGGAGTTACGCACCGCGAAGCGCTCGCCCGCGGTACCTGCGGCGAACAGCTTGCCGCCGGTGGCGCCGTACAGGCAGGTGTTGCCGACGATGGCCGACTCCTGGCTCTTGAACGGGCTGCCCTTGGGCGGGGTGATCACCAGCTTGCCGCCGGTCATGCCCTTGCCCACGTAGTCGTTGGCGTCGCCTTCCAGGTACAGGTGCAGGCCACCGGCGTTCCACACGCCGAAGCTCTGGCCGGCGGTGCCGCGGAAGCGGAAGGTAACCGGTTTGTCCTTCATGCCCTGGTTGCCGTGACGGCGGGCGATCTCACCGGAAACCCGCGCGCCGATGGAGCGGTCGCAGTTGCCGATCTCGAGGTCGTAGCAGCCGCCGGTCTTGTTTTCCACCGCTGCCTTGGCGATGTCCCACATCTTCTCGGCCAGGAGGCCCGGATCGAAGGGCGGGTTCTTCTCGACTTCGCAGAACTGCGGCTTGTCGGCCGGGATCAGGTCGCTGCCCAGCAGCGGGGTCAGGTCCAGGTTGGCCTGCTTGGCGGTGTCGCCCGGCAGGATTTCCAGCAGATCGGTACGGCCGATCAGCTCGCCCAGGCTGCGCACGCCGACCCTGGCCAGCCATTCGCGGGTTTCCTCGGCGATGTAGGTGAAGAAGTTCATCACCATTTCGACGGTGCCGATGAAGTGGTCCTTGCGCAGCTTGTCGTTCTGGGTGGCGACGCCGGTGGCGCAGTTGTTCAGGTGGCAGATGCGCAGGTACTTGCAGCCCAGGGCGATCATGGGCGCGGTGCCGAAGCCGAAGCTCTCGGCGCCGAGGATGGCCGCCTTGATCACGTCGAGACCGGTCTTCAGGCCGCCGTCGGTCTGCACCCGCACCTTGCCGCGCAGGTCGTTGCCGCGCAGGGTCTGGTGCGCCTCGGAGAGGCCCAGTTCCCACGGGCTGCCGGCGTACTTGATGGACGTCAGCGGGGACGCCCCGGTGCCGCCGTCATAGCCGGAGATGGTGATCAGGTCGGCGTAGGCCTTGGCCACGCCAGCGGCGATGGTACCGACGCCCGGCTCGGCCACCAGCTTCACCGAGACCAGGGCCTGCGGGTTGACCTGCTTGAGGTCGTAGATCAGCTGGGCCAGGTCTTCGATGGAGTAGATGTCATGGTGCGGCGGCGGCGAGATCAGGGTCACGCCGGGTACCGCGTAGCGCAGGCGGGCGATCAGACCGTTGACCTTGCCGCCAGGCAGTTGGCCGCCTTCGCCGGGCTTGGCGCCCTGGGCCACCTTGATCTGCAGCACTTCGGCGTTGACCAGGTATTCCGGGGTGACGCCGAAGCGGCCGGTGGCCACCTGCTTGATCTTGGAGCTGCGCACGGTGCCGTAGCGGGCCGGGTCTTCACCGCCCTCGCCGGAGTTGGAGCGCGCACCCAGGCGGTTCATCGCTTCGGCGATGGCCTCGTGGGCCTCGGGCGACAGGGCGCCCAGGGAGATGCCTGCGGAGTCGAAGCGCTTGAGGATGTCCTGGACCGGCTCGATCTCGTCCAGGGACAGCGACTGGCCGGATTCCTTGACCTTCAGCAGGTCGCGGATCATGGAGACCGGGCGCTGGTCCACCAGGGCGCTGTATTCCTTGTACTTCTCGTAGCTGCCCTGCTGCACGGCGACTTGCAGGGTGCTCACGACATCCGGGTTGTAGGCGTGGTACTCACCGCCGTAGACGAACTTCAGCAGGCCGCCCTGTTGGATCGGCTTGCGGTTGTTCCAGGCCTCGAAGGCCAGCAGCTTCTGCTCGGACTCGATGTCGACGAAGCGCGCGCCCTGGATACGACTGGCGACGCCACGGAAGCTGAGGTCCACCACCTCGCCGGACAGACCCACGGCTTCGAACAGCTGGGCGCCGCGGTAGGAGGCGATGGTGGAGATCCCCATCTTCGAGAGGATCTTCAAGAGGCCCTTGGAGATGCCCTTGCGGTAGTGCTTGAAGACTTCGTAGAGGTCACCCAGCACTTCGCCGGTACGGATCAGGTCGGCCAGCACTTCGTAGGCGAGGAAGGGGTACACGGCGGAGGCGCCGAAGCCCACCAGCACGGCGAAATGGTGCGGGTCGCGGGCGGTGGCGGTTTCCACCAGGATGTTGCAGTCGCAACGCAGGCCCTGCTCCACCAGGCGGTGGTGCACGGCGCCGACGGCCAGGGAGGCGTGGGCCGGCAGCTTGCCCGGGGCGATGTGGCGGTCGGTCAGCACCAACAGGGACTTCCCGGCGCGCACGGCTTCCTCGGCCTGGTCGGCGAAGTTGCGCACAGCCGCTTCGAGGCCGAGGCTCTCGTCGTAGTTCAGATCGATGATGTGCCGCTCGAAGCCCGGGCGGTCCAGGCTCATCAGCGCACGCCACTTGGCCGGGGAGATCACCGGGCTGCTGAGGATCACGCGGGTGGCGTGCTCGGGCGACTCGGCGAAGATGTTGCGCTCGGCGCCCAGGCAGATTTCCAGGGACATCACGATGGCTTCGCGCAGCGGGTCGATCGGCGGGTTGGTCACCTGCGCGAACTGCTGGCGGAAGTAGTCGAACGGTGAGCGAATGCGCTGGGACAGCACGGCCATGGGGGTGTCGTCACCCATGGAGCCGACCGCTTCCTGGCCCTGTTCGGCCAGCGGGCGCAGGACCTGGTCACGCTCCTCGAAGGTGACCTGGAACATCTTCATGTACTGCTTGAGCTGGTCGCTGTCGTAGCTGGCCACGCCGTGGTCGTCGTCCAGCTTGGCCTGGATGCGCACGGCGCTCTGGCGCAGCCACTGCTTGTAGGGGTGACGCGACTTCAGGCGGTTGTCGATGTCCGCCGTATTGAGGACCTGGCCAGTCTCGGTGTCCACCGCGAGGATCTGGCCCGGGCCGACGCGGCCCTTGGCGATCACGTCCTCGGGCTTGTAGCCCCACACGCCGATTTCCGAGGCGAGGGTGATGTAGCCGTTCCTGGTGGTGACCCAGCGGGCCGGGCGCAGGCCGTTACGGTCGAGCAGGCAGGCGGCATAGCGACCGTCGGTCAGCACGACGCCGGCAGGGCCGTCCCAGGGCTCCATGTGCATGGAGTTGTATTCGTAGAAGGCGCGCAGGTCGGCATCCATGGTTTCCATGTTCTGCCAGGCCGGCGGGATGATCATGCGCACGCCGCGGAACAGATCGATGCCGCCGGTGACCATCAGCTCCAGCATGTTGTCCATGCTCGAGGAGTCGGAACCCACGCGGTTGACCAGCGGGCCCAGCTCGTCGATGTCGGGCAGCTGCTCGTTGGCGAACTTGGTGCGACGGGCCACCGCCCAGTTGCGGTTGCCGGTGATGGTATTGATCTCGCCGTTGTGGGCGAGGAAGCGGAACGGCTGCGCCAGCGGCCACTTCGGCAGGGTGTTGGTGGAGAAGCGCTGGTGGAACACGCAGATGGCGGTCTGCAGGCGTTCGTCACCCAGGTCCGGGTAGAACTGCTGCAGGTCGGCCGGCATCATCAGGCCTTTGTAGATGATGGTCTTGTTGGAGAAGCTGCAGATGTAATGGTCGGCATCCGCGGCGTTGGCCACGGAGGAGCGGCGACGGGCACTGAACAGCTTGACCGCCATTTCCTGGTCGCCAAGGCCTTCACCGCCGATGAACACCTGCTCGATCTGCGGCAGTCGCTCCAGGGCCAGGCGGCCGAGGACGCTGGTGTCCACCGGGACCTTGCGCCAGCCGATCAGTTGCAGGCCGGCAGCGAGGATCTCGCGATTCATGTTCTCGCGAGCCGCTTCGGCGCGAACCGGGTCCTGGTTGAAGAAGACCATGCCGACGGCGTACTGGGCAGGCAGCTCGACCGCGAAGGTCTCCTTGGCCACGGCACGCAGGAAAAGGTCAGGCTTCTGGATCAACAGACCACAACCGTCACCGGTCTTGCCGTCGGCGTTGATGCCGCCGCGGTGGGTCATGCAGGTCAGGGCTTCGATGGCGGTCTTCAAGAGATGGTGGCTCGCCTCGCCCTGCATATGGGCGATCAAGCCGAAACCGCAGTTATCCTTGAACTCATCAGGATGGTACAGACCTGCTTTCATAGGGGAACTCTCACCAGGGTTGCCTTAAGAAAAAGGCAGAATTGCTTTGTAATTCAACTCCTTACCATACGCGCCGGACTTGTCGCCAGCTTTTGCGTAGGGCAAAGGGAGGTCATTGTACATAGCCCTTTGGTCGACCACAAATTTTAGTGGCCAACTAGTGAAAGTCGATGTCGCAAAAATGAATGATTGAACCAGGAGGTCGTGCTAGCGACCACCTGGTCAGAAGGCGGGGGATCAGGCTCGCGAAGAACTAGCGAGCCATCTCCTGCTGGATGCTGGCGAAAGTCTTGGGCCAGGGTTTACCAGCCTGGACCTTGGCCGGCAAGGTCTTGACCGCAGCCAGGGCGGCCTCCCGGCTGGCGAAGTTACCGTAGGTCACCACGAAGAGCGCCTTGCCCTGGTGCTGCTTCTTGAAGTAGCGGTACTGGCCGCCGTTCTGCTGCACGAAGGCCTTGGCGCTGTTCTCCGAACTGGTCCCCAGGACCTGCAGGGCGAAGTGGCCGGCGGATTGAGTGCGGTACCAGCCGTTACCGGCGGAGCCGCCAGCAGCAGGCGCCGATGCCTGTACGGGCTTGGCCACCGGCTTGGCGACCGGCGCAGGCGCAGGCTTGGCCGCGGCCTGGGTCGGCGCGGGGGCCGGTTTGACGGCGGGGGCCGGAGCGGGAGCAGGTGCCGCCGGCTTCGGTGCCGCGACCGGCGCCGTCGCAGCGGCAGGGGCTGCCGCAATGGGCTGCACCGGCTGCGGCAGCGGCTTCGCCGAGGCGATCGGCTCAACGGGCGCGGTGGGCGCAGGGCCAGCCGGGACGCCCTGGGGCGGCGCGATGCTGGTAACGGTGGGCGGCACGCTTGCCGCGCCCTCGGGCGCGGGCCCATCTTCCGCCTCGCCCTGGCCCGCGGCCTGGGCCAAGGGTTCACGGATCACCGGCTGGGCCTCGCCGACCAGCGGCAGGGGCAGCGGCTGCGAGGAGCCAGCGAATTCGACGGCAGGCGAGCCAGGATCCCCTTGGGCCTCAGCCTGGCCCGCCGGAGCCTCGGCCGTAGCCGGGGTGCTTTCAGCGCTCCCTTCGTTGCGCCCCTGCATCATCCAGGCTGCGATCACGCCAACACCGACCACTGCGAGGGCCAGCAGGTGCTTCTTCGGCAGGCTGAAGCCGGGGCTGGCCTTACGAACGGCACCACGCTGGGCGAGCATGGCTTCGATCAGCAAGTCGCGCGCCACCTGATTGATCGAACCCGGCCAACCGCCGGATTGCAGGTGGATTTCGTCTACCTGACCATCACTGAGCAATTCGATCCCACGACCGGCACCCTCGAGGCGCTGGGCGAGGTACTCGCGGGTCTCTTCCGGGCTGTAAGGCTGCAGCTCGATGACATGGAAACGCTCTTCACCCTCGACCAGCGCATCGAGGCGGGCCAGCAGGGCGTCCTCGCCAAACAGGAAAACGTGGGGACGCGCTTCGACATTGCCTTCGGCCAGGGCCAGCAGATGCTCGAGCGATGCATCATCCAGCTCCTCCGCATCATCCACCAGCAGGTAGACCTCCTGGCCCGTCAGGGCCAGCTGGCCGATCTGGGCGAGGATGGAGCGCGGGTCGGCCTGGGCGACGCTCAGTCCTTGGGCGATCTGGCGCAGGAGGCCGCCGGCCTCCACCGAACTGCGCGCCGAAACCACCAGACTCTGCACCGCCTGCTTGTTGGTGCTGGCCACCAGTGCCTGGCGCAGCAAGGTCTTGCCACTGCCATGGCGGCCGCTCACCACCAGCATCAGCTGGCTGTAGCGCGCCAGGTGGTGCAGTTGGCCGAGCACCGGCTTGCGTTGGGCGGGAAAGAACTTGAACCCGGGCACGCGGGCCGCGAATGGGTCGTGAGTGAACTGGTAGTGGCCGAGATAGGCCTCGTCGGCGTGCAGGCTGCTCATGGGAATCCTTTACTCTCCAAGCGGGTCGGCCAGGGTGCGGTAGTCGGCGGCCAGGGTGGCCTCCAGCACATCGCGCGGGTAATCGGCGGTCACGACGGCTTCCCCGATCCGGCGCAGCAGCACCAGACGCAATTGGCCATCGAGCACTTTCTTGTCTACGGCCATGTGCTGGAGGAAATGTTCCGGCGTCATGTCCGCCGGCGGGACAACCGGCAAGCCGGCGCTGCGCAGCAGGTGGATCGCCGCGTCGCGCTCGTCGGTGGAAATCCAGCCAAGCCGGCTGGACATCTCCAGGGCCATGACGGTGCCCGCCGACACCGCCTCGCCATGCAGCCAGGCACCATAACCCTGCTGGGTCTCGATGGCATGGCCGAAGGTGTGGCCCAGGTTGAGGATGGCGCGCAGCCCGGACTCACGCTCGTCCACCCCGACCACTCGCGCCTTGGCGGCACAGGAGCGCTCGATGGCTTCGGTCAGCGCGCCGGCGTCGAGGCCGCGCAGGGCCGGCATCTTCTCGACCAGCCAGGGCAGGAAGGGTTCGTCGCAGATCAGGCCGTACTTGATCACCTCGGCCAGGCCGGCGGACAGCTCACGCTCCGGCAAGGTGCGCAGGCTGTCGGTATCGATGATCACTGCCTTGGGCTGGTAGAAGGCGCCCACCATGTTCTTGCCCAGGGGATGATTGATCCCGGTCTTGCCGCCGACCGAGGAGTCGACCTGGGACAGCAGGGTGGTGGGCACCTGGATGAAGTCCACCCCACGCTGGTAGCAGGCCGCGGCGAAGCCGGCCATGTCGCCGATCACGCCGCCACCCAGGGCGATGACGGTGGTCCGGCGGTCGTGGCGGGCGCCCAGCAAGGCGTCGAAGATCAGCTGCAGGGTTTCCCAGTTCTTGTGGGCTTCGCCATCCGGCAGCACCACGGGAAGCACGGAGTAGCCCTGGAGGGTACGGGTCAGCTGCTCGAGGTAGAGGGGCGCCACGGTCTCGTTGGTGACGATGGCCACCTGCCGACCGGCGATGTGCGGCTTGAAGAGTTCGGGCTGCGACAGCAGACCCGAGCCAATATGGATGGGATAGCTACGCTCGCCAAGATCGACCTGAAGTGTCCGCATGGGGCCCCCGACATAAAAAGGGCTAAAGGATAGCGCAGTTCCGCCCGCGCTTTAACGGGGCGGAAGTTTCTGCAGGCGCGCCAGTATCTCTTGCACCACCATGCGCGGCGGCCGCTCGTCCGTCTCGATGATGATGTCGGCAATCTCGCGATACAGCGGATCGCGAATCGCCATCAGATCGCGCAGGACCTGGCCCGGGTTGGCCGAACGCAACAGTGGCCGATTGCGGTCGCGGGAGGTGCGCTCTATCTGTTGATCCACCGACGTGTGCAGATAGACGACCCGGCCGCCACCGCGCAGCGCCTGGCGATTGGCCGGGCGCAGCACCGCGCCTCCGCCCGTGGCCAGGACGACGCCGTCGTGCCCGCAGAGCTCCTCGATCATCGCCTGTTCGCGATCTCGAAACCCCTGCTCCCCCTCGACGTCGAAGATCCACGGGATGTCCGCCCCGGTACGCTGTTCGATTTCCTTATCGGAGTCCTTGAAAGGAAGACGTAGCTCTTTGGCAAGTAAACGCCCGATGGTGCTTTTTCCTGCCCCCATCGGGCCGATCAATATCAGATTTCGCACCGCAATCAACGACTCACAGCAATGGCCTGGCTGTTCATGATACGCGGAGTGAGGAATACCAACAGCTCGGATTTCTTGTCCTGGACCACGTCACGACGGAATATCCGACCAAGGAACGGCAGATCGCCGAGGAAAGGCACCTTGTCGACCGCCTTGATCTGGGTGTTGGAGAAGACGCCACCGATGACGATGGTCTCCCCATCATTGACCAGGACCTTGGCATTGACCTCGTTCTTGTTGATCGGCGGCACGCCGTTCAGGGCATTGGCGAAGTCCGGCGCATCCTTGGTCACCTTGACCTCCATGATGATGCGGTTGTCCGGCGTAATCTGCGGAGTCACTTCCAGGGACAGCGCCGCTTCCTTGAAGGAGGTGCTGGTGGCACCGCTGGAGCTGGCTTCCTGGTAAGGAATCTCGGAGCCCTTGAGGATCTTCGCGGTTTCCTTGTCGGCAGTGACCACCTTGGGCTGCGAAACGATCTCGCCGTTGCCGCTCTTTTCCATGGCCGAAAGCTGAAGGTCGAGAATCGCGTGGTTGGAGACGAAGCCGATGCCCAGGCCGGAGGTGGCGTTGGCAGCCCCAAGGTCGACGAAGGGGGTGGGCGAATCGTTGTCGGTGACCGGCAGGGTACAGTTGCCAGCGAAGGGACCGCAGCTGGCACCCTCGTCGTCGCCGATGCCGATATTGCCGTCCTTGCCGAACAGGGCGAAGTTGCCGTTGGTGACGGCCCCGCCCCAGCGGACGCCCAGCGCCTTGTCGTAGTCGACGTTGGCTTCGACGATGCGCGCCTCGATCATCACTTGGCGCACCGGGATATCCAGCTGGGTGACGATGCGACGCAGCTCGTCCAGCTTGTCCTGGGTCTGGTAGGCAATGATGCTGTTGGTGCGGTCGTCGACCGTGATCGAGCCGCGCTCGTCGGCACCGGCGGCATTCGGCTCACCGCTGGTGACGGACTGGAACAGCTTGGCGATATCCGACGCCTTGGCGTAGTTCACCTGGATCAGCTCGCGGCGCAGGGGTGCCAGCTCGGCCAGTTGCTTCTGGGATTCCAGCTCCTGGCGCTCGCGGGCGGCGATCTCGTCGGCCGGAGCGACCAGCAGCACGTTACCCACCTTGCGCTTGTCCAGGCCCTTGGTCTTCAGCACCAGGTCCAGCGCCTGGTCCCAGGGCACATTCTGCAGGCGCAGGGTGATGTTGCCTTCCACGGTGTCCGAAGCGACCAGGTTGAGATCGGTGAAGTCGGCGATCAGCTGCAGCACCGAGCGCACGTCGATGTCCTGGAAGTTCAGCGACAGCTTCTCGCCGGAATAGGCGAAACGCTCGGTCTTGCGTTTCTCGACGTCATCCTGGGACAGCGGCTTGACGCTCACGGTCAGCTTGTTGTCGGTCTGGTAGGCCAGGTAGTCGTAGAAGCCGGTAGGCTCGATGCTGATGCTGGCATTGCTGCCGGTGCCCGCGGCACTGACGAACTGCACCGGCGTCGCGAAGTCCTTCACGTCCAGGCGCACGCGCAGGGGTTCGGGCAGCTGGGTCTTGGAGAAGTCCAGGCGAATCTTGCCGCCCTGCTCCTGGATGTCCGGACTGACGCTGGGATCGGACAGGGTGATGACCACATTGCCCTCCCCCTGCTCGCCACGCTGGAAGTCGATGTTCTCGATCGCACGACTGGCGCGGGAATAGCTCTTGACCGGTTGCGCAGCGGCCAGGGGAGCGGCCACCGGGGCCGGCGCGGTGGAAACGGGGCGAGGCGCGGCCGCTGCGGAAGCGGCATCGCCCACCAGGACATAGAGGTTACGACCATCCACACGGGTGCTGTAAGGCACCAGGGTGGACAGGTTGATGATCAGTCGGGTGCGATCCTTGGCTTCGACCACGGTCAGGCTGCGGGCATTGCCCACCCCCAGTTCGCGGTTCTTGCTGCCGAGCTTGTTGGTCACGCCCGGCAGGTCCAGGGCGATACGCGCCGGCTGCTCGATGGTGTAGCCACGCGGCGCCGCCACCGGCTCGTCGAACCCCAGTTTGAGCTCGACCCGGTCACCCGGCAGGGCCGCGACATCCAGTGCCTGCAGGTTCGCAGCCAGCAACGCGGGCGACAGCAGGGCGGCCAATAGCGTGATACCAAGGCGCGATAGCGAGGTTTTCATCATCTGGTTCCGTTGTGCAGACCGGTAGTTATTCTTCATCGGTTGACCTCGCCCTCAAGAGCGCTCCTTGAGCGCGAGACTACGCGGACGCTCCAGCCATCCGCCTTCCCCGTCCGGGACGATCTCAACCACATCGACGCGGGCTTCGTCGATCGCGACGATGCGGCCATGGTTGCGTCCCAGGTAATCGCCCACCTTGACCCGGTGCACCCCTCCTGCACCACTGATCAGGGCGAAGGTCCCCGCGGTGTTGGACAAGGTGCCCACCATCTCGAAGGACTCGATATTGAAGCCCTCGAGGAACTGCTTGACCCGCGTTTCGTCCGGATGGATGTCCTTGGAACCCTTCTGCTGCTGGGCCAGGTCGATCTTGACCGGTGGCTGGAAGGGGCTGCGCAATGCCGCAGCACTGTAGGTGAAGGCCTCGTAGGGCTGGAATTTCGGCAGAGGCTCGATGGCCCCCTTGGGACGGGCACGCACCTCGTCCATGTAGGCCTGCAGGTCGCTGAAGTCGTCGCCGACACCGCAACCGGAGAGGCTGGCCAGGATCAGGGCACAGAACGCCAATCGGGCGCGAGCACTACTCATTTCTGCAGTCCCTTGTCGTTGTAGCGATAGGTCTTGGCCAGGATCGACATATGCAGCTTGGAGGCACTGTCCTCGGAGACCGGCTTGATCTCGAAGTCATGCAGGGTGACGATCCGCGGCAGACTGGCCACGCCGCTGACGAAGGTGGCCAGGTCATGATACCCGCCCACTACCGAGATCTGGATCGGCAGCTCGATGTAGAACTGCTGGGTGACCTCGGGGAGCAGTTTGATCTCCTCGAACTCCAGGCCGCTGCCCAGGCCGGTGCGGGTGATGTCCTCCAGCAGCCCGGGAACCTCTGTGTCGCTGGGCAACTGGCGCAGCAAGGCGCCGAAGGAGGTTTCCATCTCCTTCATCTGCTCCTTGTAGGCCTCCAGGTTGGCGGCCTGGAAGGCCTTGGTGGAAAACTGCTGCTTCAACGTCTCTTCTTCGGCGCGCTGGGAATCCAGCTGCGCTTCGAGATCCTTCAGGTGGAAGTTGTAGCCCAGCGCCAGAACCACCACCAACAGCAGGATGCAGCTGATGACCTTGACCGCAATGGGCCAGGAACCAAGGTTATTGAAATCCAGATCCGCCAGGTCGATCTTGCGCAGGCTTTCGAGGGAGTCGGAGAAACTCATTTCGCGGCTCCTTGGTTGGCGGCGGCACTATTTGCAGCACCTGGCTTGCCGACCTGTTCCTCGGAACCAGGCTGGGTCTGTTGCACAGTGAGCTGGAAGACGTTGGCCTGATCGATGGCACCGGCGGTGACCGCCTTGACCTCCGTCAGATTGGGCGCCATCAGCCACTCGGAGGCATCCAGGTTGCGCATCAGGTTGGACACGCGGTTGTTGGACTCGGCGGCACCGATGATGGCGATGTTCTTTCCGCTCATCTTTAGCCCGGTGAAGAAGACACCGTCCGGCAGGGTCCGCACCAATTGGTCGAACACGCGACCGATGATCGGGCGGTTGCCCTGCAGGTCCTGGATGATCTTCATCCGCTCCAGCAACTGCTGGCGGCGGGTCTTCAGCTCGCTGATCTCCTTGATCCGGGCATCCAGGACAGCGATTTCCTTACGCACGAAATCATTGCGCGCCTGCTGGTTCTCGATGGCGCTCTTCAGGTACTGGTCACCGAGGAACACCGTGACGGCCCCCAGCGCCAGGACGGCGCCCAGCGCCACCAGGAAGCGCTGCTTGCGCTCCTCTCGCAGCTGCTCGCGCCAAGGGAGTAGGTTGATGCGTGCCATCAGTCGAAACTCCTCATCGCCAGGCCGCAGGCAATCATCAGTGCAGGTGCATCACTGGCCAGCGCACCGGCGTTGACCTTGCTGCTCAGCGCCATGTCGGCGAAGGGATTGGCGACCAGGGTCGGCGTGCCGATCTTCTGCTGGATCAGGCGATCCAGGTCAGGAAGGGACGCGGTGCCACCCGCCAGCAGGATGTAGTCGACATCGTTGAACTGGCCCGCGGCGAAGAAGAACTGCAGCGAACGGGATACCTGCTGAACGACCGCATCCTTGAACGGTTGCAGAACCTCGCTGTCGTAGTCATCCGGAAGACCACCCTGCTTCTTCGCAAGGCCAGCTTCTTCGACGGAGAGACCGTAGCGGCGCTGGATCTCCTCGGTCAACTGGCGACCGCCGAACAGTTGTTCGCGGGTATAGATGGTGCGGCCGTTGTGCAGCACGCTGAGGGTGGTCATGGTCGCGCCGATGTCGACGACCGCAACGGTGAGCTCATCGTGCGCCTCCCCCAACTGGGCCGAAAGCAGCGAATACGCGCGCTCCAGGGCATAGGCTTCGACGTCGACCACCTTGGCATTGAGCCCGGCCAGGGCCAGGGCGGCCTCGCGCACCTCGACGTTTTCCTTCCGACAAGCGGCCAGCAGCACATCGACCCGCTCCGGGTTACGCACGGACGGACCTTGAACCTCGAAGTCGATGGCCACTTCTTCCAGCGGGTAAGGAATGTACTGGTCGGCCTCGATTTTCAGCTGGTTCTCCATCTCGTCATCGGAGAGACCGGCTTCCATCTCTATGGTCTTGGTGATGACCGCCGAACCGGCCACCGCAACGGCGGCGGCCTTGGCCCCGGTTCGCGCCTTGGTGACCACCCTGGAAAGCGCCTGCCCCACGCCTTCCAGCTCGGCGATGTTCTTCTCGACCACCGCGTTGGGCGGGAGAGGCTCGACCGCGTAGGACTCCACCTTGAAGCGGCTTCCCGAGCGACTCAATTCAAGGAGCTTGACTGAGGTCGAGCTGATGTCGATCCCCAACAGCGAATTCGCTTTCTTATTGAAGAGCCCTAGCACGACCGATTTCCTATCAGCGTCCGAGACTTACGGACGATTTATGTTTTTTCACATTAAATAGCAGTCTTGACAGAAGCGCAAATGGCTCCCCCGGAAAAAAAACGCTTATAATGTGATCGGTTTTTGCCTTTTATCATTGTCTTCCGTTTAACTCATTCTTTTGCCTGGAAATCCACAAGCCTTGATGCGTCTGTTGAAGTTCTTCGGGTGGTCTTTCGTCGCCGTTTTCTGTGGCCTGTTGCTCAGTTTCAGCGGTGCCTACCTCTATCTTAGCCCCAGCCTTCCGTCGGTCGATTCGCTGCGCCGGATCCAGCTGCAGATCCCCCTGCGCGTCTACAGCAGTGATGGCAAGCTGATTGCCGAGTTCGGCGAGATGCGCCGCTCGCCCGTGCGTTTCGCCGACATCCCGCCGGACTTCATCCAGGCACTGCTGGCCGCCGAGGACGACAATTTCGCCAACCATTATGGCGTCGACGTGACCAGCCTGATGCGCGCTGCCACGCAATTATTGAAGACCGGGCACATCCAGACAGGCGGTAGCACCATCACCATGCAGGTGGCGAAGAACTACTTCCTCACCAGCGAAAGAAGTTTCTCCCGCAAGATCAATGAAATATTGCTGGCCCTGCAAATTGAACGGGAACTCAGCAAAGACGAGATTCTTGAACTTTATGTGAACAAGATCTACCTCGGTAACCGCGCTTACGGTATCGAGGCCGCCGCCCAGGTCTACTACGGCAAGTCCATCCGCGAGATCAGCCTGGCGCAGATGGCCATGATCGCCGGCCTGCCCAAGGCGCCCTCGCGCTTCAACCCGCTGGTCAACCCGACCCGCAGCAAGGAGCGCCGCGACTGGATCCTCGGCCGCATGTACAAGCTGGGCCGCATCGACGAAGCCCGCTACCAGCAGGCCGTCAACGAACCGATCGACGCCAGCTACCACGTCCCCACCCCGGAGCTGGCCGCTCCCTATATCGCCGAGATGGCCCGCGCCGAAATGGTCGGCCGCTACGGCAGCGACGCCTACACCGAAGGCTTCCGCGTGACCACCACCGTGCCCAGCGACCTTCAGGAAGTGGCCAACAGCGCCCTGCGCGAGGGGCTGATCGGCTACGACGAGCGCCACGGCTACCGCGGCCCGGAAACGCGCCTGCCCGGGATGACCAAGGAAACCTGGCTGCAGGAACTGGCCAAGCAGAAATCCCTGGGCGGCCTGGAACCGGCCATCGTCACCCAGGTCGAGAAGAGCGGCATCCTGGTCCTGACCCGCAGCGGCCAGGAAGAAGCCGTGAGCTGGGACAGCATGAAATGGGCCCGCCCCTTCCTCAATACCAACAGCCTCGGCCCACGCCCACAGCGGCCCGCCGACGTCGCCCAGGTCGGCGACCTGGTCCGCGTGCAGCGCCAGGCCGATGGCAGCCTGCGCTTCGTCCAGCTCCCGGCCGCGCAGAGCGCCCTGGTCTCCCTGGATCCGAACGATGGTGCGATCCGTGCCCTGGTGGGCGGATTCTCCTTCGAGCAGAGCAACTACAACCGCGCCGCCCAGGCCAAGCGCCAACCGGGCTCCAGCTTCAAGCCCTTCCTTTATGCCGCCGCCCTGGACAACGGCTTCACTGCCGCCAGCCTGGTCAACGACGCCCCTATCGTCTTCCAGGAAGCCGGCATGGAAGAAGCCTGGCGACCGAAGAACGACAACAACACCTTCCTCGGCCCGATCCGCCTGCGGGAAGCCCTGTACAAATCGCGCAACCTGGTGTCGATCCGCGTGCTCCAGGCCATCGGTATCGACTACGCACTGAACTACGTCAGCCGCTTCGGCTTCAACAAGGACGACCTGCCACGCAACCTGTCCCTGGCCCTGGGCACCGCCAACCTGACTCCGCTGGAGATCGCCGGCGGCTGGAGCACCTTCGCCAACGGCGGCTACAAGGTGCAGCCCTACCTGATCGAGCGCATCGAGAGCCGTGACGGCAAGATCCTGTTCTCCGCCAACCCGCCGCGAGTCCCCCAGGGCGAGACCCACCCCAACGAGGTCGCGCAGGCCAGCGCAGCGCCGGATACCCTGCTCGCCTCAGCCGATGCCGCAGCGCCCCATGGGCAATCCCCTGCCGTCGCCGAGCGCATCCTCGACCCGCGCACCACCTACATCCTCAACAGCATGCTGCAGGATGTGATCAAGCGCGGCACCGGCCGCCGCGCCATGTCCATGGGCCGCAGCGACATCGCCGGCAAGACCGGGACCACCAACGAGTCCAAGGACAGCTGGTTCTCCGGCTACAACGCCGACTACGTCACCACGGTCTGGGTCGGCTTCGACCAGCCGGAAAGCCTGGGCCGCCACGAATACGGCGGAACCGTGGCACTGCCGATCTGGATGAACTACATGAGCGCTGCCTTGAAGGACAAGCCGGCCCATGTCCAGCCGGAGCCCGCCGGCCTGCTGACCCTGCGCATCGACCCGCTCAGCGGTCGGGCGGCCAGTCCGGGTACGCCGGATGCCTTCTTCGAACTGTTCAAGAGCGAAGACACGCCGCCGCCCATGAGCGAATTCGAGCCCGGACTGGCCGTCCCCGGCAGCCCGCTGCCAGCCGACGAGGCCGCGCCCATCGACCTGTTCTGAGCAACTGGCACCCAACAAAAAGCCCCGCGATTGCGGGGCTTTTTGTTGGGTCTCGGCTTAGCCGTTGAACACGTCGTCCACCGACTTCAGCGGATAGTGTTTCGGATAAGGCAGGGTCGCCACGCCGGACTCGATGGCGGCCTTGGCCACGGCATCGGATACGACGGTGATCAGGCGCTTGTCCATCGGCTTCGGAATGATGTACTCGCGGCCGAACTCCAGGGATGCCACGCCGTAGGCGTCGCAGACGTCCTTCGGCACCGGCAGCTTGGCCAGGTCGCGCAGAGCGTTGGCCGCGGCGATCTTCATCTCTTCGTTGATGCGGGTGGCGCGCACGTCCAGGGCACCGCGGAAGATGAAGGGGAAGCCCAGCACGTTGTTGACCTGGTTCGGGTAGTCGGAACGACCGGTGGCCATGATCACGTCGTTGCGGGTCTCGTGGGCCAGCTCCGGCTTGATTTCCGGGTCCGGGTTCGAGCAGGCGAAGACGATCGGGTTGGCCGCCATGCGCTTGAGGTCTTCCGGGCTCAGCAGGTTGGCACCGGACAGGCCGACGAACACGTCCGCGCCATCCAGGGCTTCGGACAGGGTGCGCTTGTCGGTCTCGTGGGCGAATACCGCCTTGTACTGGTTCAGGTCGTCACGGCCGGCGTGGATCACGCCCTTGCGGTCGATCATGAAGATGTTCTCGACCTTGGCACCCATGCTCACCAGCAGTTTCATGCAGGAGATGGCGGCAGCGCCGGCGCCGAGGCAGACGATCCTGGCTTCGGCCAGGGTCTTGCCAGCGATTTCCAGCGCATTGAGCATGCCGGCGGCGGTCACGATGGCGGTACCGTGCTGGTCATCGTGGAATACCGGGATATCGCACTGCTCGATCAGGGTGCGCTCGATCTCGAAGCATTCGGGCGCCTTGATGTCTTCAAGGTTGATGCCGCCGAAGGTGATGGAAATGCGCTTGACGGTGTCGATGAAGGCCTGAGGGCTTTCGGCATCGACTTCGATGTCGAACACGTCGATGCCGGCGAAGCGCTTGAACAGCACGCCCTTGCCTTCCATTACCGGCTTGGAGGCCAGCGGGCCGAGGTTACCCAGGCCGAGGATCGCGGTGCCATCGGAAATGACTGCTACCAGGTTGCCCTTGCCGGTGTACTTGAAGGCCAGCTCAGGATCACGCGCGATTTCGCGTACCGGCTCGGCGACGCCCGGGCTGTAGGCCAGCGACAGGTCGCGGGCGGTGGCGGTCGGCTTGGTCAGCTCGACGCTGAGTTTCCCGGGGCGGGGTTGGGCATGGTATTCGAGAGCGGCCGTTTTCAGATCAGACATTTTGGCATTTCCGCTTTTGCTTGTGACAGACGTGACGGGCGAGCATACGCAAGATGCGGGGGGCTAACAAGACCGTTCAGTCACCCGGCGTCAACCCCTCTAACGTACGACTTTAAGCCAATCCCCTGGCTTTGGCTCACCGATTGGATACAAATTATTCAGTAATCGGATACGATTTTCCAAGTCAGATTCGGACCCCGGCAACTTGCTCTCCCGCACCAGACTGGCGACGGTCTGGCCGGGCTTCGCCTGGATCAGATGCAGGCGCAGCGGCTGGGCCAGGGCCAGCTCTTCCTTCTTCATGGGCCGAAAGCTTCTGATCACCGCCAGGAAATTATTGTCCTGGGTTTCCAGGGACGCACGATTGCGGATCGCCCCAACGAAGAGATAGGCCTTGTCGTCCTTGTAGATCACCGCCACGCGCCGCGCCGGATTTCCCGGCAGCACCGCGGTGGCACCCTGCAGGCCGGCCTGTTGCAGCGACTCCTCCATGGAGAGGCGCTGCCCGCCGGCCTTCTTCCGCAGATAATCGGCCGGAGCCAGGTCGGGCTTGCGCCCGTCCAGGCTCATGGCGACGAAGGCCTGCTGGTCGGCGCTATGGGTGATCACCGCATCGGGGCGGTTGACCAGGCCCCAGCCATCCGGGAAATGCAGGGTGAAATCCAGCCCCGCGTGGTAGAAATCCTGGCCGCGGCGCACCCCGGTTTCCGCTGAATCGCCAAAGGGCAGCCCCTCCAACTGCTTGAGGAAGGCCTCCCGATTGACCACCTGATTGCCGCCGGCCAGTGCCTTGGCCGGACCGACCACCTGCTGCAGGCGCTGGTCATTGTCCGGGTGGGTGTCGAACAGGCCGTGATAACCCGACGGCGGCTCCGCCTGCCCCTTGCGCCGAGCCTGGTCGCGGGCGAAGTCTTCCTGGTTCTTCAGCACCTTGACCACCTCGATCATGGCCTGCGGATCGTAGCCGCTGCGCTCCAGGTACTGGGCGCCCAGGCCATCGGCCTCCAACTCCATGTCGCGCCCATAGCCGCGCACGAAGGCGGTCCCCAGCACATTGGTCAGGTCTCCGGCAGCGCCGACGCCGGTGCCGATGGCCACCGCCTGCCCAAGGACGTTCCACGCGGTGGACTGACTCTGCTGCTGCACGCTGTGGCGCGCGGTGACATGCCCCACTTCGTGCCCAAGCACAGCGGCGAGCTCGGCCTCCGAATTCAAGTAGGCCAGCAGGCCGCGGTGGATATAGATGTAGCCGCCCGGCAGGGCGAAGGCATTGATGTCCGGCGAATCCACCACAGTGAATTGATAGGGAATGTTGTTGCGGTGGCTATGACTGGCGATCCGCTGCCCCACCTGCTGGACATAGGCCTGGAGCTTCTCGTCGGCGTAGCGCGGATTCTGCTTGGCGATCTCCTGGTTGTAGCGACGGCCAAGATCGAGCTCCTGCTTTTCGCTCATCATCACGAAGTTGGTGCGGCCGGTGGCTGGATTGACCGCACAACCGGCCAGGAGGGAAGGAGCCAGCAGCAGCGCCAGACTGAGCGCGGGCCATTTCATCGAAGCACCTCGAGCATTGCGGGATGGGTCAACGGAAGCATCCAGCGGGATTTCCCAGTATTTACGCCGCGCCCTTGCGCGCGGTCAATCACCCAGCCCCGAACCTCCAGCCGCTGGCCCACCAGACGCTCCAGGAGCGCGACATCGAACTGGCGCAGCCGCTTCGGTTCGACCCGCAGCACCAGCGGCCCATCCAGCTGCAACCAGAGCCCGCCGCGGTTGCGCTCGACCCGGGCCACCCGCCCCTGCACCAGCGCGAAACCGGACTGACGCAACTGCCAGGGCGCTTGCTGGGGCGGCCTGCGCCAAAGGCCACGACCAGCCCGACGGGCCTCGCGCTCGGCGGCAGCATGGCAATCGCCCAACGCAGCGTTGGGCGCGATGACAACGCGAAAACCCAGGCCGTCGGCAAGCAGGCGCTCTTCCAGATTTCGCCCGCGATCGTCATAGAGATGCGCCAGGCTGCGGCCGTATCTGTCCTTCGGCTCGCGTCCGGGTCGCAGCCCCACACGCCCTCCACTGGACTGCACCAATTGCTGGAGGCGCTGACGCGCCGCCTCGGCGTAGGGTTCTGCCGGCCGCCCCTTGCGCGCAAGCTCGGGCGCATTCAGACCGATCAGGCGAACACTTCGGCCATCGACCAGGCGCAACGTGTCGCCGTCGACGACCTGCCGGACTTTGAAAGTAGGAAGCTTGCCCGGAACCGGGCAGGCGGCCTGAAGGGAGAAACTCAGGCCCAGAAAAAAGAAAAAGGCGCCTGCTAGAGGCGCCTTTTTCGTCAGCGGGGACTTGGCCACTCGGCCTTCCCGGGCTGTTCGGGCTCTTACTTGGAGCCGAACACGCCGAAACGCTGCTTGAAGCGATCGATACGGCCGCCGGTGTCCAGGACCTTCTGCTTGCCGGTGTAGAACGGGTGGCACTCGGAGCACACGTCGAGGCTGATGTTCTTGCCGATGGTGGAGCGGGTCTTGATGACGTTGCCGCAGCTGCAGGTAGCTTCGATCGCGACGTATTCGGGATGGATTTCCGGTTTCATTGCATGATCCTCAGGTCTGGCGTGCCGCCACCCGACCCTATGTCGAGTACCGCACGGAAACAGGCGGCGGATGATACCAGAGTGATGGGGCGATGCAACCCGCTGGCCGCGCCGGCTGTCGCACGGCGGCATGTTAAGATCGCGCCTTTTCCGAAGGGATCGCCAGCGTGCCCGACGCCCCCATCCTGCGCCTCGCCCTGCCCTCGCCCCTGCGCCGCCTGTTCGACTACCGCGCGCCGGCTGGCGCGCCCCTCGCCGCGCTGCAGCCCGGGGTGCGCCTGCGGGTACCCTTCGGCCGCCGCGAGATCATCGGCGTGCTGGTGGAACTGGCCGACCGCAGCGAGGTGCCGGCGGACAAGCT
This sequence comes from Metapseudomonas cellulosilytica, assembly GCF_049334135.1. NCBI lineage: Bacteria > Pseudomonadati > Pseudomonadota > Gammaproteobacteria > Pseudomonadales > Pseudomonadaceae > Metapseudomonas > Metapseudomonas cellulosilytica. The sequence goes on along the minus strand of NZ_JBHZGN010000005.1, from coordinate 66,407 downwards.
CAAGCCCGCCCTGGAGCTGCTGGATAACCGCCCATTGCTGCCGCCCGCGCTATTCAAGCTGTGCCTGTGGACAGCCCAGTACTACCAACACAGCCTGGGCGACACCCTGAGCTGGGCGCTGCCGGTGTTGCTGCGCCAGGGCGAGCAGGCAGAAGCGCGGCAAGAGCGTTTCTGGCACGCCGTTCCTGGCGCCAGCCTCGACGACCCGCGCCTGGCCCGCGCCCCGCGCCAGCGCCAGGCCCTGGCCACCCTGGCGCAGCATCCCCATGGCGTGCCCCACCAGCTCCTCGGCCAGTTGCAATTGAACAAGGACAGCCTCGACATCCTCCTGGAGAAAGGCCTGGCCCGGGTCGAAGTGCGCCGCCACGTATCCAGCAATCGCCACGGCCCGCTGCTGGCCCAGCCGGAGCTACCGCTGAACCCGGAACAGCGCGCCGCCTTCGATGCGGTGCACGCGTCCTTCGGCGGTTTCAATGCCCTGCTCCTGGCCGGCGTCACTGGCAGCGGCAAGACCGAGGTCTACCTGCAGCTGATCCGCCAGACCCTGGAAGCCGGCAAGCAGGCCCTGGTGCTGATCCCGGAGATCAACCTCGGGCCACAGACCCTGGAGCGCTTCTCTCGCCGCTTCAATGCGCGGATCGCCCTGCTGCACTCGGCGGTCAATGACCGCGAGCGCCTGGACGCCTGGTTGGCAGCACGCGATGGCGAAGCGGACATCGTCATCGGCACCCGTTCGGCACTCTTCACCCCACTGAAGAATCCCGGCCTGATCATCATCGACGAGGAGCACGACGCTTCCTATAAGCAGCAGGAAGGTCTGCGCTACCACGCCCGCGACCTGGCCCTGGTGCGCGCCCGCCAGGAGAACATCCCGATCCTGCTGGGTTCGGCCACACCCTCCCTGGAAAGCCTGCAGAACGCCCACGCCGGCCGCTATGGCCTGCTCCGCCTGACCCAGCGGGCCGGCGGCGCCAGGCAACCGCGCTTCCTGCGGCTGGACGTGAAAAGCCTGCCGCTGGACTCCGGCATATCCATGCCGCTGCAGCAGGCCATCGCCCAGACCCTGGCCGCCGGCCAGCAGGTGCTGGTATTCCTCAACCGCCGCGGTTTCGCACCGACCCTGTTGTGCCACGACTGCGGCTGGATCAGCCAGTGCCCGCGCTGCGACGCGCGCATGACCCTGCACCAGCGCTACAACGAACTGCGCTGCCATCATTGCGGCCACACCCAGCGCCAGCCGGCCTGCTGCCCCGATTGCGGACGGGTCGACCTGCGTCCCGTGGGCGCCGGCACCGAGCGCGCCGAAGAGCGCCTGGCGATCCTCTTTCCAAAGACCCCGGTGCTGCGCATCGACCGCGACAGCACCTCGCGCAAGGACGCCATGGACAAACTGTTCGCCACCATCCAGCGTGGCGAACCCTGCATCCTGGTGGGCACCCAGATGCTCGCCAAAGGGCACCACTTCCCGAAGGTCACCCTGGTGGCCATCCTCGATGCCGACGGCGGCCTGTTCTCCGCCGACTTCCGTGCCAGCGAGCGCATGGCCCAGCTGATCGTCCAGGTCGCCGGCCGGGCCGGGCGCGCCGAGGAACCGGGCCGGGTGATCATCCAGACCCACCTGGCCGAGCATCCGCTGCTGGTGCAGCTCACCGAACAGGGCTACTTCGCCTTCGCCGAACAGGCCCTCTCCGAGCGCCGCGCCGCCGGCCTGCCGCCCTTCGCCCACCTCGCCCTGCTGCGCGCCGAGGCCCACAAGCCGGGCCAGGCGGAGGATTTCCTCGACAGCGCCTGCGCCGAAGCCGAGCAGCAATTGGCCGAAATGGGCGTCAACGGTGTCGAGCTGCTGGGTCCGGTGCCCGCGCCCATGGAACGTCGCGCCGGCCGCTACCGCGCGCAGTTGTTGCTGCAGGCCGGCGCCCGCGCTCCGCTGCACCGCCTGCTGACGCCCTGGAGCCAGGCCCTGGAGCAGTTGCCCGGAGGCCGCGCGGTGCGCTGGTCGCTGGATGTCGACCCCATCGACCTGTTCTAGCGCGGACCACCCGGCCGATATCACCAACTTTGCCCTTGCAGCTCGCCGCTTAAAACTTGAAGCTGCAGCCGCAGGCCGCCGATAATGCACAGTTTTCAACCAGCGCCAGCCCTCTTGGGGGCGGCCGGAAGAGCAGAAGATGAAAGACACCATTCGCCAGCTGATCCAGCAAGCCCTGACCCGTCTCGCCAGCGAGGGCGTGCTGCCCGAGGGCCTCAGCCCGGCTATCCAGGTGGAAAACACCAAGGACAAGAGCCACGGCGATTTCGCCAGCAACATCGCCATGATGCTGGCCAAACCCGCCGGCATGAAGCCGCGTGACCTGGCCGAGAAACTGATCGCAGCCCTGCCCCAGGACGATCAGGTCGCCAAGGTGGAAATCGCCGGCCCCGGCTTCCTCAACTTCTTCCAGAACACCCAGGCCCTGGCCCTGCGCCTGGAAGCCGCGCTGGCCGACGCTCACCTCGGCGTGCGCAAGAACGGCCCGCAGCAGCGCGTGGTCGTCGACCTGTCGGCGCCGAACCTGGCCAAGGAAATGCACGTCGGCCACCTGCGCTCCACCATCATCGGCGACGGCGTGGCGCGGGTCCTCGAGTTTCTCGGCGACACCGTGATCCGCCAGAACCACGTGGGCGACTGGGGCACCCAGTTCGGCATGCTGCTGGCCTACATGCAGGAGCGACCGGTGGGCAGCGACGCCGAACTGTCCGACCTGGAATCCTTCTACCGCGCCGCGAAGAAGCGCTTCGACGAATCCAGCGAATTCGCCGACCGCGCCCGCGAGCTGGTGGTCAAGCTGCAAGCCGGCGATCCCGACTGCCTGAGCCTGTGGACCCGCTTCAACGACATTTCCCTGAGCCACTGCCAGGCCGTCTACGACCGTCTGGGCGTGAAGCTGACCATGGCCGATGTGAAGGGCGAAAGCGCCTACAACGACGACCTGCCCCAGGTGGTCGCGGACCTGCGCGCCAAGGGCCTGCTCACCGAGAGCGACGGCGCCCTCTGCGTGTTCATGGACGAGTTCAAGAATGCCGAAGGCAACCCCCTGCCGCTGATCGTGCAGAAGGCCGGTGGCGGCTACCTCTACGCCACCACCGACCTGGCCGCCACCCGCTACCGCAGCGGCGTGCTCAAGGCCGATCGCGCGCTTTACTTCGTCGACCAGCGCCAGGCCCTGCACTTCCAGATGGTCTTCGCCTGCGCCCGCCTGGCCGGCTTCGTGCCCGCCACCTTCGAGATGGAGCACATGGGCTTTGGCACCATGAACGGCGCCGACGGCCGCCCGTTCAAGACCCGCGACGGCGGCACCGTGAAACTGATCGACCTGCTGGACGAAGCCGAACAGCGTGCCTTTGATCTGGTCAAGGCCAAGAACCCCGAGTTGGACGAGGCCGAGCTGCGCCAGATCGCCCGCGCCGTGGGCATCGGCGCGGTGAAGTACGCCGACCTGTCCAAGCACCGCACCAGCGACTACAGCTTCAACTTCGAACTGATGCTGAGCTTCGAGGGCAACACCGCGCCCTACCTGCTCTACGCCTACACCCGCGTGGCCAGCGTGTTCCGCAAACTGGGCAAGGACTACAGCGAAGTGGATGGCCAGATCATCCTCGCCGCCGAGCAGGAGCAGGCCCTGGCCGCCAAACTGGCGCAATTCGCCGACACCCTGGGCAACGTCGCCGAAAAGGGCGTGCCGCATATCCTCTGCGCCTACCTCTACGACCTGGCCGGCCTTTTCTCCAGCTTCTACGAGAACTGCCCGATCCTCACCGCCGAGGACCCGGCGACCCAACAAAGCCGCCTGCGCCTCGCCGCGCTGACCGGCCGCACCCTCAAGCAAGGCCTGGAACTGCTCGGCCTGCAAACCCTGGAACGCATGTAACGGACTATGGCGAAAAAGAAACCTGCACCCAAGCGCGGGGCCAGCCGCTACCAGGCGCCGGCCAAGAAACCGGTGCCCGGCTGGGTCTGGCTGGCCATCGGTCTGGTCATCGGTGGCTTCGTGATGTTCCTGAACAAGCTCGAGCCCGGCCGTGACGAAGTCCGCCGCGCCAAACCCGAGCAGGCTGCGGCCGGCACCGCCGGCGGCACCGGCAGCGGCAAGGCCGGCAATGAGGCAGGCAGCGCAGGCAAGGCCCCGACCCAGGCCAAGCCAACAACGCCCTCCCAGGAGCCGGTGAAGCCGAAGTACGACTTCTACACCCTGCTGCCGGAATCGGAAGTCATAGTGCCGCCCGAAGCGGTGCCCAAGGCGCCCCCGCCCACGCCCCCGCAGCAGAAGCCGGTCACCCCGGAGGAAGCCGCGAAGATCGACGCCGCGCGGGCGCAAGCCGCCCTCAATGGTGAGACACCGCCTCCGCCGCCGGTGGTGGCCAAGGCGCCGGTCACCAACCAGTTCTTCCTCCAGGCCGGTTCCTTCCGCAAGCGCGACGACGCCGACCGCGTGCGTGCGCAGATCATCCTGCTCGGACAGAACGTCCAGGTGGAATCCGGCACCGTCCGCGAAGAAACCTGGTATCGCGTGCTGGTCGGCCCCTTCGCCAACCGCGAGCAACTCGCCTCGGCGCAGAAGCAGCTGGCCGGCAGCGGCTTCAGCAACCTGCTGTTGCAGCAGCGGCAGAGCCGTTGAGCTGCTAATCACCGTGCCCGGTTGAAAAGCCGGGCACGGCCCCCCATCTGAGTCTTCATTCGGGCATTCCGCCCCGCTGCGTGGAGACTCTCCCCTTGACCACCATCGTTTCAGTCCGCCGCAATGGCAAAGTCGTCATGGGCGGCGACGGCCAGGTTTCCCTCGGCAATACCGTCATGAAGAGCAACGCCCGCAAGGTCCGCCGCCTTTACCACGGCCAGGTCCTGGCCGGTTTCGCCGGCGCCACCGCAGACGCCTTCACCCTGTTCGAACGTTTCGAAGGCCAGCTGGAAAAACACCAGGGCCATCTCGTCCGCGCCGCCGTCGAGCTGGCCAAGGACTGGCGTACCGATCGTTCCCTGAGCCGCCTGGAAGCCATGCTGGCGGTGGCCAACAAGGACGCCTCGCTGATCATCACCGGCAACGGCGACGTGGTCGAACCCGAGCACGGCCTGATCGCCATGGGCTCCGGCGGCGGTTTTGCCCAGGCCGCGGCCATGGCGCTGCTGCAACACACCGAGCTGTCCGCCCGTGAAGTGGCCGAGACCGCCCTGAACATCGCCGGCTCCATCTGCGTGTTCACCAACCAGAACCTGACCATCGAGGAGCTGGACAGCGCCGAGTGAGGCCGCCGTCCCGCATTGGAGCAATTTTCATGTCCATGACGCCCCGCGAAATCGTCCACGAACTCAATCGCCACATCGTTGGCCAGGACGACGCCAAGCGCGCCGTCGCCATCGCCCTGCGCAACCGCTGGCGGCGCATGCAACTGCCGGCCGAGCTGCGCGCCGAGGTGACGCCGAAGAACATCCTGATGATCGGCCCGACCGGCGTCGGCAAGACCGAGATCGCCCGTCGTCTGGCCAAGCTGGCCAACGCGCCCTTCATCAAGGTCGAAGCCACCAAGTTCACCGAAGTGGGCTATGTCGGCCGTGACGTCGAATCCATCATCCGCGACCTGGCCGACGCCGCCGTGAAGATGATGCGCGAGCAGGAGATGCACAAGGTGCGCTACCGCGCCGAGGACGCCGCTGAAGAGCGCATCCTCGACGCCCTGCTGCCCCCGGCCCGCACCGGCTTCGGCGACGAGCCGCCGCGCGAGGACTCCAACACCCGCCAGCTGTTCCGCAAGCGCCTGCGCGAGGGCCAGCTGGATGACAAGGAAATCGACATCGAAGTGGCCGAATCCCCGGCCGGCGTGGAAATCATGGCCCCGCCCGGCATGGAGGAGATGACCAACCAGCTGCAGAACCTGTTCTCCAATCTCGGCAAGGGCAAGCGCAAGGCCCGCAAGCTGAAGGTCAAGGAAGCCATGAAACTGGTGCGCGACGAGGAAGCCGCGCGCCTGGTCAACGAGGAAGAGTTGAAAGCCGCCGCCCTGGAAGCGGTGGAGCAGAACGGCATCGTCTTCATCGACGAGATCGACAAGGTGGCCAAGCGCGGCAACGTCGGTGGCGCCGATGTCTCCCGCGAGGGCGTGCAGCGCGACCTGCTGCCGCTGATCGAAGGCTGCACCGTGAACACCAAGCTGGGCATGGTGAAGACCGACCACATCCTGTTCATCGCTTCCGGCGCCTTCCACCTGTCCAAGCCCAGCGACCTGGTGCCGGAACTGCAGGGCCGCCTGCCGATCCGCGTCGAGCTCAAGGCCCTCTCCCCGGAGGATTTCGAGCGCATCCTCACCGAGCCGCACGCTTCGCTGACCGAGCAGTACACCGCGCTGCTGAAGGTCGAGGGCCTGAACATCGAGTTCGCGCCGGACGGCATCAAGCGCCTGGCCGAGATCGCCTGGCAGGTCAACGAGAAGACCGAGAACATCGGTGCCCGTCGCCTGCACACACTGCTGGAGCGCCTGCTGGAGGAAGTCTCCTTCAGCGCCGGTGACCTGGCCGCGCAGCATGACGAGACGCCGATCCGCATCGATGCCGCCTACGTCAACGGCCACCTCGGCGAGCTGGCACAGGACGAAGACCTGTCGCGCTATATCCTTTAAGAACAGCCCTAAGCTGCAAGCTACAAGCTGCAAGCACTCCTGCTTCGACTTGTAGCTTGAGGCTTGTGGCTTGGAGCTACCCATGCGCATTCCCACCGCCATCAAACTGCACAAGGCTTCCAGGACCCTGGAGCTGGAATACGGCCCGGATGAGCGCTACAGCCTCAGTGCCGAATTCCTGCGCGTGCATTCCCCCTCCGCGGAGGTGCAGGGCCATGGCAAGCCCATCCTCCAGTACGGCAAGCTCAGGGTCGGCCTGACCCAGCTCGAACCCGCCGGCAACTATGCCCTGAAATTGACCTTCGATGACGGCCACGACAGCGGCCTGTTCACCTGGGACTACCTCTATCAGCTCGCCACACGTCAGGAAGAGCTGTGGAACGACTATCTGCAGGAGCTGGCGACCGCCGGTCGCTCCCGCGACCCCGACGAATCGGTGGTCAAGCTGATGCTCTGAAAAAGTGCGGGCCGCGCCCCATGCCGGCCCGCACCGCCCAAGGTTAGGGCGATTTTTCTAAACCCTCGCGACATACTCCCGCTGCAGCGAACTCTCTGCGACCAACTTGCGCAAACTGACAAACTCGAGTAACCAAGTTCTGGCAGGTTCCATGCATTTGGCATCGCCAGATACAGAGAAATACGCGAAGTTCGCTTCGCCTTCCCGGTAACCCGAGCGAGTCAGCGCGCTGTTGTGCCAGGGCGCTGTTCGACTCAGGACAATGGAGCGTCGTAGATGAGCAACAAGAACAATGAAGACCTGCAGTACCAAGCTTCGGACAACACCCTCAACCTCAATCCGGTGATAGGGATCCGCGGCAAGGACCTGCTGTCTTCAGCGCGGATGGTGCTGTTGCAAGCCATCAAGCAACCTTTCCACAGTGCAAAGCACGTCGCTCATTTCAGCCTTGAACTGAAGGACGTACTGCTCGGCAAGTCCGCTCTGCAGCCAGAATCCGACGACCGCCGCTTCAATGACCCGGCCTGGAGCCAGAACCCCCTGTACAAGCGCTACCTGCAGACCTACCTGGCCTGGCGCAAGGAGCTGCACAAGTGGGTCGAAGAGAGCAACCTCTCGGAACAGGACACCAGCCGCGGCCACTTCGTCGTCAACCTGATGACCGAAGCCATGGCGCCCACCAACACCATGGCCAACCCGGCGGCGGTCAAGCGCTTCTTCGAGACCGGCGGCAAGAGCCTGCTGGATGGCCTCTCCCACCTGGCCAAGGACCTGGTGAACAACGGCGGCATGCCCAGTCAGGTGAACTCGTCTGCCTTCGAGGTCGGCAAGAACCTCGCCACCACCGAAGGCGCGGTGGTGTTCCGCAATGACGTGCTGGAGCTGATCCAGTTCAAGCCCATTACCGAGAGCGTGCACGAGCGCCCGCTGCTGGTGGTGCCGCCGCAGATCAACAAGTTCTATGTCTTCGACCTGTCGCCGGAGAAGAGCCTGGCGCGCTTCTGCCTGCGCAACAGCCTGCAGACCTTCATCGTCAGCTGGCGCAACCCGACCAAGGCGCAGCGCGAGTGGGGCCTTTCCACCTACATCGACGCCCTCAAGGAAGCCATCGACGTCATCCTGAAGATCACCGGCGCCAAGGACCTCAACATCCTCGGCGCCTGCTCCGGCGGCATCACCACGGTCGCCCTGCTCGGCCACTACCAGGCCATCGGCGAGCACAAGGTCAACGCCTTCACCCAGATGGTCAGCGTCCTCGACTTCAACCTCGATACCCAGGTCGCCCTGTTTGCCGACGAGCAGACCCTGGAAGCCGCCAAGCGCCGCTCCTACCAGGCCGGCGTGCTGGAGGGCAAGGACATGGCCAAGGTCTTCGCCTGGATGCGCCCGAACGACCTCATCTGGAACTACTGGGTCAACAACTACCTGCTGGGCAACGAGCCGCCGGCCTTCGACATCCTCTACTGGAACAACGACACCACGCGCCTGCCCGCAGCGCTGCACGGCGAACTGGTGGAGATGTTCAAGACCAACCCGCTGACCCGCCCCAACGCACTGGAAGTCTGCGGTACGCCCATCGACCTCAAGCAGGTCACCACCGACTTCTACTGCGTGGCTGGCACCACTGACCACATCACCCCCTGGGAAGCCTGCTACCGCTCGGCGCGGCTGCTCGGCGGCAAGTGCGAGTTCGTGCTGTCCAACAGCGGCCACATCCAGAGCATTCTCAACCCGCCAGGCAACCCCAAGGCGCGCTTCTCCACCAGCAGCGACATGCCGGCAGACCCCAAGGTCTGGCTGGAGAACGCCACCAAGCACGCCGACTCCTGGTGGCTGCACTGGCAGCAGTGGATCGGCGAGCGTTCCGGCAAGACCAAGAAAGCCAGCTTCACCCTGGGCAACAAGGCCTTCCCGGCCGGTGAAGCGTCGCCCGGCACTTACGTGCACGAGCGATGAGAGACTGCGCCCTGCGCACCACTGCCCCTGGCACCGGGATGTGCCCTGCGCGCCGTCGGCGATTGCCGGCGGCGGCCAGGCACAGCCTGGCGGATTCGGTGGAAGCCGTGGATGGCTTCCGCCGGCTTTATCATCAATAGGGCCCTGCGCATGCCGCTACCATTCGTGTTCAGAACCATCGAGCTGGACGGCCAGACCATCCGTACCGCCGTCCGCCCCGGCCAGTCACACATGACGCCGTTGCTGATCTTCAATGGCATCGGCGCCAACCTCGAACTGGTGTTCCCCTTCATCCAGGCGCTGGACCCGGACCTGGAGGTGATCGCCTTCGATGTGCCCGGCGTCGGCGGTTCCTCGACCCCGAGCATGCCCTACCGCTTCTGCAGCCTGGCCAAGATGGCGGCGCGCATGCTGGACTATCTGGACTACGGCCAGGTCAGCGCCATCGGCGTGTCCTGGGGCGGCGCCCTGGCCCAGCAGTTCGCCCACGATTACCCCGAGCGCTGCAAGAAGCTGATCCTCGCCGCCACCTCGGCCGGCGCCGTCATGGTGCCCGGCAAGCCCAAGGTGCTCTGGCGCATGGCCAGTCCGCGGCGCTACATCCAGCCGTCCTACGGTGTCCACATAGCCCCGGACATCTACGGTGGCGCCTTCCGTCGCGACCCGAGCCTGGCCATGGCCCACGCCGCCAAAGTGCGCTCCTCCGGCAAACTGGGCTATTACTGGCAACTCTTCGCCGGCCTCGGCTGGACCAGCATCCACTGGCTGCACCGCATTCGCCAGCCAACCCTGGTGCTGGCCGGCGACGACGACCCGATCATTCCACTGGTGAACATGCGCCTGTTGGCCTGGCGCATTCCAAACGCGGAACTTCATGTGATCGACGACGGTCACCTGTTTCTCGTGACCCGCGCCGAAACCGTGGCGCCGATCATCATGAAATTCCTCGCCGAGGAGCGCCAACGCGCAGTGATCCACCCCCAGGCGGTACCGCTGCGCAGTGGCTGAACGGAGGCCGCTCCCATGTGGGGCGACGGTATAGCGCCCGAACCAGACCGGTGCGCGCTGTCATCAACTTGAATTTTGCCCGCGATAGTCTGGAATGCACTTCGGGCTCCTGATGGTACAACCCTTGCTGTAGACCTCCTGAACCACGGACCGAATACGGAGCGTTGCCCCCATGCGAGAAAAACAAATCCCGGGCACCTTGCCGACACCTGCGGCCTTCATGAACGCGCAAAGCGCCATCGTCGGATTGCGCGGCAAGGATCTGTTGTCCACGGTACGCAACCTGGCGCTGCAAGGACTGCGGCACCCCGTGCACAGTGCGCGACACATGATCGCCTTCAGCGGGCAGGTCGGCCGCGTCCTGCTGGGCGATACCCTGCACCAGCCCAACCCGCAGGACAGCCGCTTCGCCGACCCCTCCTGGCAACACAACCCCTTCTATCGCCGTGGCCTGCAGGTCTACCTCGCCTGGCAGCGGCAGCTCAGTGCCTGGATCGACGAGAGCGACCTCAGCGACGATGACCGCGCCCGCGCGCGCTTCGTCCTGGCCCAGCTGAGCGACGCCCTCTCCCCCACCAACAGCCTGCTCAACCCGCTGGCGGTGAAGGAACTGTTCAACACCGGCGGGCTGAGCCTGATCAAGGGCCTCGGCCACCTGGTGGACGACCTGCTGCACAACGACGGCATGCCCAGCCAGGTCAGCAAGCACGCCTTCGAGATCGGCCGCAACCTGGCCACCACCCCCGGTGCAGTGGTCTTCCGCAACGAGCTGCTGGAGCTGATCCAGTACAAGCCGATGAGCGAGAAGCAGTACCTGCGCCCGCTGCTGGTGGTGCCGCCGCAGATCAACAAGTACTACATATTCGACCTCAGCCAGGACAAGAGCTTCGTCCAGTACGCGCTGAAAGGCGGCCTGCAGGTGTTCATGGTGAGTTGGCGCAACCCCGATGCGCGCCACCGCGAGTGGGGCCTCTCCACCTACGTGCAGGCCCTGGAGGAAGCCTTCGAGGTCTGCCGCGCCATCACCGGCAGCAAGGAAGTCAACCTGGTCGGCGCCTGCGCCGGGGGCCTCACCAACGCCGCACTGCAGGGCCACCTGCAGGCGCGCCGGCAGCTACGCAAGGTCAGCAGCGCCACCTACCTGGTCAGCCTCCTCGACAGCCAGGTGGACAGCCCCGCCGCGCTGTTCGCCGACGAGCAGACCCTGGAGGCCGCCAAGCGCCGCTCCTACCAGGCCGGTGTGCTGGAAGGCAAGGCCATGGCCAAGGTCTTCGCCTGGATGCGCCCCAACGACCTGGTGTGGAACTACTTCGTCAACAACTACCTGCTCGGCCGCGAGCCCCCGGCCTTCGACATCCTCTACTGGAACAACGACAACACCCGCCTGCCCGCCGCGCTGCACGGCGACATGCTGGACTTCTTCAAGCACAACCCGTTGAGCCGCAGCGGCGGCCTGGAAATCTGCGGCACCCCCATCGACCTGCAGAAGGTCACGGTGGACAGCTTCAGCGTGGCCGGCATCAACGACCACATCACGCCCTGGGACGCCGTCTACCGCTCCGCCCTGCTGCTGGGTGGCGACAGCCGCTTCGTGCTGTCCAACAGCGGGCATATCCAGAGCATCCTCAACCCGCCGGGCAACCCCAAGGCCAACTACTACGAGAACGCCAAGCTCAGTTCCGACCCGCGTGCCTGGTACTACGATGCCAAGCATGTGCAAGGCAGCTGGTGGTCGCAGTGGCTGGGCTGGGTCCAGGAGCGTTCCGGCGAGCAGCGGGAAACCATCATGGCCCTGGGCAACCAGGACTATCCGCCGATGGAAGCCGCGCCTGGAACCTATGTGCACGTGCGCTGAAACCTCCACGAGCCGGTCGGGCAAGGTCCCGACCGGCTTTCCGACCTGCTACGCAATGCCTGACAAGACACCTGGATGAAGACCCGCGACCGCATCCTCGAATGCGCCCTCGAGCTGTTCAATCGCAATGGCGAACCCAACGTCACTACGCTGGAGATCGCCACTGAGCTGGGCATCAGCCCCGGCAATCTCTACTACCACTTCCACGGCAAGGAGCCGCTGGTGATGGTGCTGTTCGAGCGCTTCCAGGAAGAACTCGCACCCCTGCTCGACCCGCCGGCCGAGGCGCGACTGGATGCCGAAGACTACTGGCTGTTCCTGCACCTGATCGTCGAGCGCCTGGCCCAGTACCGCTTCCTCTTCCAGGACCTGTCGAACCTCGCCGGGCGCCTGCCGAAGCTGGCCCGCGGCATACGCCAATGGCTCAATCACCTCAAGCGCACCCTGGCCGCCCTGCTGGCCCGGCTCAAGACCGAGCGCCAGCTGGTCAGCGATACCGAATCCCTCGGCCAACTGGTGGAGCAGATCACCCTGACCCTGCTGTTCTCCCTCGACTACCAGCGGGTGCTGGGCAGCGGCGGCGAAATCCGCCTGGTCGTCTATCAGGTGATGATGCTGGTCGCGCCGCACCTGCGCCCCAGCTCCCGGCATGCTGCGGAGAGTTTGGCCAGGCGTTATCGGGACGCCTGAAATGCAAACGCCCGGCAAAGCCGGGCGTCTGGGTCATACCGATACAGCTCAGGACTGGCTGGACGGCGGCGTAACCGGTGTCGCAGCCGGGGCCGAAGCGGCCGGTGCGGCCGGCGCAACGCTCGGAGCCGGAGCGGCACTGGCGGCCGGAGTGGCTGCCGGAGCCGAGCTCGCAGCCGGTGCAGCGGGCTTGGCGGCCTTGGGTGCGGCGGGCTTTTTCGCTGCAGGTTTCTTCGCAGCGGCGGGTTTCGCAGCCGCCGGTTTGGCTTCGGCAGCAGGCTTCGCTGCAGCGGGCTTGGCGGCCGGTTTGGCGGCGGCCTTCGCAGCGGGCTTGGCAGCAGCGGGAGGCTTGGCAGCCGGTTTCGCAGCAGCTTTCGCAGCGGGCTTGGCAGCCGGCTTCGCGGCCGCTTTCGCAGCGGCGGGCTTGGCAGCAGCAGCCTTGGCCGCCGGCTTGGCAGCCGCAACCTTGGCGGCGGGTTTCGCAGCTGGCTTCGCAGCGGCCTTGGCAGCCGGTTTGGCGGCAGCCTTGGCCGCAGGCTTGACCGACTTGGCCGATACACCGGTGAGTTTCTCGATCTGCTTGGTCAGGGAATCGACCTTGCCTTGCAGGTCCTTCACTTCACTGCGGCTGGGCACGCCGAGACGGGAAATGGCGCTGTTCAGGCGTTTGTCGAACGCCTCTTCCAGCTCGCCCCACTTGCCGATCGCCTTGCCCTTGACCTCTTCGACCTTGGACTTGGCCGAGCCGACACGGGAGTCGACTCGCGACTTGACCGCCTCGACCTGCTTGTCCACTTCGGTCTTGGCCTGCTTCTCGGCCTTCTCGCCATCCTTCACCAGCGTGTCGAACAGCTTGGAGCCGTCGTTGCTGATCTTCGAGTAGGCCCCCAAGCCAGCCAGCCAGATCTGGCGCGAGTATTTCTCGATCTCGCCGATCCAGGAGTTGGTGTCTTTATCGGTTTTCTTCTTGCCAGCCATCCTGCTCTCCTTATTTGGTTCGCGCGACGTGCTCGAGCAACGCGCTCAGCTCATCAAGCTTAGCAGAGAGTGCCTCAACATCCTGCCGGGAGGGAATACCGATGCGGTTCAGGGCGCTGGCCACACGGTTGTCGAAGGCCTTCTCGATCTTGTCGATTTGCAGCTCGACCTTTTCCTTCACGCCAGTGACGCTGCTCTTCACGCTGTCGAACTGGGTGTTGGCGGCCTCGACCTGCTCATCCACCAGCTTCTTGCCCTGCTTCTCGACGCCTTCGCCAGCCTTCACCAGCTCCTTGAAGTAGTCGACGCCCTCGGCGCCGGCCTTGGCGTAGGCGCCCAGGCCTGCCAGCCAGATCTTGCGGGCATAGAGTTTGACGTCAGCGATGACGGTGGACTTGCTTTCTACTTTCTCGACTTTCTTCTTGACGACTGCCTTGGCCATGATGCACCTCACGCGGAAGGGTAAATGACTCGCCCTTTTTCAGGGCTTAAGCGCAAGGTAGCGAGGAAAATTAGAAACGGCATACTAGCGATGGGGCGGTCACGCTCGGACCGTAGGTTGGTGCCGAGCGCAGCGAGGCCCAACAAGGGCAGGCGCATCGGAAATGTTGGGCTTCGCAAGCTCAGCGCCAACCTACACAGGTATCATTCCCGGCGAGCCTGGCCCCGAATCACACCAGGTACTCGTCCAGTGCCTTCTCGATCTCGCGCTTGATCATGCCGCCCATGGCCGACAGCAGCAGGCCCAGCTTGACCTCCACGCGCACCTTGTCGGCGCCCACCTCGATCTGGCCATCGGCACCGCTGCGCCTGAATTCCAGGGTGTCGCCGCGCCACTGGTAGCGCACGTCGTACTCGCGCGCCAGGCGCTCGGCCAGCTTCTCGGCCTTCTCACGCACAGCTTCGTGGCTCAGGGCGTGCGAACGTTCGACATGGATACGGGACATGGATGGACTGCTCCTGCTGCGACCTTTGGTCGCGCGAATATACCAGCCCCCGCGGGCGCTGGTCGCACCCCGCGCCCTCCGCCGCCAAGACAAAGCCGGGCGCCGGCATTAGAATGGCCGCCATTCAATTCCGGTGGCAGCGACATGAACGACCCGCGCAAAGGCAACGACGCCGAACCCACGACCCACTTCGGTTACCAGCAGGTCCCCGAGAGCCAGAAGGCCGACAAGGTCGCCGAGGTATTCCACTCGGTAGCGGCCAAGTACGACCTGATGAACGACCTGATGTCCGGCGGCGTCCACCGCTTGTGGAAGCGCTTTACCATCGAGCTGTCCGGCGTGCGTCCGGGCAACCGGGTGCTGGATATCGCTGGCGGCACCGGCGATCTCACCCGCCAGTTCTCGCGCCTGGTGGGCGTGACCGGCGAAGTGGTGCTGGCGGACATCAACGCCTCCATGCTCAAGGTCGGTCGCGACAAGCTGCTGGATAGCGGCGTTGCCGGCAACGTCAGCTTCGTTCAGGCCGACGCCGAGAAGCTGCCCTTCCCCGACAACCACTTCGACGTGGTCACCATCGCCTTCGGCCTGCGCAACGTCACCCACAAGGAAGACGCCCTGCGCTCCATGCTGCGTGTGCTCAAGCCGGGTGGTCGCCTGCTGGTGCTGGAGTTCTCCAAACCCACCAGCGGCCTGCTGTCCAAGGCCTATGACGCCTACTCCTTCAGCCTGCTGCCGCTGATGGGCAAACTGATCACCAACGATTCCGAGAGCTACCGCTACCTGGCCGAGTCGATCCGCATGCACCCGGACCAGGAGACGCTCAAGGCGATGATGGCCGCGGCCGGATTCGAGCGCGTCACCTACCACAACATGACCGGCGGCATCGTCGCCCTGCACCGCGGCATCAAGCCCTGATGCTGACCCAGGCGCTGCTCGCCGGCATCGAGTTCGGTCTCAACCGGGTGCTGTCCCTGGACAGCACTGCGCTGCCGCGCATGGCGGCCCTGGAAGGCAGGGTCATCGAAGTCGACTGCCAGAACCCGGCGCTGACCCTGTTCCTGCTCCCCGGCGGAGATGGCCTGAAGCTTTCCGCCCACTGGTCCGCTACCGCCGACTGCCGCCTGAGCGCGCCGCCCAGCAGCCTGCTGAAACTGGCCACCACGCGGGAGAAGTCCGCCGTGCTGCACAGCCCGGAAGTCACCCTGGAAGGCGACAGCGCCGTGTTGCTGGAGCTGGCCGCCATCCTCCAGGACCTCGAGCTGGACTGGGAGTACGAACTGTCGCGCTGGCTCGGCCCGGTGGGCACCCACCTGCTCGCTGGCCACCTGCGCAGCCGTGCCGGCTGGGCCGGGCAAGGCCTGGACAGCCTGCGGCAGAACCTCGCCGACTACCTGTCCGAAGAGTCGCGCACCCTGGTGGGCCGCCGTGAAGCCGACGCGCGCTTCGCCGAACTGGACCGCCTCAAGCTCGCCCTCGATCGCCTCGAGGCCCGCGTCGAGCGCCTGAAACCGAGAATCAAGCCCAACGCATGAAGCTGCTCGCCGCCCGCCGCCTGCTGCGCATCCAGCAGGTCGTCATCCGCTACCGCCTCGATGACCTGCTGCTCGAGCTGCCGCTGCCCTGGTGGCTGCGTGCGCTGAGCTACGCACTGCCCTGGCGCTGGCTGCCGCGCCGGGAACTGACCCTGTCCCGCGGCGAGCGCCTGCGCCTGGCCCTGGTCGACCTGGGGCCGATCTTCATCAAGTTCGGCCAACTGCTCTCCACCCGTCGGGACCTGATGCCGCCGGACATCGCCGACGAGCTCGCGCGCCTGCAGGACCGGGTACCGCCCTTCGCCCCGGAGAAGGCCGTGGCGCGCATCGAGGAACAGCTCGGCGCCAAGGTCAGCGAGGTCTTCGCCCGTTTCGACGTCGAACCGCTCGCCTCGGCCTCGGTGGCCCAGGTGCACGCCGCCCAGCTGAAGACCGGCGAGGAAGTGGTGGTCAAGGTGATCCGCCCCAACCTGCGGCCGATCATCCGCCAGGATCTGGCCTGGCTGTTCACCCTCGCCCGCCTGGCCGAGCGCGTATCCGCCGACGCCCGCCGCCTGCGCCCGGTGGAGGTGGTGGACGACTACGAGAAGACCATCTACGACGAACTCGACCTGCTGCGCGAGGCGGCCAACGCCAGCCAGCTCAAGCGCAATTTCGACGGTTCGCCGCTGCTCTACGTGCCCCAGGTCTACTGGGACTGGTGCCGCCCCAAGGTGCTGGTGATGGAGCGCATCTACGGCATCCCGGTGACCGACCTGACCACCCTCGCCGACCAGCGCACCGACATGAAACTGCTGGCCGAGCGCGGCGTGGAGATCTTCTTCACCCAGGTGTTCCGCGACAGCTTCTTCCATGCCGACATGCACCCGGGCAACATCTTCGTCGCCACCCGCCAGCCCTGGAACCCGCAGTACATCGCCATCGACTGCGGCATCATCGGCAGCCTCACCCCCGAGGACCAGGACTACCTGGCGCGCAACCTGATCGCCTTCTTCAAGCGCGACTACCGTCGCGTGGCGCAGCTGCACATCGATTCGGGCTGGGTGCCGCCGGAAACCAAGGTCAACGACTTCGAAGCGGCCATCCGCACCGTCTGCGAGCCCATCTTCGAGAAGCCGCTGAAGGACATTTCCTTCGGCCAGCTGCTGCTGCGCCTGTTCCAGACCGCACGCCGCTTCAACATGGAAGTCCAGCCGCAACTGGTGCTGCTGCAGAAGACCCTGCTGAACATCGAAGGCCTCGGCCGCCAGCTCTACCCCGACCTGGACCTCTGGAGCACCGCCCAGCCCTTCCTCGAGCGCTGGATGCGCGAGCGCGTCAGCCCCCTGCAACTACTGCGCAACCTGCAGCAACAGGCCGAGCAGGTGCCGCATCTGTCGCAGATAGCCCGCGACACCCTGGAACGCCTGGCGCAACCCGCCGTCGTCCCGCAGCAAGCCGAGCAACGGGCCGAAAGCCAGTGGCCTGCGCGTCTGCTCGGCGCCCTGCTGGTCGCCGGTGCCGCCACCCAGGGCCTGGCGCCCACCGCCGAAACCTGGCCGAGCTGGCTGATGCTGGCCGGTGGTCTCTATCTGGTGTTGCGCCGATAGCCAGCCTGGAGTCTCGCTGGCACACTATTTCGATCTGAGCGCTGGCCGTAAATTGCCAGCCCCGCTGTGGAAGAGACGATGAAAGACTGGCTGGAAGAGATCAACTGGAATGCCGAAGGCCTGGTGCCGGCGATCGCCCAGGACCACAAGACGGGCCGGGTGCTGATGATGGCCTGGATGAACCGCGAAGCCCTTGCCCTCACCGTCGCCGAGAACCGCGCCATCTACTGGTCACGCTCCCGTGGCAAGCTGTGGCGCAAGGGCGAGGAGTCCGGCCACGTGCAGCGCCTCCACGAACTGCGCCTGGACTGCGACGCCGACGTCGTCATCCTGCAGGTCGAACAGTTGGGCGGCATCGCCTGCCATACTGGACGCGAAAGCTGCTTCTACCGCGTCTTCGAAGACGGCGGCTGGAAGACCGTCGATCCCGTGCTCAAGGACCCGCACGCCATTTATGCCGCAGGACACAGCCATGAGTGATACCCTCGCCCGCCTGGCCGAGGTGCTGGAGGAGCGCAAGAATGCCGCGCCCGACAGCTCCTACGTCGCCAGCCTGTACCACAAGGGCCTGAACAAGATCCTGGAGAAGGTCGGCGAAGAGGCGGTGGAAACCATCCTTGCCGCCAAGGACGCCGCCACCAGCGGCGATGCCAGCGACCTGATCTACGAAACCGCCGACCTCTGGTTCCACAGCCTGGTCATGCTCGCCGCGCTCGGCCAGCACCCGCAGGCCGTGCTCGATGAACTGGACCGTCGTTTCGGCCTGTCCGGGCACGCCGAGAAGGCCGCCCGCCAGCCCTCCGCCTGACAAAGACAATCAAGAGGAACACACCATGGGCATCTTCGACTGGAAACACTGGCTGGTCATTCTCATCGTCGTCGTGCTGGTCTTCGGCACCAAGCGCCTGAAAACCCTCGGCTCCGACGTCGGCGACGCCATCAAGGGCTTCCGCAAGGCCATGAACACCGAGGAAGGCAACGACAAGGCCCCCGAGCAGAACAGCGCCCAGCAGCCCGGCGCCACCCCCCTGAACCAGACCCAGACCATCGAGGGCCAGGCGCAGAAAGTGCAGGACCCGGTGACCCGCAAGGACTGATGCCCCATGTTCGGTATCAGCTTCGGTGAACTGCTGCTGATCGGCCTGATTGCACTGCTGGTGCTCGGGCCCGAGCGGCTGCCTGGCGCGGCGCGCACCGCCGGCCTGTGGATCGGCCGCCTCAAGCGCAGCTTCAATGCGATCAAGACCGAGGTCGAGCGCGAAATAGGCGCCGACGAGATCCGTCGCCAGTTGCATAACGAACACATCATGGCGCTGGAAAAGCAGATCAAGGAGAGCATCGTGCCTCCGGCTGCCGAAACGCCCGCGCCCGCGCCTGAAAGCGCGCCGATGGCGCCGCCCGCCGTGGCACCAGCCTCCGCTGCGAGCGCGCCGGCCACCGATGCGCCCAGCCAGGCCACCCAGCCCGGGCAGCAGCCCGCAGCGGCCCAGTCGCCCGCCCCCGCGGCGAGCAACCCGGCAGCCCCCGCGTCGCCCCAGGCCCCCGTCGAACCGCAACAGCCGTCCCGCATCCCATGAGCGACCAGAAACCGGAACAGGACCAGGAAATGCCCCTGGTCTCGCACCTCACCGAACTGCGTACGCGCCTGTTGCGCTGCGTGGCGGCGATCTTCGTGATCTTCGCCGGCCTGTTCTACTTCGCCCAGAAGATCTACACCCTGGTCTCGGCGCCGCTGCGCCAGTACCTGCCGGAAGGCGCCACCATGATCGCCACCGACGTGGCCTCGCCCTTCCTCACCCCGTTCAAGCTGACCATGGTGGTGGCGCTGTTCCTCGCCATGCCGGTGATCCTGCACCAGGTCTGGGGCTTCATCGCCCCCGGCCTGTACAAGCACGAGAAGCGCATCGCCCTGCCGCTGCTGGTGTCGAGCATCGTGCTGTTCTACGGCGGCATGGCCTTCGCCTACTTCCTGGTGTTCCCGCTGATCTTCCACTTCTTCGCCAGCGTAACCCCCGAAGGGGTGGCGATGATGACCGACATCAGCAGCTACCTCGACTTCGTGATGACGCTGTTCTTCGCCTTCGGCGTAGCCTTCGAGATCCCCGTGGCCGTGGTGCTGCTGATCTGGATAGGCGTGGTGGACGTCGAGTACCTCAAGCGTATCCGCCCCTACGTGGTCATCGGCTGCTTCGTCGTGGGCATGGTCCTGACCCCGCCGGACATCTTCTCCCAGACCCTGCTGGCCGTGCCCATGTGGCTGCTGTTCGAGGTCGGCGTGTTCTGTGGCGGCCTGATCCGCAAGCGTGGCGAGCACCCGGACGACAATCCCGACGAACCCGGCGACCAGCCGCCCGCCACCCGCCCGTGAACCTGCTCCTTCTCGAAGACGCCGACTTCGTCGCGGCGGACCGGGCGCGCCTGGAAGGCCGGCGCCTGAAGCACCTGCATGAAGTCCACCGCGCCAAGGCAGGCGACAGCCTGCGGGTCGGCCGCCTCGGTGGGCTCATGGGACAAGGCCGCCTGCTGAGCCTGGAAGCCGATAGCGCCGAGCTGGAGGTCAGTTTCGACCAGCCGCCGCCGGCCAAGCTGCCCATCACCCTGCTGCTCGCCCTGCCACGACCGAAAATGCTCCGTCGCGTGCTGCAGACGGTCGCCGCCATGGGCGTGCCGCGCCTGGTGCTGCTGAACAGCTACCGGGTGGAAAAGAGCTTCTGGCAGACCCCCTTCCTCGAGCACGCGGCCATCCGCGAACAGTTGATCCTGGGCCTGGAACAGGCACGGGACACCGTGCTGCCCGAGGTGGTCATCGAGAAGCGCTTCAAACACTTCGTCGAGGACCGCCTGCCGCAGATCGCCACCGGCACCCTGGGCCTGGTGGGCCACCCCGGCGATCACCCGCCCTGCCCCCGCGCGGTAGCTGAACCGATCACCCTGGCCATCGGCCCGGAAGGCGGCTGGATTCCTTACGAAGTGGAAAAGCTACGGGAAGCCGGCCTGCACCCGGTGCAACTGGGCGAACGCATCCTGCGCGTTGAAACGGCGGTCACGGCCCTGCTCGCCCGGCTGTTCTGAAGCGAAAGGCTGGCGTAGGCTGGCAGCATCCTTAGTCATCGAGACTCCCCATGCGCCCGCTGACCATCGACCTCGACCAGATCGCCTTCGCCCTCAATACCGAAGGGCTCGACCACTACCTGGACCTGCTCAGCGGCAAGGTGCTGCTGATCCCCGAAGAAGACGCCGACCCCGAACTGGAGACCCTGCTGCGCGAGGAGCCCGAGCGCTTCCTGCTGGTGGAGCCCCTGGGCCAGGGCGATGAGCTTGCGCTGATGCAGGAATTCCTCGTCGAAGTGGTCCATCCCCATGCCTACGCTGCCCTGGAACAGGCCCTGGCGGGGCGCAAACCGGCGCGTACGTTCCGCCATGTGCTGATGGAATATCCCGTGCTGCTGGAAGCCTGGCACGCCTTCGAGGCCGCCCGTCTGCGCGAGCTGGCCCAGGACTGGCTGGAGGAGAACGAACTGCAGCAGGCCAGGCCGCTGCATTGACCGGAAAATTCATCCGTGAAAAACCCCGTAGGATGGGTGGAGCGGAGCGATACCCATAAAGAAGGCCGGCAGGATAGTCCGAGCCGGCGCTCAACCGCCCTCACCCCCAGCCCACCTCCCTGAAGGGAGAGGGGTGACTCCCAGCCCACCTCCGACCTGTAGGGGCGAATTCATTCGCCAAGGGCCGCGAAGCGGCCCAAAGAATCCCGATCAGAGCACCTGCCGCAGGAAGCTCTGCGCGCGCGGGTCCTGGGGCTGGGCGAAGAACTGCGTGGGGGGCGCGTCTTCCAGCAGCTTGCCGTGGTCGAAGAACAGCACCCGGTCGGCCACTTCGCGGGCAAAACCCATCTCGTGGGTCACGCAGACCATGGTCATGCCTTCCTGGGCCAGCTGCTTCATCACATCCAGCACCTCGCCCACCATTTCCGGGTCCAGCGCCGAAGTGGGCTCGTCGAACAGCATCACCTTGGGCTCCATGCACAGGGCGCGGGCGATGGCCACGCGCTGCTGCTGGCCACCGGAGAGGCGCGAGGGGTACTCGTTGGCCTTCTGCGCGATACCGACCTTGGCCAGCAGCGCCTGGGCCTTGGCCTCGCGCTCGGCCTTGCCGCGCTTGCGCACGATCTTCTGCGCCAGGCACAGGTTCTCCAGCACCGTCATGTGCGGGAACAGGTTGAAGTGCTGGAACACCATGCCCACCTCGCGGCGGTAGGCGTTCACGTCGGTCTTCGGGTCGGCGAGGTCGACGCCGTCGATGCTCACCGAGCCCGAATCCAGCTCCTCCAGGCCGTTCAGGCAGCGCAGGAAGGTGGACTTGCCGGAGCCCGACGGGCCGATCACCACCACCACTTCACCACGCTTGACCGAAGTCGTGACGTTATCCACGGCGCGCACTTCATGGCCGCGGGCTTCGAAGACTTTCACCAGGTTACGGACTTCAATCACTTTTCCCGAGCCTCCGCTCCAGACGGCTGGCGATTTGCGACAGCGGCAGGTTGATGACGAGGTAGAGCGCGGCGACGCAGAACCAGATCTCGAAGGTGGAGAAGGAGGTGGTGATCGCTTCGCGTCCGCTCTTGGTCAGTTCGGTGATGGCGATCACCGAGACCAGCGAGGTGTCCTTGACCAGGCTGATGAACTGCCCGGCCAGCGGCGGCAGCACGCGCTTGAAGGCCTGGGGCAGGATCACGTGGCGCATGGACTGGCCGGCGGTCAGGCCCAGGGAGCGCGCCGCCTCGTTCTGGCCACGGGCAACGGACTGCACGCCGGCGCGGACAATCTCGCCCACGTAGGCGCCGGTGAACAGCGCCAGCGCCGCCACCCCGGCGAACTCGCGGGAGAGGTCCAGCACCGTGCCGATGAAGAAGTAGAAGATGAAGATCTGCACGAGCAACGGCGTGCCGCGCACCAGTTCGACATAGACGGTGGACAGGTCGCGCAGGGTGGAATTGCTCGACAGGCGGCAGAGGCCGGTGAACAGGCCGATCACCAGGCCCACGGCGCCGGACGCCAGGGATATCCACAGGGTCGTCCAGAGGCCCCAGAGCAGCGGGCCGGCGGTCCAGTGGCGGGTGACACCGACCAGGTCGCCCTCGGAAACATCGTCGCCCTGGCTCACCTGGAGGCTGTCACGGGCCACTTCCAGCACTTGCTCCGCACCGCCCTCGGCGGTCAGCGTCACGCGGGCCCTGTCGCCGGCATCGGCAATGGCGGTGACGGTGCCGTAGTCGGCGGCGCGCTGGCCTTCCTCGGCCTGGTACGCGAAGTACTGGGGCACACGGTTCCAGCGCCATTCATAGGAAATCAGCGAAGTGGAGTACCAGAGGCCCCAGCCAATCATGACCAGGATCAGACCGGTCAGGATGTGCCAGGGCCAGGTGCGGCGATGTTTTCTAGTCACGGGAAATCTCGCTCATGGCGGGGGACAAAAGGCAGGCCCGGCCTTGTGGGCCGGGCCTGTCGAAGCCAGCATGGGCCTTGGGGGCCGCCGGGCTTATTCCATCTCTTTCAGCCAGTCGGTCTTCTTGAACCACTTGGCGTGGATGCGATCGTAGCTGCCGTCCTGCTTGATCTGGTGCAGGTAGTTGTTGATCCAGTTGAGGCTGTCGTAGTCGCCCTTCTTCAGGCCGAAGGCCAGGGGCTCGTAGGTGAAGGGCTGCTCCAGGAACACCAGCTTGCCGGCACCGGCCTTGTTCACCGCCACCACGTTGTAGGGTGCGTCGTAGATGAAGGCATCGGCCTTGCCGTTGACCACGTCCATCACCGCTTCCTGCTCGTTGTCGAAGCCGTGGTACTGGGCCTTGGCGATCAGCTTCTTGGCGACCATTTCGCCGGTGGTGCCGATCTTCGAGGTGATGCGGTACTTGGCATCGTTCAGGTCCTTGTAGGACTTGATCTCGCCTTGCAGCTCCTTGCGGACCAGCAGGGTCTGGCCGACCACGATGAAGGGCTCGGAGAAGTTGATGCGCAGGTTGCGCTCCTGGGTCAGGGTCATGCCGGAGCCGATCATGTCGAACTTGTCGGTCAGCAGCGCCGGGATGATGCCGTCGTAGCTGGTGGACACCAGTTCCAGCTTGACGCCCATGGACTTGGCCATGGCCTTCAGCACGTCCACTTCGAAACCGATGATCTCGCCGCGCTTGTTGGTCATCTCGAAGGGCATGTAGGTCGGGTCCATGCCGACGCGCAGGGTGCCGCGCTTGACGGCGTCATCGACCATACCGGCGTGGGCCAGCCCGGTCAGGGCGCAGGCCGAGAACAGCAGTGACGCGAGAAACTTTTTCATTCTTTCTCCTAATGGGGCAGCTCGTTGTTCTTCTTCAAGCCCACGGATGACGGGGCATGGCGCGCATGCTAACCGTCATCTTCCTGGATGGCGAGTCGTAAAAAGGCAGATATCGGGCAGTTCAGCTTTCGAGCAGGAAGGTGACCGGCCCGTCGTTGACCAGGTGCACCTGCATGTTGGCGCCGAAGCGGCCGGTGGCCACTTGCGGGTGCTTGAGGCGGGCCTGGCGTACCAGGTAGTCGAACAGCGCCTCGCCCCGGGCCGGCGGAGCCGCCGTGGAGAAGCTCGGGCGCAGGCCGCTGTTGGTGTCGGCAGCCAGGGTGAACTGGGAGACCAGCAGCAGGCCACCGCCGACCGCGCCCAGGGACAGGTTCATCTTGCCCTCGGCATCGGCGAAGACCCGGTAGTTGACCAGCTTGTGCAACAGCTTGTCGGCGCTGGCCTCGGTGTCCTGGGGCTCTACCCCCACCAGCACCAGCAGGCCCTGGTCGATGGCGCCGACCACTTCGCCGTCCACCTCGACGCGGGCCGCGCTGACCCGCTGCAGCAGTGCCTTCATCAGGCGTCCTCTTCCGGCGGCATGTCCAGCAGACGACGGGCCATCTGGTTGGTCGCGCGGACCAGGGCGTCGGTGATGCCGGCCTCGGAGGCGGCGTGGCCGGCGTCACGGACGATCTGCAACTCGCTGTTGGGCCAGGCCTTGTGCAGCGCCCAGGCGTTGTCCAGCGGACAGATGGCGTCGTAGCGGCCATGCACGATGACGCCCGGGAGGTGGGCGACGCGCGGCATGTCGCGGAGCAACTGGTCGGGCTCGAGGAAGGCGTTGTTGACGAAGTAGTGGCACTCGATGCGGGCGATGGACAAGGCACGCATCGGCTCGCTGAAGCGCTCCACCACCGGCGCGCTGGGGCGCAGGGTGGCGGTGCGGCCTTCCCAGGTGGACCAGGCCTTGGCGGCGTGCATCTGGGCGATCTGGTCCGGCCCGGTCAGGCGCTTGTGGTAGGCCTGCATCAGGTTGCCGTGCTCCTCCGCCGGGATGGGCGCCAGGTAGTCCGCCCAGTAGTCCGGGAACATGCGGCTGCAGCCTTCCTGGTAGAACCAGTGGAAGTCTTGCGGACGGCACAGGAAGATGCCCCTGAGGATCAGGCCGAGCACCCGCTCGGGATGGGTCTGGGCGTAAGCCAGGGACAGGGTGGAGCCCCAGGAGCCGCCGAACAGCACCCACTTCTCGATCCCCAGGTGCTCGCGGATGCGCTCGAGGTCGGCCACCAGGTCCCAGGTGGTGTTCTTTTCCAGGCTCGCGTGGGGTGTGGAGCGGCCACAGCCGCGCTGGTCGAAGGTGACGATACGGTACAGGTTGGGGTCGAAGAAGCGCCGACTCATGGCATCGCAGCCGGCCCCTGGGCCGCCGTGGATGAACACCACCGGCAGGCCGTCTGGCGTGCCGCTTTCATCCACGTAGAGCACGTGCGGCGCGTCCACCGCCAGCTCATGCCGGGCATGGGGTTTTATCTCCGGATACAAAGTCTGCATGCTGGGCTCCCTAAACTGTACGAAAGGTCGACCCCTGGACGAGCCCGGCCTTCTAATCTGCCGGGCATCATAACGAGGAAAAAGGAGTTCAGCATGCTACTCGGGAAGTTCGCGCTGCCGACGCTCTGCGTTCTGGCAATGCTAGCCGGTTGTGGCCGAAGCGACCCGGCTGCGGAGCTGGATGCGGCGGTGCAGCGATTGCAGGACAACCTCGAAGCGAAGCGGACCAGCGCCGTGCTGGAGCAGTTGCATCCGCAGTTCGTCGCCCAGCGGCAGAACGACCGCGACTGGGCGCGGCGCACCATGACCCTGCTGTTCATGCGCCACAAGAACGTCAGCGTGCTCGCCCTGGCCAAGGCCAGCCGGCTGGACCCGACCTACCGGGAGAAAGGCTACACCGAGGCCCAGGTCGCCCTCGCCGGCGCCGAGGGCCTGATCCCCGACAGCGCCCGCCACTATGGCGTGAAACTGGAGTGGTGGCTGGACGATGGCGAGTGGAAGCTCGCAAGGCTGGACTGGCAATGATCGCGCCGCTGATTCACCGCATCCGCGCCGCCGGCCTCCTGGTGCGGGACGGGCGCATCCTGCTGGTCAAGCATGTGGTGGGCGACGACACCTACTGGATTCCGCCGGGCGGCGGCTTCGAGTCGCAGAGCGACGAGTCGACCCGCGACACGGTGCGTCGCGAGTTCATGGAAGAGACCGGGCTGGACGTGGAGGTCGGCCCCCTGGTCTACGTCCGCGAGTTCGCCGAGCCGGCCATGGGCCGTTTCCACATGGAGCTGTTCTATCGGATCGACGCCTGGCGTGGCGAGCTCAGCCTGGCCAACCTGAACGGCCTGGGCGGGGACGAGTTCGAAATCCGCGAACTGGCCTGGGTCGGCCGCGACGAACTGGCCGCCCTGCCCTTCTACCCGGCTGAACTGCTGGATGACGTCTGGGCTCGGGTGGCGGCCGAGGTGGTGGTGATCCGCCATCTCGGGTTGCAGCGGTAGACGCCCCTTGCCTTTGCGGCCTGAAGCGTTCCGGCTATAGAGCCGTTGGCTATCGAGGCAATAAGTTCTTGTTCTGGTGCGCCGGGCCCGCGGCGCTAGCCTTGTGGAGTTGGGCCTTTCAGCTTCGCGAGGACGGTCGCCATGGACCCAGACCTGCTGGAAACCGACTATCTGGTGATTGGCGCCGGCGCTTCGGCAATGGCCTTCGTCGACACCCTGCTCAGCGAGTCCGACACCGCCACTGTGCTGATGGTGGATCGGCATGGGCAACCCGGCGGCCACTGGAACGATGCCTATTCCTTCGTGCGCCTTCACCAGCCGTCCGCCTGCTACGGGGTGAACTCCCGCGAACTGGGCAGCGGCAGGAAAGACGGCTCCGCGCTGGGCGAAGGTCTGTACGAGCTGGCCTCCGGTGCGGAAATCCTCAGTTACTACGAGCAGGTGATGCACCAGCGATTCCTGCCATCGGCTCGCGTGCGCTACTTCCCCATGTGCGACTACACCGGCGACCGCGCGTCCGACCATCGCTTCGTATCCCTGCTCAGCGGCGAAGAGCGGCAGGTGCGGGTGAAGCGCAAGCTGGTGGATGGCACCCACGGCCAGACCCAGGTGCCGTCCACTCATCCTCCGAAATACCAGGTCGCCCCTGGGGTGACCTGCCTGCCGCCGAACGAACTGCCGCGAAATCGCCAGCCTCGGCCGGCCTATGTCGTGGTGGGGGCCGGCAAGACCGCCATCGATACCTGCCTGTGGCTGCTGCAGAACGGCGTGGCGCCGGCGTCGATCCACTGGATCATCCCCAATGACCCCTGGCTGCTGGATCGCGCCACCCTGCAGCCCGGCCTCGAGTTTTTCGAGCAGAGCATCCGCGGCTTCACGGCGCAGTACTCGGCCATCGCCGCCGCCCGCTCGCTTGCGGAGCTGTTCGAGCGACTCGAAGGATCGGGCCAATTGCTGCGCATCGATCCATCCATCACCCCGACGGCCTATCGCGGCGCCACTGTCACCCGGGCCGAACTCCACGCCCTGCGCGACATCGGCCACAAGGTCCGGCTGGGCCGTGTGCGGGCGATCGAAGCCGGGAAGGTCCTGCTCGACCAGGGAAGTGTCGAGGTGCCAGCCGGCGCACTATTCGTGGACTGCAGCGCCGACGGCCTTGCCGGGTGGCAGGCGATGCCGGCGTTCGACGGCAACAGGATCAACCTGACCCTGATCAGCAACAACCAGCCGGTGTTTTCCGCGGCCCTGATCGCCTTTCTCGAGTGCCACCTGGACGATGGCGACGAGAAGAACGGTTACTGCCGTCCGGTTCCCATACCCAAGGTCCCGGAGGACTGGCTGAGGATCTGGGCGATCTACCTGGCGAACGTGCGGCGCTGGCGTGACAACGTGGAGCTCAGCCAGTGGCTGGGCCGGTCCCGCCTGTACCTGCTGACCACCATGATCCGCGACCTCCGCCCGGAAGATACGGAGCGCCAGGCACTGCTCAAGGAACTGGCCAGCGCCAGGCAACGGGCGGCGGAACGCCTGCCGGCGCTGATGGCCGGGATCGCCTGACGGCAGGCCGACATCGTGCGCGACTTGCAGCTGAACACCCTGGTCATGAATGGCCTGCAGATGCGGGTGGCGCTCCAGGGCGAAGGCCCCCTGGTGCTGCTCTGCCATGGCTTTCCGGAGCTCTGGTACTCCTGGCGGCACCAACTGGGTGCGCTGGCAGACGCGGGCTTTCGCGTGGCGGCCCCGGATATGCGGGGTTATGGCGGCACGGATGCGCCCCAGGCGGTGGAGGCCTATACCCGGCTGCACCTGATCGGCGACATGGTGGAACTGGTCCACGCCCTGGGGGAAAGTCAGGCGGTGATCGTCGGCCATGACTGGGGCGCCGTGGTGGCCTGGAACGCCGCCCTGGTGCGGCCCGACCTGTTCCGGGCGGTGGTCGGCATGAGCGTACCCTTCTCGCCGCCCGACCCGACGGATGCCCTGAGCGCCCTGGAAGCCTGGGGCATCGACGACTTCTACGTTCAGTACTTCCAGACGCCGGGTGTGGCGGAAGCGGAACTGGAGCGGGACGTCGGCTCATCCATCCGGAAAATCCTCCATTGCGGCTCCGGCGACTGGCAAGGCGAGCCGGCGTTCGGCCGGATCACGCCTGGCCTGGGCTTCCTGGGCACGATGCAGGAACCCGCGGCACTGCCCTCCTGGCTTACCGAGGCGGACATCGCCTACTACACGGACGAATTCACCCGCACCGGCTTTCGCGGCGGACTGAACTGGTACCGCACCTTCAAACTCTCCTGCGAGCTGATGGCTCCCTGGCGCGACTGCCGGATCCGGCAGCCTGCCCTGTTCGTCGCCGGCAGCCGCGACTCGGTACTGGGTTTCCCGAGCATCCCCCAACTGGTCGAGGCCCTCCCGCGCACCGTGCCGCAACTGCGGGGCTGCCACCTGCTCGATGGCGCCGGCCACTGGGTGCAGCAGGAGCGCGCAGCGGAGGTCAATGCACTGCTGGTGGAGTTCCTGCGCGGGCTCTGACCTCCGACCGCACCCGCTGCCTCACAGCGAGAGTCACTTGCCGTAACGCTGGCGCCCCCACTCCAGCATCGCCTGCAACAAGCGGCGCAGGACCGCCTGGGTCGGCACGGCCAGGTCTTCGCGGTAGTCGAATGGCAGTTGCTCATCCATGTAGGTGCACTGCGCCAGCTCCAGCTGCACGGCATGGATATGCTGGTCCGGCTGGCCGTAGTGGCGGGTGATATGGCCACCCTTGAAGCGGCCATTGAGCACATGGCTGTAGTCCGTCGACTTGGCGCAGACCGCTACCAGGGCCTCGGCCAGGCTCGGATCGCAGCTGGCACCGGCGTTGGTGCCGAGGTTGAAATCCGGCAGGCGGCCGTCGAACAGGCGCGGAATGAAGGAGCGGATGGAATGGGCGTCGAACAGCAGCGCATAGCCGAATTCCTCCTTCATCCGCGCCAGCTCGTTATTGATGGTCCGGTGATAGGGCGTCCAGATGTCCGCCAGGTAACGCGCCCGCTCCGCCGCCGGCGGCTCCTCGCCCTCGCGATAGAGCGGCTCGCCGTCGAACAGGGTGGCCGGGTAGAGGCCCGTGGTGGCGGTGGCGTAGAGCGGCTTGTCATCGGCCGGGCGATTCAGGTCGATGACGTAGCGCGAATACTGCGCGGCCAAGGTGCTTGCGCCGAGGTCCGTGGCGAAGTCGTAGAGGCGCGGGATGTGCCAGTCGGTATCGGTGAGGTCCCAGCCGGCCTCCACCATGCCCGCTTCCACCGCCGGGGTCAGGCGGGTGCCGGGGTGCGGCATGCTGATCAGCAGCGGCAGCTTGCCGCGGCTGAAGCTCAGAACGTTATCCACAGTCGATCTCCTGTCCGTGTCGAATCACCCGTTTGGGCAGGTCGCCGCCCAGCCAGTAGGCAAGCTCCGCCGGGCGCTGGATGTCCCAGGCGACGAAGTCGGCCACCTTGCCCACTTCCAGGCTGCCATGGCTGTCGGCCAGGCCCAGGGCCTTGGCGGCGTGCAGGGTGGCACCGGCCAGCGCCTCTTCCGGGGTCAGGCGGAAGGAGGTGCAGGCCATGTTCAGCATCATGCGCAGCGACAGCGCAGGCGAAGTGCCGGGGTTGAGGTCGGTGGACACCGCCATGGCCACGCCATGCTTGCGCAGCGCCTCGATGGGCGGCAGCTGGGTCTCGCGCAGCAGGTAGAAGGCACCCGGCAGCAGCACGGCGACCGTGCCGGCGGCGGCCATGGCGATGGCGTCGTCCTCGGTCATGTATTCCAGATGGTCTGCCGACAGCGCCTGGTAGCGCGCGGCCAGGCTGGAGCCATGCAGGGAGGAGAGCTGCTCGGCATGCAGCTTCACCGGCAGGCCCAGCTCCCTCGCCACCTTGAATACCCGCTCCACTTGCTCGGGGGAGAAGGCCAGGTGCTCGCAGAAGGCATCCACCGCGTCCACCAGTCCCTCGCTGGCCAGGGCCGGCAGGATGCTGTCACAGATGAGCGCGATGTAGTCGTCGGCGCGGCCGGCGTACTCCGGCGGCAGGGCGTGGGCCGCCAGGCAGGTGGCGCGCACCGTGATCGGCAGGGTCTCGCCCAGGCGCCGGGCGACCCGCAGCATCTTGCGTTCGCTGGCGAGATCCAGACCGTAGCCGGACTTCACTTCCAGGGTGGTGACGCCGTCGCGCAGCAATTGGCGGGCGCGGCGGGTGGCGCTCTCCAGCAATTCGTCCTCACTGGCCTCGCGGGTGGCGCGCACGGTGCTGGCGATACCACCGCCCTGGGCGGCGATCTCGGCGTAGCTGACGCCCTCCAGGCGCTGTTCGAACTCGCGGCTGCGGTCGCCGCCGAACACCAGGTGGGTATGGCAATCGACCAGCCCCGGGGTGAGCCAGGCGCCTTCGAGGTCGACCTCGACGTCATAGGGAATGGACGGCAGCGCCTCGCGCGGGCCGATCCACTCGATGCGGCCAGCATAGGTGACCAGCACCGCGTCTTCGATGATCGAGTACTTGCCACCCTGCATGGTGGCGGCATGGCAGTTATGCCAGAGGTGTTTCATTGCAATCCTCCAATGCGCGCGGCAATCCCCTCCAGCGCAGTACGGTCCCGCAGCAGTTCGGCGGCGCGGGTGATGTCCGGAGCTAGCCAGCGATCCTGGTCATAGGCCGGGACCTGCTCGCGCAGGGTTTCCCAGGCAGCCCCGGTACCCGCCCCAAAGCTCCTGGGCTTGTGGAATTCGAAGGCCTGGGCGGCCAGCAGGTATTCGATGGCAAGGATGCGGCGGCAGTTCTCCACCGCCCGCCCCAGCTTGAGGGCCGCGCTGGTGCCCATGCTCAGGTGGTCCTCCTGCAGGCCGGAGGTCACGAAGTTGTCCACCACGGCCGGCTGCGCCAGTTGGCGGTTCTCGCCGACCAGGGCAGCGGCGACGTACTGGGCGATCATCATCCCCGAATTGACCCCGGGCTGGCTCACCAGGAAGGCCGGCAGGCGGCTTACCAGCGGGTTGACCAGGCGATCCAGGCGCCGTTCGGCGATGCCGCCCAGTTCGGCGACGGCGATGACCAACAGGTCTGCGGCCATGGCCACCGACTCGCCATGGGGGTTGGCCTGGGACACCACCCTGTAGTCGTCCGGGGTGCCCAGCAGCAGCGGGTTGTCGTTGGCCGAGGCCAGCTCGGTATCGACCTGACGCGCGGCGTGAGCCAGCTGGTCGCGGCAGGCGCCGTGAACCTGCGGGATGGAGCGGATGCTCAGGGCATCCTGGGTGCGGATGCCGCGGCTGGCGGCGACCACCTCGCTACCGGCCAGCAGGGACAGCAGGTTGGCGCCCACCACCTGCATGCCGGGGTGCGGCTTGAGGGCGATGATCGCCGGGTCGAAGGCGGCGATCTGCCCACCCAGGGCCTCGAAGCTCATGGCGCCGATCACGTCCGCCCAACGCATCAGGCGCTCGGCGTCGTCCAACGCGAGGCAGGTCAGGCCCGTCATGCAGGGCAGGCCGTTGACCAGGCAGAGCCCGTCCTTGGCACCCAGGCGCACCGGTTCCAGGCCTTCGGCTGCCAGGGCCTCGGCGGCGGGCACCACGCGGCCGCGATAGCTGACCTCGCCGACGCCGAGCAGGGTGATGCCGACATGGGCCATGTGGGTCAGGTAGCCCACCGAGCCCTGGGATGGCACGCGAGGGGTGATACCGCGCTCCAGCAGCGCCAGCAGTCCTTCCACCACCTGCCGCTGCAGGCCGGAGCGGCCATGGCTGTAGTTGGCGATGGCACAGCAGATGATGGCGCGGGTCTGTTCATCGGCCAGCACCGGGCCAACGCCGCAGGCGTGGCTGAGCAGAGTGTTGCGCGACAGCGCAGCGAACTGCTCGGCGTCCAGCACCACTTCGCTCAGGGCACCGAGGCCGGTACTGATGCCATAGGCGCGCTCGCCCCGCTCGACGATGCGCTCGACGATGCCACGGGCGTTGTCGATGCGCGCCCAGGCCGCCGGGGTCAACTCCAGGCGGGCGCCGTGACGGGCCACCGCCACCACCTGGCGCCAGGTCAGCGGCGAATCGCCCAGCAGGACTTTCTCGGGTACGGACATCCGCTATTTCCTTACAGGTTGGCCACGCGGCGCTGGACGAAGCGGTCGACGTAGTCGTCCGCCGGCTGGTGGAGGATTTCCTTCGGCGTGCCGACCTGGATCAGCTGGCCGTCCTTGAGGATGGCGATGCGGTTGCCGATGCGTACCGCCTCGTCCAGGTCATGGGTGATAAAGACGATGGTCTTCTGCAGAGTCTTCTGCAGTTCCAGCAATTGTTCCTGCATATCGGCGCGGATCAGCGGGTCGAGGGCGCTGAAGGCTTCGTCCATGAGGATGATGTCGGTGTCCGAGGCCAACGCCCGGGCCAGACCGACCCGCTGGCGCATGCCGCCGGAAAGCTGGTGCGGGTAGGACTTCTCGTAGCCTTTCAGGCCCACGGTGGTGATCCAGTGCTGGGCGCGCTCCAGGCAGTAATCCTTGGTTTCGCCGCGTACCTTGAGGCCATAGGCGACGTTGTCCAGCACGTTCTTGTGCGGCAGCAGGCCGAAGCTCTGGAACACCATGCTGATCTTCTTGCGGCGGAATTGGCGTAGCTCTTCCAGGTCGTACTGCAGGATGTCCTCGCCATCGACCAGTATTTGCCCGCTGGTGGGGTCGATCAGGCGGTTGAAGTGGCGCACCAGGGTGGACTTGCCGGAACCGGAAAGGCCCATGATCACGAAGATCTCCCCTGCGCCGATGGACAGCGACAGGTCGTTGACCCCGACCACGCAACCGGTGTTGGACAGCACGTCGGCCTTGCTCTTGCCCTGCTGGATCAGCGCCAGGGCCTCGTCGGCGCGCTGGCCGAAGATCTTGAATACATTCTTGACGACAATCTTGCTCATGTTCTCGCCACTCATTTGCTGGCTGCGTGCCGCGAACGGCCGTAAGCCTGGGTGATGCGGTCGAAGACCACGGCCAGGATGACGATGGCCAGGCCCGCTTCGAGGCCCTTGCCGACGTTGAGGGTCTGGATGCCCACCAGTACGTCCTCGCCAAGGCCACGGGCGCCGATCATGGAGGCGATCACCACCATCGACAGGGCCATCATGGTGGTCTGGTTGATCCCCGCCATGATGCTCGGCAGGGCCAGCGGCAACTGCACGCCGAACAGCTGCTGCCAGCGGTTGGCGCCGAAGGCGTTGATCGCTTCCATGACTTCACCGTCAACCTGGCGAATCCCCAGGTCGGTCAGGCGGATCAGCGGCGGCGCGGCGTAGATCACGGTGGCGAAGATGGCCGGCACCTTGCCCAGGCCGAACAGCATCAGCACCGGGATCAGGTACACGAAGCTGGGCATGGTCTGCATGATGTCCAGCAGCGGCATCAGCACGGCCCGGAGGCGGTCGCTGCGGGCGGCGAGGATGCCCAGGGGAATGCCGATCAGCACCGAGATGAAGGTGGCCACCAGCATCAGCGCGACGGTCTGCATCAGCTTGTCCCAGAGCCCCACGGCGCCCACCAGGAACAGCAGGCCGGTGATCACCACCGTCGGCAGGATACGGCGGGTGGCGTGCCAGGAAATCCCGGCGACCACGATCAGCACCAGCCACCAGGGCGTGGCGCGGAGGATGCCTTCCAGGTAGACGATGGCCCAGAGCAGGGTGTCGGAGATGTGGCGAAATACATCGCCGTAGTTGGTCACCAGGCTGTCGACCCAGCCATTGACCCAATCAGCGATGGAGAAGGTGAAGCGTTCGGGGAACATAGCTCGCTCCGGTCATGTGGGGGGCCTTCTCCACCCTGGGAGAAGGCCGGGATCAGTGTTGGCCCGCGACCTCAGAGGGCGGCGTGAATCTTCTTCGCCGCGTCCTCGCTGACCCAGGCGTGCCACACATCCGGGTGCTCCTTGAGGAAGACCTTGGCGAGATCCGCCGAGTCCATCTTCTCCTTGGCCATCTTCGCCAGGTTCTGGTTCAGCAGGTCGATCGGCACGTTCACCTTGGTCAGCACCGCCACCAGCTCGGGGGCCTCGTCATGGAAGGCCTTGGACAGGCCAACCTGGATGGTCACGCTCTTGTCCACGCCGGCCTTCTCCTCCAGCTTGACCAGGTCGGCCTGGCCCATCAGCGGCGTCGGCGACCAGTAATAGAAAAGGATAGGCTCGCCACGGCGATAGCTCGACAGCACGGCCGCATCCAGGGCCGGGCCGGTGCCGGGACGGAAGTTGGTGAACTTCTCTTCCAGGCCGTAGCTCTTGAGCATCTCGCTGTTGTCCAGCTCGCAGGTCCAGCCGGCCGGGCAGTTGTAGAAACGGCCCTTGCCCGGCTCCTCCGGGTCGCGGAACAGCTCGGCGTACTGGCCGAGGTCGGCGATCGCCTTGAGTTGCGGCGCCTTGGCCTCGATACCGCGCTTGGCGTCGCCCTCGATCACGTAGCGCGGCACGTACCAACCTTCGGTGGCACCGACGATCGGCGCCCCCACGCCCACCACCTTGCCGGCGGCGGCGGCCTTGTTCCAGGCGTCGCTGCGGCCGATCCACTCCTCGGCGAAAATCTGGATGTCGTTGTTGCCCAGGGCCTGCTCCATGGTGATGGAGTTGCCCGGCAAGCTGTCGGTTTCGCAACCGTAGCCATTCTTCAGCACGAACTGCAGCAGGTCGGTGATCAACATGCCGCTTTCCCAGTTGAGCCCGGCGAACTTCACCGCCTTGCCGGATTCACACCAGCCCGCCGCCTGGGCGGAAGTCGCCCCAGCCAGCAGGCCCGCCGCACACATCAGGCCCAACACTCGCTTCTTGAATTGCATGTTCCGACGCTCCTGAAACTTGGTAAGGGTTAAGGCAGTTCGTTAATCGGCAGAAGCCGGTTGTGCCGGCTCCCGGTGCCAGTAACTGGCGATTGTTGTTTTGAACGACCGGCACGACTCGTGATCGTCCCGGTGACCTCATGCAGTTGCACTGCGGTCATCCTGACCCGGGGCACGCGTTGTGCGCGTGCCTCCCATCTCCCTACTTCAGGCTCAAAGGCTTGGCAGCAGCTTCGCCGGCACCAGGCCGTTCAGGCAGCCGCTGGCCAGCAGGGCGCTGGCGGTCTCGATGTCCGGGGCGAAGAAGCGGTCTTCCTGGTAGTACGGCACCTGGGCACGCAGCAGACCGCGGGCCTCTTCCAGCTTCGGCGAGCTCTTCAGGCCTTCGCGGAAATCCAGGCCCTGGCAGGCGCCCAGCCATTCGATGGCGAGGATGCCGCGCACGTTGTCGGCCATGGCCCAGAGGCGCTTGCCGGCGTTCGGCGCCATGGACACGTGGTCTTCCTGGTTGGCCGAGGTGGGCAGGCTGTCGACGCTGGCCGGGTGGGCCAGGGCCTTGTTGTCGCTGGCCAGGGCGGCTGCGGTGACCTGGGCGATCATGAAGCCGGAGTTGACCCCACCGTTCTCTACCAGGAAGGGCGGCAGCTGGGACATGTGCATGTCCATCATCAGGGAGATGCGGCGCTCGGACAGCGAGCCGATTTCGGCGATGGCCAGGGCGATGTTGTCGGCGGCCATGGCCACCGGCTCGGCGTGGAAGTTGCCGCCGGAGATCACATCGCCTTGCTCAGCGAACACCAGGGGGTTGTCGGAAACGGCGTTGGATTCGATTTCCAGCACTTCTGCGGCCTGGCGCAGCTGGGTCAGGCAGGCACCCATGACCTGGGGCTGGCAGCGCAGGGAGTACGGGTCCTGCACCTTGTCGCACTTCTCGTGGGACTGGGCGATCTCGCTGCTGGCGGTGAGCAGGTCACGGTAGGCGGCAGCGGCGTCGATCTGGCCGCGCTGGCCACGGGCGGCGTGGATGCGCGCATCGAAGGGCGCGCGGGAACCGAGCATGGCCTCGACGCTGAGGGCACCGCAGACGCTGGCGGCGGCATACAGGTCTTCGGCCTCGAACAGGCCGCGCAGGGCGTAGGCGGTGGACACCTGGGTGCCGTTGAGCAGGGCCAGGCCCTCCTTGGCGGCCAGGGTCAGGGGCTCCAGGCCGGCGACGGCCAGGGCCTCGGTGGCGGGCAGCCACTCACCCTTGTAACGGGCCTTGCTCTCGCCGAGCAGCAGCAGGGACATGTGCGCCAGGGGCGCCAGGTCGCCGGAGGCGCCCACCGAGCCCTTCAGCGGAATGTGCGGATAGACCTCGGCGTTGATCAGGGTGATCAGCGCATCGATCACCTTGCGACGAATGCCGGAGAAACCACGGGCCAGGCTGTTCACCTTGAGCAGCATGATCAGGCGCACCATGGCGTCGTCCAGCGCCTCGCCGACACCGGCGGCGTGGGACAGCACCAGCGAGCGCTGCAGCTTTTCCAGGTCGGCCGGGGCGATGCGGGTCGAGGCCAGCAGGCCGAAGCCGGTGTTGATGCCGTAGGCGGTGCGGCCCTCGGCGATGATGCCTTCGACGCAGGCGACGCTGGCGTCGATCGCCTTGCCGGCGCTGGCGTCCAGAGTCAGTTGCAGGGGCTGCTGGTAGGCCTTGCGCAGGTCGGCCAGGGTCAGGTGGCCGGGTTTGAGGTGCAGGTTCATCGAATTTCTCCTAGTCCACCGCCATCCACTGGCGGCTTCGTTGCAGGTCGGACGCGGCGCCTTGCGCCACGTCCCTTGGTAAAAGTCTGGACTCAGACGCCGTTGGCGGCCTTGTCAATGCTGATCGAATCCGCCGGCAGCACCATGCGCTCCGGCACCGGGCGCTTGCTGCGGCGCGCCACTACGTAGTAGAGGACGCCGGGCACCACCAGGCCGATGATCCACGAGATATCCACACCGCCGAGCGCCTCCACCAGCGGGCCGGTGTAGAGCTTGGTGGAAATGAAGGGCAGCTGTACCAGCACGCCGATGGCGTAGACGGTGATCCCCGGGACGTTCCAGCGGCCGTAGCGGCCATCGGGATTGGACAGCGCCGGCACGTCGTAGCGCTCCCGGGTGACGAAGTAGTAGTCCACCAGGTTCACCGCGCTCCAGGGGGTGAAGAAGGTCAGCAGGAACAGGATGAAGGACTTGAACGCGGCCAGGAAGGAATGCTGGCCGAGCAGCGCCACCAGCGTGGAGGCGCCGACGATGCCCAGCACGAACAGCAGGCGCTGGGTGCGCGACACCTCGATGTGGCCACGGAAGCCGCTGATGATGGTGGCGATGCACATGAAGCTGCCATAGGAGTTCAGGGTGGAGATGGTCACCTTGCCGAAGGCGATGCTGAAGTACAGCAGGGCGGCCACGGCGCCAGTGCTGCCCAGGCCGACGACGTAGGCCACTTCATGGCCGGCGAACTGGCCGTTGGCCATGGCCGCGACGAACACCCCGAGCACCATGGCGACCTGGGCGCCGATCACCGAGCCCAGGCCGGCGGCGAGGAAAGTCTTCACCGCCGAGGTTCCGCTCGGCAGGTAGCGCGAATAGTCAGCCACGTAGGGCCCGTAGGCGATCTGCCAGGACGCGGCCAGGGACACCGCGAGCAGGAAGCTGGACCAGCTGAAATGGCGGTTCTGCAGCAGCTCGCCGACGTCGGCCAGGGTCATCACGCGGCTGAACAGGTAGATGAAGGCGATGATGCCGAGCACGCTGGCGATGCGGCCGATGTAGTGGATCACCCGGTAGCCGGACACCGCGGACAGGACGATCACCGCAGCGAAGATCAGGATACCGACGCTGTCGCTGACGCCGATCAGCTGGCCGATGGCCTGGCCGGAAAGCACGGTGCCGGTGGCGGTGAAGCCGAGGTACATCAGACACACCAGGACGATCGGGATGGCCGCGCCGTAGACGCCGAATTGCACCCGGCTGGAAATCATCTGCGGCAGGCCGAGCTTCGGCCCCTGGGCCGCGTGCAGGGCCATCACCGCGCCGCCGAACAGTTGGCCGATGAACAGGCCGATCAACGACCAGAACACGTCACCGCCCAGCACCACGGCCAGGGCACCGGTGACGATGGCGGTGATCTGCAGGTTGGCCCCCATCCAGAGGGTGAACTGGCTATAGAGGCGGCCGTGACGCTCGGCCTCGGGAATGTAGTCGATCGAGCGACGCTCGATCAGGGGTTTGGCCGATGGCTCGTGGGACTGAGTCATTCAACGGTTCTCCGCTAGGGCTGTTGTGACGATGCTCTTGTTGTTGTCCTGGTGCAGATTCGAGAACTGTCGTGCCTGCATGGCGCCTTGTGGCGCCTCCCTCGCGGGCTCAAGGCCCGTGCGCAACGCACCGCCCAGGGGACTGAGACAGCGCGTGCGCATGGGCCCGGAACTCAGCGCTTGCCGGTGATCATCGGCAGGTTCAGGCCTTGTTCCTTGGCGCAGTCGATGGCGATCTGGTAACCGGCATCGGCGTGGCGCATGACGCCAGTGCCCGGGTCGTTGGTCAGCACGCGGGCGATACGCGCCGCCGCTTCGTCAGTGCCGTCGCAGACGATCACCATCCCGGAGTGCTGGGAGAAGCCCATGCCCACGCCGCCGCCGTGGTGCAGCGAGACCCAGGTGGCGCCGCTGGCGGTGTTCAGCAGGGCGTTGAGCAGCGGCCAGTCGGAGACGGCGTCGGAACCATCCTGCATGGACTCGGTTTCGCGGTTCGGGCTGGACACCGAGCCGGAGTCCAGGTGGTCGCGGCCGATCACGATCGGCGCGGACAGCTCGCCGGAGCGGACCATCTCGTTGAACGCCAGGCCGAGCTTGGCGCGCAGGCCCAGGCCGACCCAGCAGATACGCGCCGGCAGGCCCTGGAAGCTGATGCGCTCGCGGGCCATGTCCAGCCAGCGGTGCAGGTGGGCGTCGTCCGGGATCAGTTCCTTGACCTTGGCGTCGGTCTTGTAGATGTCCTGCGGGTCACCGGACAGCGCGGCCCAGCGGAACGGACCGATGCCGCGGCAGAACAGCGGGCGGATGTAGGCCGGGACGAAGCCGGGGAAGTCGAAGGCGTTGGCCACGCCCTCTTCCTTGGCCATCTGGCGGATGTTGTTGCCGTAGTCGAAGGTCGGCACGCCCATCTTCTGGAAGTCCAGCATGGCCTGCACGTGCACGGCCATGGACTGCTTGGCGGCTTTCACCACGGCGGCCGGCTCGGTCTGCGCGCGGTCGCGGTACTGCTCCCAGGTCCAGCCGATCGGCAGGTAGCCGTTCAGCGGGTCGTGGGCGCTGGTCTGGTCGGTGACCATGTCCGGGCGCACGCCACGGCGCACCAGTTCCGGCAGGATCTCGGCGGCGTTGCCGAGCAGGGCGACGGAGATGGCCTTGCCCTCGGCGGTGTATTGGGCAATGCGCGCCAGGGCGTCGTCCAGGTCGGTGGCCTGCTCGTCGACGTAGCGGCTGCGCAGGCGGAAGTCGATGCTGGTCTGCTGGCACTCGATGTTCAGCGAGCAGGCGCCGGCCAGGGTGGCGGCCAGCGGCTGGGCGCCGCCCATGCCGCCGAGGCCGGCGGTGAGCACCCAGCGGCCGGTGAGGTTGCCGTTGTAGTGCTGGCGACCGGCTTCGACGAAGGTTTCATAGGTGCCCTGGACGATGCCCTGGCTGCCGATGTAGATCCAGCTGCCGGCGGTCATCTGGCCGTACATGGCCAGGCCCTTGGCGTCCAGTTCGTTGAAGTGCTCCCAGGTGGCCCAGTGCGGCACCAGGTTGGAGTTGGCGATCAGCACGCGCGGGGCGTTGGCGTGGGTCTTGAACACGCCGACCGGCTTGCCGGACTGCACCAGCAGGGTTTCGTCGTCATTCAGGTCCTTCAGGGTCTCGACGAGCTTGTCGTAGCACTCCCAGTTGCGCGCGGCACGGCCGATGCCGCCGTACACCACCAGTTCCTTCGGGTTCTCCGCCACCTCGGGGTCGAGGTTGTTCATCAACATGCGCAGCGGCGCTTCGGTCAGCCAGCTCTTGGCGTTCAGCTTGTTGCCACGCGGGGCGCGGATTTCGGTGTCACGGAATTTGGTCATGCCTGGCTCCTCATAGGGTGGTAGCGGTGGGCAGTGTCACTGTCTGACTGCGCGGGAAAGGCGGTGCACATCTACACACATATAAGCTTGTACATACAAGCATATGCAAGCAAGGGGCCAAATGTCTTTCCGCATTCGCGTGGGACAGCTGGAAGCCTTGCGGCACAAGGGCCGCAGCCAATGAAGATGTATAGACAAGTACGACAGGCAGGCGCCGAAAAACTGTTACCGCATGGTGAAAACGCCCATTTTCGAAGCAGTCACGCTTCGAAGTGGGGCCTTAGGTAACAGTCATTTCAGTGACGCATCGATGCGCAGGGCCACCTCCGCCGGCACCCACTGCGCCCAGATATCCCGATGCTGGCGATAGAAGGCATCGGCCATGGGCGCGGCCTCGGCGTGCTCCTCGGCCATGCGCGCGAGGATGCCGTTGAACAGCGGCAGGGGAATCTCCAGCTTCTCGAAGGCCTGCACCAGCGGCGGAGCCTTCTCGCGCAGGTCACGGGAGACGCCGATGGCGATCTTCGCCGGCAGCGAGCGGGTGCCGATGGGCTTGGGGTTGCTCGGATCGATCAGGGTTTCCCAGGCCTTCTGGTCGAAAGGGGGCTCCTCCAGCTGCACCAGTTGGTAACGGCCCATCAGCGGTGTGGGCGACCAGTAGTAGAAGAGGATCGGCTGGCGCTGGCGGATCGCCGAGCTGATCGCCGCATCCAGCGCCGGCCCGGTGCCGGTGCGGAAGTTCACGTAGCTGTCTTCCAGACCGTAGGCCTTGAGCTTCTGGCTGTTGACCCCTTCGCAGGTCCAGCCCGTGGGGCAGTTGTAGAAGCGCCCCTTGTCGGGCGATTCCGGGTCCTTGAACAGCGCCTTGAAGCGCGGCAGGTCGCTGACCGAACGCAAACCGGCGGCGGGCGCGCCCTCGCCCTTCACCAGGTAATCCGGCACCCACCAGCCTTCGGTGGCGCCTTTCACCGGCTCGCCGACGGCGAACACTTCGCCAGCCGCCTCGGCCTTGCGCCACAGCTCGCTGCGCCCGGCCCACTGCTCGGCGATCACCTGGATATCGTTCTGCCGCAGGGCGTTCTCCATGGTCAGGGTGTTACCCGGCAGCACGTCAGTCTTGCAGCCGTAGCCTTTCTCCAGCAGGACACGCAGCACTTCAGTGGTGAACATGCCGCTTTCCCAGTTCAACCCGGCCAGCACCACAGGCTTGGGATAAGGGCATTCGGCGGCTTCGGCTTCCAGCGAGGCGGGCAGGAGCAGGGACAGGGACAGGGACAGGGACAGGACGATGGCGGCAAGGACGCTGTGGCGGGGCATGGAAGGCTCCGGTAGGCGTGGCGGGCGACAGGGTTAGGTGTAGACCCTGTGGCGCCATCGTGCCTGCTGGAGCATTGGTAGGCTTGAAACCTGTA
Organism: Metapseudomonas cellulosilytica; assembly: GCF_049334135.1. NCBI lineage: Bacteria > Pseudomonadati > Pseudomonadota > Gammaproteobacteria > Pseudomonadales > Pseudomonadaceae > Metapseudomonas > Metapseudomonas cellulosilytica. Next base: position 24,523 of record NZ_JBHZGN010000005.1, on the reverse strand, counting down.
GGGGCGAATTCATTCGCCAAGCAGACCGAAGGTTTGCCCTTCAGGTCCTTCCGGGGCAGCTGCGCCGCCCTTGGCGAATGAATTCGCCCCTGCAAAAGAAACGGCCCGCATGGGCCGCAGGCTGGGCTGCACCAGGCCAAGCCCAACCATCAATCAGCGCGGCGTCAGCTCGATCAGGCAGCAGGCGGCACCGCTCCCGCTCAGCTTCACCTCGGTGAGGGTGCCGGGCATTTCCAGGTGCAGGCAGTCATGGCGTCCCAGCACGTCGGAACGCTGGCCATCGAAGCCTAGGCTCACCCCGCCCTCGGCGGCGAACAGCAGCAGGGTGCTGGCGGCGGAGAAGAGCTTGAGCTCGCCGTCGACCCGCAGCCATTGCAGGCGCGCGGCGTAGCGCTGCGGTGAGTAGATGAGGTTGAAATCGCGGATCGCGCCGTCGATCAGGTCGCAGTGCACGGCACTGCCGCCATCGAAGGCGAAGGCATCCAGGGCACGGAGGTCGCGCGAGCGCTGGCCGTCCACTTCCAGGCGCATGCCGGCGCCTTCCAGCACGGTAATCACCCGCTGGTAGCCGGTGAAGGCGGAGAAGCCGCCTGATTGGCCGACATCGGCGATGGACAGGCGCCAGCCGAAGCCATCCAGGCCGTCGCCGGCGTCGCGGGCGATTTCCTGGGTGGAACCGGCGCCGTTCTTCCACGGCATGCGGGGGTAGTCGGCGGCACGCAGCAGGCGGGATTGGGTCATGAACCGAAACGTCCTTCGAGGCGGTAGCGGGAACCGGGATAGAGGAGGCGCGCGCTGGTCACGGTATTGCGCCCGGACCAGGTGCGCCGGCGGATCAACAGGCAGGGCTCGCCGCGCTCGATCTGCAGCAGCTTGCATTCCTCGGCATCGGCCAGGATGGCTTCGACCACATGCTCGCCCTCGGTCAGCGGCGCCACCTGGGACAGGTAGGCGTAAGGCGTCTGGCGGGTGAAATCCTGCTTCAGATAATCGGGGGCGACGGCCGGGTTCACGAAGCGGTCCTCGATCTGCACCGGCACATCGTTCTCGAAATGCACGATGCGCGAATGGAAGACCCGCTGACCTTCGCGCAGGTCCAGCGCCATGGCGCGCTCGGGGCCGGCCACTTCATCCACCAGACTGACCACCACGCAATGATGGCGGTGACCGCGCTGGGCGATCTCCTCGGCAATGTTGTGCACTTCGAATAGCGCCGACTGGCCCTTGGGCTCGGCGACGAAGGTGCCCACGCCCTGCATGCGCACCAGCAGCCCCTCGGCGGTCAGCTCGCGCAGGGCGCGGTTGATGGTCATGCGGCTGAAGCCCAGCTCGTTGACCAGTTCGCTTTCCGACGGCACGCGGTAATGCGGCGGCCAGGCCCCGCTCTGGATCTGCTGGCTGATCATCTGCTTGACGCGGGCATAGAGCGGCGCGGGGGCTTCCCCCATCTGGGCGGCCAGCGAGGATGGTGCTGTGGGCGAAATGGACACGGGTATCTCCTTGTCGGCGTGGGCTGGACAGGCGAAGCCCGGAACGGGGTGCCCGCTCCCGGCATGTACCGGATTCGACAATTCCAGACAAGTGCGCGACTGACGTGAGTTTACGTTACACGCAAACGTCTGTATATGTATATACAAATAAAACCACCCATCCCGGGGTCCCTCGCCATGTCCGCTTTCTTCGCCGAACGCGCCCTGCTGCCGCAAGGCTGGGCGCGCAACGTCCGCTTCGAAGTATCAATCAACGGCCTGCTCGAAGAGGTCCGGGCCGATGCCGGCGCGGACGGCGCCGAACGCCTCCAGGGCCCGGTGCTGGCGGGTATGCCGAACCTGCACTCCCACGCCTTCCAGCGCGCCATGGCGGGTCTGGCGGAAGTGGCGGGCAACCCCAACGACAGCTTCTGGACCTGGCGCGACCTGATGTACCGCCTGGTGGGCCGGCTCGATCCGGAGCAGGTGGAAGTCATCGCCCGCCAGCTCTATATCGAAATGCTCAAGGCCGGTTACACCGGCGTCGCCGAGTTCCACTACGTGCACCACGACGCCGATGGCCGCCGCTACGCCGACCCGGCCGAGCTGTCCCTGCGGGTCAGCCAGGCCGCCCGCGATGCCGGCATCGGCCTGACCTTGCTGCCGGTGCTCTACAGCCACGCCGGCTTCGGCGGCCAGGCACCCAACGACGGGCAACGGCGTTTCATCCACAGCACCGACAGCTACCTGGCCCTGCAGGAACGCCTGCGCGGCGAGATCGCCCGCCAGCCCAACCAACAACTGGGCCTGTGCTTCCACTCCCTGCGCGCGGTCACCCCCGAACAATTGTCCGCGGTGCTCGGCGCCGAGCAGGGCGCCCGGCCCATCCATATCCATATCGCCGAGCAGCAGAAGGAAGTGGATGACTGCCTGGCCTGGAGCGGCCGCCGCCCGCTGCAATGGCTCTACGAAAACGCCCCGGTGGATGAGCGCTGGTGCCTGGTCCATGCCACCCACGCCGAACCCGACGAAGTGGCGGCCATGGCCGAAAGCCGCGCCGTGGCCGGACTCTGCCTGACCACCGAGGCCAATCTGGGCGACGGCATCTTCCCGGCGGTGGACTTCCTCGCCCGGGGCGGCCGCCTGGGCATCGGTTCCGACAGCCATGTCTCGGTGAGCGTGGTGGAAGAGCTGCGCTGGCTGGAATACGGCCAGCGCCTGCGCGACCAGCGCCGCAACCGCCTCTACCGCGCCGACCAGCCGCAGGTGGGCCGTACCCTGTTCGACGCCGCCCTGGCCGGCGGCGCCCAGGCACTCGGCCAGCCGGTAGGCGCCCTGGAAGTCGGCAAGCGCGCCGACTGGATCGTGCTGGACGGCAACGACCCCTATCTCGCCACCGCCGAAGGTGACGCCCTGCTCAACCGCTGGCTGTTCGCCGGCGGCGACCGCCAGGTGCGCGATGTGATGGTGGGTGGCAATTGGGTGGTGCGGGATGGACGGCATGCCGCCGAGGAGGCGACGGCGAAGGAGTTTGCGGGAGTGCTGAGAAAGGTACTGGCGTGACCCCCGCTCCCCTCTCCCTGAAGGGCGAGGGGCGCTTGCCGGTGCCACGCCTTCATCTGGAGCCCGGCACCACTCCGAATTACCGGCCGGACACGCTCCTTCAGGCGCGAGTCACCCCTCTCCTTTTCAGGGAGAGGGGCTGGGGGTGAGGGCGCTGTCCGGCGTACGCCAGATCAGCAAGTCAGTGTCATAGCCCTGCCCTTCGGCCGCCTCCAGCAACCGCTCGCGGCTCTTCTCCGACACCACGGGCGTGCGCGACAGCAGCCAGAGGTACTTGCGATTGGGGTTGCCGACCAGCGCGGTGCGGTAGCCCTCGTCCAGGTAGAGCACCCAGTATTCTCCACTGGCGACACCGGGCAGCAGCCGCGAAAACCAGGTGTCGAAACTCAGCCAGAGCTTGTCGTTACGGCCTTGCACCTGGGGGACGGCCTTGCCCCGGACTTCCTTCCAGTGCCCCTCCAGCGTAAGGCAGCGGTTCAACACACCGAGGCTACCGTCGCCCTGCAGGCTGTAGTGCGCCTCGGACTGGGCGCAGCCACGCTGGAAGGACATCGGCATGCGCGCCAGCTCGTACCAGGTGCCCTGATAGCGTTCCAGGTCCACCGCCGCCACTGTGCGCGGCGCTACCGGGCCCTCACCGTGACTGGCGCAGCCAGCCAGCAGCAGGGCCGCCAGCAACGCGGCTGGACGTATCACTTGAGTCCCTTGCCGGAGAACATCAGCACCTTGTCGCCGGCGTACTGCACGCTGACGAAGGTCTTCTCGTCGCCCCAGGTGCAGCTGGTGAAGCCCACGGCGCCGGCGCACTCTGTGGGGTTGCCCAGCAGCATCTCCACCTCGGCCTTGGTCATGCCGGACTTGAGCTTGGAATAGTTCTCCTGGTTGAGCTTGTTGCAGGCGGCCAGCACCAGGCAGCAGGACAAGAGGGCGAGGGTACGCAGGGACATGAAGCACTCCTTGGCGGATGGGACGCGACAAGCTTGGCATAGCGGTCGCACGGATGCCCATTTGAGCGCCGGCCCCGGCAAAAGTGCCAGTACCCGGCGACTTTTCCTTTGGTCCTAGAAGCGCGAACCCGGCTGCAGCAGAAAGGCGGATTCCTCGGCGCTGGAGGGGCGGCCGAGAATGGCGTTGCGATGAGGGAAGCGGCCGAAGCGGGCGATCACCACCCGGTGGCGTTCGCCAAAGTCGAGGAAGTTCTCGAACAGCTCGCGCTCGGCTTCGGCGGCGCCATCCAGCAACAGGCGATAGCGGTACAGCGCGCGCTCCTGGCAGGCCAGGTCCTCGGCATGCTCCAGCACCAGGTAGACGAATACCTGGCGGATGGGTGCAAGGTCCCGCTCCAGGCCACGGGCGAGGCCTTCGGCCACCAGAGACTGGGCGCGGGCGTCGCCGGCAAACGCGCGCGGGGAATTGCGGAAGATCATGCGCGGCAGCTGGTCCAGGAGCAGGATCAGCGCCAGCCAGCCGTCCGGCTGCCCAGCCCAGTCGCCGAGCCCGCCGGCCAGGGCCTGCTCCACCAGTTCGCCGAAGCGCTCACGGGCCTCGGCGTCCTGGCTGTCCTTCTTGCCGAACCACAGTCTCTGGCGCGCCGCGGCGGTCTGGCTGGCAGAGGCCTCGGGGCCGAACCACCAGTCGAGCAGCGGCTGCCAGGACTGCATGGGTTACTCCTGGTGGTAACCGGTAACGCGGGCGACTTCTTCCTTGGAACCGAGGAAGACCGGCACGCGCTGGTGCAGGGAAGTCGGCTGGATGTCGAGGATGCGCTGACGGCCGTCGGTGGAGGCGCCGCCGGCCTGCTCGATGATGAAGGACATCGGGTTGGCCTCGTACATCAGGCGCAGCTTGCCGGGCTTCTCCGGCTCACGGGCGTCCCAGGGGTACATGAAGATACCGCCGCGGGTGAGGATACGGTGCACGTCCGCCACCATGGAGGCGATCCAGCGCATGTTGTAGTTCTTGCCCAGGGGGCCGGTCTTGCCGGCCAGCATTTCGCCGACATAGCGCTTCACCGGGGTCTCCCAGTGACGCTCGTTGGACATGTTGATGGCGAACTCGGCGGTGGTTTCCGGTACACGGATGTTGTCGTGGGTGAGCACGAAGCTGCCCAGCTCGCGGTCCAGGGTGAAGCCCTTCACGCCGTCGCCCAGGGTCAGCAGCAGCATGGTCTGCGGGCCGTAGATGGCGTAGCCGGCGGCCACCTGCTTGGCGCCCGGCTGGAGGAAGGCCTCCTCATTGAGGCTGTCGTTCTGGGACAGGTACTGCTCGGGGCAACGCAGCACCGAGAAGATGGTACCGACCGACACGTTGACGTCGATGTTGGAGGAACCGTCCAGCGGGTCGAATACCAGCAGGTAGGCACCCTTGGGGTACTTGCCGGGGATCTGGTAGGCGTTGTCCATCTCCTCCGACGCCATGCCGGCCAGGTGACCGCCCCACTCGTTGGCTTCCAGCAGGATTTCGTTGGACATCACGTCCAGCTTCTTCTGCACTTCGCCCTGTACGTTCTCGGTGCCCATGCTGCCGAGCACGCCGCCCAGGGCGCCCTTGGACACCGCATGGCTGATCTCCTTGCACGCACGTGCGACAACCTCGATGAGGAAGCGCAGATCGGCAGGAGTGTTGTGGCTTCTGGTCTGCTCGATCAGGTAGCGACTCAGGGTAACGCGGGACATGGAATGGCTCCGGAGGGGTGGAAAAATGCGCGCAGTTTAGCGCGAGTAAGTTCGCAATGCCTCACAGTGGGATGGAAGGCGGCAAGGAAATTCGCCGCTGATTCCCACGCGGCTTACGAAATCATCTGACGCCACAGGCGAGCCGGGGTTCAGCCATTGGTCGCCGCGGAGGCCGGCATCCGCCGCACCTGGTTGCGGCCACCGCGCTTGGCCTCGTAGAGCGCGGCATCGGCAGCCTGCATCAGGTCCTCCAGCGTCTGCCCCTGGGCCGGCCATACCGCCAGGCCGGCCGAGAGGGTGACCGTCAGGCTCCCCTCACGGGTGGGCAAGGACCGAGCGGCCAGGTCGCGGCACAGCGCCTGCAGCCGGGAATAGGCTTCGTCGCCCGACGCCCCCGGCAGCAGCAGCAGGAACTCCTCGCCGCCGATGCGGAAGACCGCGTCGCTGCCACGCAGGTTGCCGGTGAGGTGGATGGCCACGGCTCGCAGTACGTCGTCGCCAACCAGATGGCCATGGCAGTCGTTGAGCCGCTTGAAGTGATCGAGATCGATCAGTGCCAGGGCAATGGGCGTGCGCTCGCGCTGGCTGCGCAATATCTCGCGGCTGAACAGCTCGCCCAGGTGACGGCGGTTGTACAGGCCGGTCAGCGGGTCGCGCAGGGCCTGCTCCTGCAACTGCTCGTGCAGGCGGGTGATGGTGCGCAGGCGCTCTTCGCTGGTCGCCAGGGCTTCGGCCAGCTTGAGTTCGCTGCAATGGCGCGCGGTGATGTCACGCAAATAGAACATCTGCCCGAGGATGACGGTACCGCCGCGGGTGACCCGCTCGATCTCGCGGGAGCGCACCTCGAAATAACGCGATGAGCTGGCCGGCATCAGCAACATCTCCTGCTCGCCGGCGGCCAGCATCGCTTCCAGTTCGGCCCCGCACACCGGCCAGTTGGCCAGCGCCATGCCCTGCCAGTCGCCGGACTGCCCGGCCAGCGCCAGGGCGGCGGGGTTGGCGTCTATCACCCGGCGCCGCGGATCGACCACCAGCACCGGGTCGGGTAATTCCTCCAGCAACAGGTGGCGCGCCACCGGCAGCAGGTCGAACAGGCGCACGCCGAGGATCAGGCAGGCGAAGGCCACCAGGGTGAAGGCGAAGCTGAAGGGGGTGGGGTCGAAGCCGAACAGCGTCCAGCCGTAGACCACGTAGCTGAGGTTGGCGCCCCAGGGCACGCAGGTGACCAGCACGAAAGCCAGGTAATGCCGGCGATGCACGCCGTGGCTGGCCAGGGCCGCACGGGTCACCACGGCCAGGCAGAAGATCATGAAGACGTAGACGTAGATGGCCACGGCGTCGAACAACGGGCCGTGGTCGTAGCGGATCGCAGCGCCCAGGCTGTCGTCCACCGGCTGGGTGCCGGGGCCGTAGAACAGCTGGTGCCAGGGGTTGCTCAGGGCCATGGCGGAGGCCACCAGCGGGCCTATGCCGAGCAGCAGGTAGCCGCGCAGGCTCAGGGGTAAGCGGATGCTGTTGACGTACTGCCAGAGGAATACCGCCCACAGGGTCGGCACGGCGATGATCCCCGGCCAGGCCATGCCGGCCCAGAACACCTTGCACTGCGGCGCCTGCGCCGCCAGCTCCAGGCCGGCGGCGGCCAGCCACCAGAAGATGCCCATGTGCAGGACGATGAAGCTCTCGCGGCCGGGGAAGTGGCGCTGGCGATTGACCCAGCGCGCCATGAGGATCACCCCCAGGCCGACCACCAGGGTCAGGGCCACCGGAGCGTTCAGGCTCCAGCCGCTGGCCAGGCAGGCGTTCATCGCCGCGCTCCGGGGAGCGTGGGAAGACAGTTGGGCAGGCTTGCAAGGAACTGCTGAGGGCTGGGCACTGGCCGTCCTGACCTGAACGGAGGCCGTACGGGCCCCCGAAAAAAGAAAGACCAAAGATACATCAAAAAGCCATCACCGCCGCCTTGAAGCGACGACCTGGGCCTCAGGAACGGGTCGCCGGCCGGCGCAGCAGGCTGAAGGCCATCACCCCCAGCAGGCCGACGCCCAGCAGCAGCACCGCCCAGAGCCCGACACGCTTCCACAGAATCCGTTCGGCAGTCTCCCGCTGCACCGCTTGTACGCCAACCTGCGGCGGCACCGCTAGCGCTTCGGCGCGGCCGATCTTCTCCAGGCGGGCGCTGTCGTAGCCGGGCACCAGCGTGGCCAGGGGCAGCTCCGCGCGACTGGCCGAGGCATTGCCGAGGGCGAGGGTGAAAGGCGGATTGCCACGCGCGAGAAAGACCACCTGGGTGGCGTGCATGCCGACCTCCAGGCGCGGCACCTGCTGGCCGAAGCCGCCGGCGCGCTGATCCACGTTCAGGCGCAGTTGCTTGACCGCCATCCAGCCCGGCAGGTCCAGCTCTTCCCGGGCCACCTCCTTGCCGTCCTGCGGCAGCCGATAGAGCAGGCCGGTGGCCAGCGGCTGCCACTGCGGCGCACCATCCCGGCGCCCCTCCACCTGCACCGGCAGCAGGCTCCCCGGGCGCTCGACGGCGATGTGCAGGCGTTCGATCGGCAGGCCCAGCGGCAGCTCCCAGAGGTACTGGCCGTCCTTCGCGTTGACCGGCTCCAGCGGCGCCGACCAGGCCATCGCCGCCGGCAGGCTCTCGCGACTGGCGCTTTCCACCTTGATCACACTCAGTTCCGGTGCCTGTTGCGGGCTCTGCCAGAGCAGGCGCAGGTAACGCGCCTTGCGCCCCGGCAGGCTGACCTCGCGCTGGTCGATGCGCTGGTCGGCGTAGGACAGCCGGGCCACCTGCCCGTCACCCCAGGACTCCCAGTGCTGCAGGTCGTCGCTGGCCTCGATGCGGAAGTGCTGGAAGCCGTCTCCGCCATTCCACTCCAGGCTCAGCTTTTCCAGCGGCGCCTCGACGGCGCTGGCGTCCAGCAGCCAGCCGCGCAACTGCTCGCCGGCTGAAACCGGGCTATTCGGCACCACCTGCACCACGGTACCGGTGGTGCTGCGTTCCACCCGCACGCTGGGTACGCCGGCGGCGTCCTGGGCCGGGCCACGCAGCGGGAAGCCGCGCAGCACATGCTCGTGGCGGGCGCGGCGTTCGCCGCTGCTGCTGCGGGTCAGGGCGTAGGCCAGGGTTTCGCCTTCGGCGTTGAACACTCGCAGGTCGCGCAGGTCGGCGTGGCGCGCCGCGAAGTGCAGGGCCATGGGCAGCTCCAGCCGGTACCAGGGCCCCTCGCCTTCCAGGCGCAGTTCGACCCGGGTGGCGAAATCCTCCGGCTGCTCAGCGGCCAGCAGGGGTTGGCAGAGCAGCCCCAGGCCCGCCAGCAGGGCCAGGCCGGGGCGGCGCAGACAAGACAGATCGATCATGCGTTGACCCGCTCCTCTTCAGGTTCAGCGCGCCTGGGCGGCAGTGGCGCGAAATAGCCGACGACCAGCAGCAGCACGCCGACGCCGATGAAAGACACGATGCGCTCCAGGCCGCCGCGGTTGCCCAGCTCGACGAAGAACAGCTTGGCCACCACCAGCGCGATCAGCGCCGCCCCCACCAGCCAGAGTTCGCGACGGGCGCGCAGGTGGCCGCCGACCATCAGGCCGAGGGCGATGCTGGTCCAGACGATGGACAACCCCGCCTGCACCTGCATGGACTCCAGCTGCGCCTCCAGCTGATAGGGCACGCCGCCCCAGTGGTGGGCGCAACGGAACACCGCAGCGGTGGCCAGGGCGAACAGCGAGACGCCCGCCACCGCCGTGGTCAACCAGGCCGGCTGCACGGCCAGGCCGAATTGCGGCAGGCAATCCCGCAGCCAGAGGCAGACACCGAGCAGGGCGAACAGCAGGCCCAGCTCCAGGGGGTTGAACAACGGCAGGTAGGGCAGCGGTTCGGCGGCGCCGTCGCTCCAGGCGTTGGCGATCCAGAACCAGGCAAGCATCAGCAGCGCCAGCGGCAGGGAGGCCCAGAGACGGTATTCCCGTGGGTAGGCTGCCACCGGCCAGGGCAGGCCCGGCCGCAGCGCCACCAGCAACAGCCAGGCGCTCGGCAGCAGCGCCCAGCCCAGCCAGCGCCAGGCGTTGTACTGCTCGGACAGCAGCATCAGCAGGTAGCGCAGTTCCAGGGCCAGCACGCCGAGCAGCAACCAGCAGCCCAGCACATGGGCGGCGCTGCGCGTCCCCGCCGGCAGCAGGCCATCGAGCCGCCGCAGGGCCAGCAGGTGCACGACGAACAGCGCGCCCCATCCACCCCAGCCGAAATCCGCCGCCGGGTGATAGCGCGGCTGCCAGGCAACGGCCAGCGCCAGCACGCCGGCCGGCGCCAGCGACAGACAAAGCAGCGCCAGGGCACGCCACTGTTCGCGCCCGGCCAGCCAGGTAGCGAAGGCGACGCTGGCGGCGGCGAGCAAGAGGGCCAGGGGCACCTCTTGCCCCGGTGCCGCGAAGCGGCCGATTTCCGCCAGCCAGGCCAGGGCCCACCAGCCCGCACTCCAGGCCAGCAGCAGTTGCGCCAGATGCACGAGGCTGAGCCCGCCCATCGCCGCCTCGCCACGCGCCACCCGTTGCAGACGCCAGGCCCCGACGAAGGCCGCCAGGGCCAGCACCGCCGGGGTCCAGAAACCGGCATGGGCCAGCGGGCGCAGGCCTTCGCCACTCGGCTCGCCCAGCAGCAGCGGGCTCACCGCGAGGAAACTCATGCCCGCCAGCAGTTGCAGGAACAGACCGAAGTAGAAGCCCGCCCGCTGCTGCAGCTGCAGGCTGAGCCAGAGGATCAGCAGTCCGCTGCCGGCCCAGACGGCGCCGGCGGTACGCCAGGGCAGCACGAAGAGTACCGCCAGGTTGACGAAGGCCAGGCCCGCCAGCAGCACGAAGGACAGCCCGCGCAACAGGCGTGCGTCGCTGCGCGCCAACGGGTCACGGGCAGCCAGCAGCATCCCGGCGATCAACGCCAGACCGATCAGCGAGGCCACCAACAGGCCACGCCAACCCGGTACGGCGCCGCTGCCCAGGCCGGAGCCATCCAGGTCGAGCAGGAAGACCGCACCGCCCAGCAGTTGCACCGCGAAGGCGCTGAACAGGAACGCGCGGGACTGCAGGCGCAGCCCGACGAAGAGGGTCGCAAGGCCGGCCACGGCCCAGGTGATGGCCGTACCTTCGGCGTCGAAAAGCAATGGCGCCATCAGGTAGAGGAAGGCCAGGCCGCCAGCGGCCAGCAGCGGCTTTCCGCGCTGTTCCAGCGCACTGGCGGCATCGGCCGGGGCCCGGCGCAGTTGCCAGTAGCTGAACAGCAGCGCCATGCCAAGCATCAGGGCGCCCAGGAACGAACCGTCCAGCAAGGTATCGCTTGCCGTGCGCAGCCCGCCGAGAAAGGCCACTGCCGCGCCGAACTGCAGCAGCAGGGCGAATGCCCGCGCCAACGGACGTCCCTGGCGCAGGCCGAGCCAGTAGATGCCCGCGCCTTCCACCGCCCAGGCGGCGGAGGTCCAGCGCGCATCCAGCCCCAGCGGGATGGCCAGGCTGCCGAACACCACTCCCAGGGCCAGGCAGGTTTCCACCAGCAACAGCGCGCGACCGGCGGTACGTCCGGCCAGGGTGCGGGCCAACAGCAGGTAGAACAGCCCCAGGGCCAGGGCGCTGAAGGCGGCGCCGAACTCGATATGGCGGACCAGCGCCACCTGCAGGCCGAAACCGATGATGGGCGGACCGAACAGCACGGTGCCGTCTACCATGTCGGCCTGGCGCGCCGACCAGCGCAACAGCTCGTCACGCTCTTGCGGCGCGTCCCCCGCCTCGGCCAGCTTGCTGCGGGCGAAGAGCAGGCCGATGCCGACATACATCAGGAAGAACAGCACCAGGAAGGGCTCGGTGCTGGCGAACAGTTCAGGCCGGTAGGAACGCAGGCCCCAGGCGAAGCCGATACCGAAGGTACCGATGAAGCCGATCAGGTTGAGCAGGCGCCAGGCCTTGAACCAGGCGATGGCGAAGATGCCGGTATTGAGCAGGGCGAAATAGCTGAACAGCGCCACATGGTCGCCGCTGCCGCTGGAGGTCAGGATGGGCGCGGCGAAACCGCCCAGGGCAGCGGCGGCGGCCAGGCCCAGCGCGTCCTGGGCCACCGCGAGGATGGCGGAGAACAAGGTCACCGCGACCAACAGGGCGAAGGCCATCTTCGGGTCCAGCAGCGGGTGCAGGCGCATGGCGGCGAACACTGTCAGGTAGAGCACGGCGATGCCAGCGCCCTGGAGCATCAATCCGTAGCCGGGGTTGCGCCGGCGCAGCCACCAGCCGAGGCCGAGCAATGCGATGGCGGCAAGGGCCACCCCGGCGTAGCGCAGCTCAATCGGCACCACCATGCCTTCGGTGGCGTAGCGCAGCAGGAAGGCCAGGCCGAGGAACAGCAGCACCACGCCGACGCGCAGCACGGTATTGCCACCGAACAGCCAGTTGCGGGCTGCGGCGAAACCACGTTCGAGCAGGGAGGGTTCACGGGGCCTCGGCGGCTTCGGCGGGGCCTGGCGGGGTGCCTCGCGCCGGGCTTCCTGGCCCCAGGCAGCGTCGCTGGCGGCAGCGGCCGGCGCGGGCTTCGCCTCGGCCGCGGCGATGGGCTCCTCCGCCACCTCGGCCGGCAGCTCCCAGACTAGCTCGGCATCGCTCTCCGGCACGGCTTCGGGTTCGGCCGTCGGCGCCACCGACTCGGCAACGGGTGGAGGTGGGGGCGGGGGCGCTTCAGCAGCCGGCTGCGCCCCGCCCTGCTCCACCTTGAGCAGGCGCTCGTGGATGGCCCGGGTGCCCTTGTCGAAACGAGCGGCGAAACCGTCCAGCGCCTTGCGCAACTCGGCGTTCTCCCGTGCCAGAGCCTGGAGGCGAATGGCCTGGCCCAGCCCCAGGCCCATCAGGCCGCCGAGCAACGCCCCGACGACGCCTTCATCGATTGCGGCCCCGAAGGCCAGGCCAACCAGCATGAAAATCCATTGCATGCAGTGTCATCCCGGATGATTGAGCGCCGGCCAGAATTTACAGGAGCAAGGTACCGGCCCAATAGAGACGAATGCCGGCTGGCCCACAGACACAGAAACTTCTTACAGCTCAGCACGAGATCCGAGAATATGTGACGGGACGATGGGAAATTTCACACTCCCCGACGGGAAACTGTTCACTTTTTCACCGACATCGCTATGATGCCCGCCCCAATTCCCTACCCTGCTCGCCGACCATGAAGACCATGATGATCGTCGGTGCCGACCTCGACCGGACGGACACCTGGATCAAATACGAAAAGACCATGTGCCACGCCTGCGTCTCCAGTTGCTGCACCATGCCGGTCGAAGTGCGTCTGAGCGACCTGATCCGCCTGGAGCTGGTAGCCGAGTTCGAGCGCGGCGAGCCGCCGAAGAACATCGCCAAGCGACTGATGAAAGATGGCGTGGTGGAGCGCTTCAACCAGAAGTCGGGGATCTTCACCCTGACCCGCATGGGCAACAACGACTGCTACTTCCTCGACCGCAAGAGCCGTCTGTGCACCGTCTACGACAAGCGCCCGGAGACCTGCCGCAATCACCCGCGCATCGGCCCGCGCCCAGGCTACTGCGCGTTCAAGCCGATCAGCCGCTGAGCCCTGTCGAGCGATGTGCAAAACGGTAGGGTGCGCTGTGCGCACCAGACATGGTCCAAGGCTGGGTCAGGTTTCCGCCTGACCACCTGAATTGGTGCGCACGGCGCACCCTACGGCCGACCCTCGCGCCAGGCGGCCCCGCCCGTGCCCCGTAGCCATGTAGGGTGGATAGCGCTTTTCTATCCACCAGCGAGGCCGCGCAAGGCACCGATGGGTATCGCCCTCCAGGCTCAGCCCCTGACGGCGGAAATCACCTTCTTCACCAGGCTCACCCCCGCCAGCACCAGCGCGCCGGAGAGGATACCCGCCAGGCCGTCGACCAGTATCTGCACCAGCCAGGAGAAACCGCCGGAAGCGGCCAGCACTGGCTCCAGCAGGTGGTGGGCCGCCGGGATGCCGTGGAGGATGATGCTGCCGCCCACCAGGAACATGGCAGCGGTGCCCAGCACCGACAGGCCCTTCATCATCCAGGGCGCGGCGGCGAGGATGGCGCGGCCTACGGCCTGGGCCGCCGAACTGGCCTGGCGCACCAGGTAGAAGCCCAGGTCGTCCAGCTTGACGATGCCGGCCACCAGGCCGTACACGCCCACCGTCATGATCAGGGCGATGCCCACGAGCACGGTCACCTGCTTACCGAACGCGGCATCGGAAACCGTGCCGAGGGTAATGACGATGATCTCGGCGGAGAGGATGAAGTCGGTGCGGATGGCGCCCTTGATCTTGTCCTTCTCCATGGCCACCAGGTCCACGTCCGGGTTGGCCACGGCATCGGCCAGGGCGGCATGGGCCTGTTCGTCTTCCTCGTGGCTGTGCAGCCACTTGTGCGCCAGCTTCTCGAAACCTTCGAAGCAGAGGAAGGCGCCGCCCAGCATCAGCAGCGGGATCACCGCCCAGGGCGCGAGGGCGCTGATCAGCAGGGCCGCGGGCACCAGGATGGCCTTGTTCACCAGGGAGCCCTTGGCCACCGCCCAGACCACCGGCAATTCGCGCTCGGCACGCACGCCGCTGACCTGCTGGGCGTTCAACGCCAGGTCGTCACCCAGCACACCCGCGGTCTTCTTCGCGGCGACTTTGGTCATTACCGAGACGTCATCGAGCAGGGTGGCGATATCGTCGATCAGGGTCAGCAGGCTGGCTCCGGCCATGGTGGGTCCTTGCAGAGGGGATCGGGGGCTTTCGGGCAGGCGAACTACAGACAAAAACGCCCCGCCGGTCAACTCGAAATCACCACCACGGCCCAGCCCAGCCCCGAATCAGGGCGGCGCGCTCAGAGCATCCATGGCCCGTGCGTAACTGCGGTCCCATTTCCGCCGGATCAGCTCCGCGGGCCGCCAGGCGCGACAATAGAGGCTCCAGGCGTCCCCCACGTCCCCCACCGGCGGCAGCCGCTCGCCTTCGATGTGCAGGCGCAGCCTGACGAAGACAGCTGACAGCAGGTCGTCATGCTCCAGGGCGGTGAACACCCGCTCCTCGATGGGTGGCACCTGCTGCTCATCGCAGACCGCCACCGCCAGGGCGGCGGTAGCCGGGTGCCGCAGCACGGCGCCTACATTGTCGTCATCGGGGTCGAAGCGCCAGTAGCCACGCTCAGGTCCGATGGCGGGCCGTCGATGCTTGAAACCACTCTCCTGCAGGCCGATGGCCAGCAGCATCACCTCGGCCCTGGCGCCCCCCAGGCCCGGAGGCAGCATGGCCAATGCCGGCTCGAGGATGGTCCGGCGAATCTCTCCCAGTTTCATGCAGTCCTCCTGCGTTGAGGCAGGCCGCAACCATTGGTGGCATGCGGCGATCAAGGGAGGACCACAGCATGACCGTGTCGCGGCTTCAACCAGGCGCGGCGCGCTAAGGACAATTCGTACAGCATCCCAATCCACCGACGGACACCGGGGATGACGGCAGGGATTGGAGAGCCGGACCTGCGCCATGGGCATCCCCAGGCGCAGGCGGGCGCGGGTCAGCCCTGCGGGCGCTTGTCGGGCGCGGACTCGCCGCTGACCACGTCCATGTCACGGCTCCTGGCCTTGGGCTTGATCAGGCTGAAGTCGATCAATGCCTTGGGCTTGTAAGGGTTGCCGATCAGCAGCGGGCGCGGCTGGAAGGCAGCATTGACCAGGCTGCGGCTCGGATCGAATTCATCGAAGCTGACTCCGGCCAGGTCCGCCCAGGTGTGAACGAAGCTGGCACTGCTGTAGGGCCGGCCCAGGCTGGCGCCGAGTTCCAGCGGGTGCCCGGCGCGCCATTGCGGCGAGCGCCAGAGCATGAAGGGGATGGTGTACATCGGCGCGGTGGGCGCCGCCTCGTTACGGCCCAGCACCTGCGGGTGCTCCGGGTCGAACACCGCTTCACCGTGGTCGGACAGGTAGAGCAGGAAACCATTGGCGCCGCTGCCGGAGAAGCGCTCGATCAGGCTGGACACCACATGGTCATTGAACAGTACGGCATTGTCGTAGCTGTTGTAGGTGGACAACTGGTCGTCGGTGACAGTGGCGGGCACGCCCTGGCGATCGGTGAAATGGTCGTACGCCGGCGGGTAGCGGTACTGGTAACTCATGTGGGTGCCCAGCAGGTGCACCACGATGAACTTGCGCGGCGCCGGGTCGGCCAGCACCCGCTCGAAGGGCGGCAGCACGTCATCGTCGTACTGGCGGGCATTCTGGTTGCGATTGTTGTTCAGGTAGAACTGCTCATCCGCCTGCTTGGAGAAGGTGGTGAGCATGGTGTTGCGCTTGGTGAGTGTCTGCTGGTTGGTGATCCAGTAGGTCTTGTAACCGGCCTGCTTCATCATGTTCAGCAGCGAGGGCTTGGTCAGGTAGAGATCGGGATTCTGCTCGTCGGCGAATGTCAGCACCTGCTGCAGCGCCTCGATGGTGTACGGGCGCGGGGTGATGACGTTGTCGAAGACGTCCAACTGGTCACGGATGCGGTCGAGGTTGGGCGTGGTCTGGCGCGGGTAGCCATAGAGGCTCATGCGCTGGCGGTTGGTGGACTCGCCAATCACCAGCACCAGAGTCGCCGGCAACCCGGCGTTGGCATCCTTGAGGTTGGCCAGCGGCGCGATGCGGGCGTTGCCCTCCAGCAGCTCGTGCATTTCCGTCAGCTGCTGACGGTACTGCCGGTAACCCACCAACAACTGCCAGGGCACTGCCGGTTCCATGCGCTTCTCGAAGCTGTCGCGGGCGGCCTCGAAGCTGTCGTTGCCCAGGCCCTGCTTCACCGCCGGATAACCCACCAGCGCCACTAGCAGCGCCAGGCTCGCCACCAGCGCCTGGCGCCGGGGCAGATGGACCGGCCGTACGCGCGTCCAGAGCAGCACCGCGCCCAGGGCGTAGCCGAGGAAGGCCGGCACCATCCACCAGGCAAAATACTGCGCCAGGTATTCCGAACCCTCCGCCACGTTCGACTCGAACATGATGAAGATGACGCTCTGGGAAAACTCCTGGCCGTAGACCAGGAAGTAGCCGAATGCCGGCAACGAGGCCAGCCAGAGCAGCCCACCGACGACGGCGGCGATGCCACGGCTGCGCTGCGGGAACAGCAGGACCGGAATCAGCCACAGGCCACTGAGCAGGAAAGCCTGGCGAAACCCGGTGAAACCGCTGGTGCCGGTGACCTGGATCAGCAGCTGGGTCACACCCGAGAAATACCAGAAATAGAGGAAGAGCCAGCCCAGGCCGGCCCAATCGAATGGCCGATCCTCGGCCTTGCGTGCAGCGAAATTCATAGACCTCCGCCCCGGTCAAAACTTGAACGGTCGAGTTGCTCGAAAAGTAGGGATATGACTGCGGAAATCTGAAAAGTTCGTCAAATCCTGGCTGAAAAGACTGGATAAACCGTCTTTCCGGTGTGCGGCGGAATGGGCAAGACCCAATGATGATGGCGCTGGCCGGGCAATTGGCGGGCATCTGGCTCCGCTGCGTGACCAACGTGGCGTTGATGGAAGCGCCGAGCGGGCTGGCCAAGGATTGCGTCGGGGTCAGGCCCGGCTCGGGCAACAGTAAGCCCCTGATGTAACGGACGCCCTGCCCCGCCGGCTGAGCCAGAAGCCGCATCCCTGAAGAACAACGCCCTTGTCGGCCGGGCCGGCAAGGGCGCTGATCAGGGACCACGCCGGAGCGGCTGCTCCTGTCAGCGGCTCCGGGACGGGATGGGCTTCAATCACCCGCCTGGTTACGGCTGCGGCGGTTGTTGTGCCGGTTGCTGCGGCGGCTGGTCCGGTACTGCACGCAAAGGCTCGACATTGACCGTGAAGCTCCTCCGCTGCCCCGTTTCCTCGATCTGGTGGACGCCTAGGCCGGATACCGTGCCGGTCGTGCCAGCGGCAAAGGCCCCTGGCTCCGGCCCCCTGACCCTGAAGTCACGATCGGATTCGCAATCACAGTCCGGCGCCCCTACGAAGGGCCCGGCATTGAAGGTGCCATCCTGGTGGAAGTGCGCAAAGCCGGGGTGTATATCCGCGACGAACTCGTTGTCCTTGTCATCCAACACCGGGTTGTCATCGAATGCCCGGCCCCGAATACCCCTGAGCAAATCGAACTGGTTATTCAGGGTCAGGTTCCACGTGATGCGCAGGCCGAAACTGTCTACGGCTGCCGCCGCCTCCTGGACGAATTGAATGGCGATGGGCCTAGCGTCGGCAAAGGTCAACGTCAGGTCCAGCGTGCCCTTGTTGCGCCCATCGCCGGGGTTGCCGGTGAATACGCAATTGCTGACCTGGGTGTCGTCGAAGGTGATCGACCAGCCGGTATCCCTGCCGGCGTCGGCCAACTCACAGACACCGGCATGCGCCGGGGTAGCGTAGAGCCCTGCACCGACGATGCTGATGGCGAATGGAACGGAGTAGACCTTTAACCATTGAGTGAACATGGCTTGCCTCCGGATCAAGGAGAGGGGCGAAGTCGTTCTTCCTGAGTGTCGCCGCGAACCGCCCGCGGCCCTCGCCCAATGCGTGCCGAAAGACACCTGCTTGGATTCTTTGTGCGTTCTCTCTGGATGGCGCGGCCGGAAAAGCACCCGGTCTGTGCTGCTGTCGTCTCCGCCGTTGGCGGGAGCCTGGTTCTGCCATCGGCAGACCAATTGTTCATTCTATTGGCCGAGCGGGATCGCCGTTGTGCAGCTCTTGCAACGCGTTGTGCATCTGTTGCGGACCGGTGGTGCAGCGGAACTGCGAGGGGGTGATGCCCACATGCCGACGAAAGGTCCGGGTGAAGTGCGAGACATTCGGAAGGCCCACGGCGCAAGCGACCTCGGTAACCGTGACGCGCGGGTTGATCAGCAGCTCCAGGGCGCGCTCGAGCCGGTATCGGCAGAGGTAATCGCGAAAGGTCAGGCCGAAGGCACGCTTGAAGGTCCGGCTGAACTCGTAGATGCCCATCTGGCAGGAGCCCGCGACGTCCTGCAGCCTCATCGGCTCGGAATAGTGCCGTTCCATGTAGTTCAGGGCGAGTTGCGTCACCCCGAACGAATGGCCCGGCGCGCTGACCCGGCTCTCCAGCGGGATATAAGGCGCTGGCATGGCAATCTCCCGAGGCGCCTGCTGCAGCGGCAGGACGCCCAGGAGCGTCGTGATCCGCGAGCAAAGCTCCTCGGGCGTCACCGGCTTGACCAGGAAGTCCCAGACGCGGGTGCGAAATGCCCATACGGCCAGGGCTTCCGAGTGCTGGAGGGTGAGCATCAGGATGGGCAGGGACGGGTAGGCCTGCTTGGTGGCACGCAGGGCCTGCAAGGAAGGTACGTCGGGATAGTCGTACTCGAAGCACGACAACAGCGGTGCGGCTTGATCGATGCTCTGTGCAATGGCGGCCCGTTCAACCACACGCCAGATCTGGAATTGCGCGTCCAGCTCCCCTACCGGGCTGGGCGCCGCCTTGTTGGTACGAAGGTCCGCCCAGACGAGACATGGCAAGTTCATCACTCAGTCTCCCAGCACACTTCTGGCCGTCGATCCGGCCGTCTTATTGAAAGGAAGGGACAATCGGCCCGCCGACTGCCCGACGGGGGTGTGGCGAACACCGGACCGCTGGATGGGACATACCGCACATTCGCGCCCCCCGCGCCCTGACGTACCCCGGTCGCGGTCAGTCCCGCGACCGGGTTTGACGACGATGGAGGGAAAGCCAGCCCACAAGCGGAGAACCACCATGCATGACGCATACATCCCCACCTTATTCCATCGCCACAACCGCCCACTGCGCGGGGTGATGATCGACAACCAGCCCCGGTTTTCCGCCTACGACTTCGCCCGCCTGCTCGGCCTCTACCATCGGCTGGCCCTGCCGCGCCGCCTCAAACCCCAGAAACCCGCCGCATCCGCCGCTGCTACGCCACCGGCAGCGAAGAATCCATCGCCGCCATCAACGAAGCCGGCCTCCACAATGCATTGATCCGGTTCGGCCACCCGGAGTGCCAGCAATTGGATGAATGGTTCACCGACGAAGCTATCCTCACCCTGCACGCCCGCACCGGGTTCGGTTCGATATAACGACTACAGGCCAGCAAGCAGGCATCGGACGGCACGATGCTCGACTTGAAACGGCTTTCCCACAGGGTGCCGGAACGGCCTTCCAGTCGATTGCGGTAGCGCGTTGCGCGGGCCGCCAAGGTCTTCATCAACTGGCTGAGTCCGCCCAGGGAATCATCCGGCGCCAACAGCAGGTGCACATGGTTGGTCATCAGGCAGTACGCATAGACCTTGACTCCAAAGGCATCCTTCAACTCGCGCAAGTCGGCCAGGTAGCGCTCGAAATTAGCGTCTTCGGCAAACACGACCTGCCGGTTATGGCCACGCTGAACAATGTAATGTGGATAATTTGGCAATAAGGTTCGCCCGACCCTGGGCATGGCTGCTCCCTCCATGAAGACCATTACCTGACCACTCGGGATTGTCTTGAATCAGATTGATCCTCTCGACAGATCGGATCGGCTATAAATTTAGAGTAGGAAAAATTAATTTATCCCCTTTTCCGTCCTCTAAATAATCGGGGCTTTCCCCTATTGCGCCGTGCTTAGATCTTTCTCAAACGCCTGCTGTAATTTGAATTCATCATTGCAACCCAAGGACTTTGCAAAATTCACCCTTTCTATTTTTTCAAGGATATCGGATCTATTATTACCGCCGGGCATCATTGCAAGTAGATAATAAGCATCCGCTTTGAATTGTTCGTACGTCAGCATGGCAGGAGCTACAGCCGCCATGACTTTTGAAAAAGAGTCCAGGGCTGCCAAATCAGGGATTTTGTCCTCCCTAAAACAAATAGATTGTTTGGAAGGCAATGGATAATAGTCCTTGCTTGGGTCATTAACTTCCAAGGAATTTTCCAGATCCTCAATCATTTTCTGAATTTCAGGACCCTCAGCCTGAAATCGTAGAAACGATTCATTGCACCTATTGAAGAGCGCCAGGGCGCCTGCCAGTAATTTCCTATCTGCACTAACCTGATACAGACGACAAACCTCACCATCCCTAGCTTTCCGTTTTTCAGGATCTGTGATCCTCTCCTCGACTAAAATATTTGCCAGCAAGTATGGCGCCACCGGATGCCCACCTTCAGCGGCCATTCTCAAGTTATAGCGAACACTCTCAGTCAAAGCCTGGACATCTGCAAAATACATCTTGTACGCATCGCCATCCTGCCCCTCTTGCCCCCTCTCCATCTCAAAGACCTTATTGGCTAGAGCCAGGGCATCCTCCATTGACCGTTGTGACCTCTCATAATACTCATCAATGCTGACGTCCCCCATTGTTGTAGGGGCCGCAGCAAATGCGGTAACTAAAAAAAACACCAAAAAAAAACCAACCACAAGCAATATTTTCATCTTCATCCCAACAAATTAGAGAAAAATAAATCTATCCCCTTTTCTCCCTTTTCTCCGCCCCCTTTTCTCCTTGCCCTTTTCTCTGCTTTTCTGCTGCTTTTCCTCTATGAGTTCCCGATATAAATATTTCCATCTGGCAGATTTAGCACCCAAGGCTCTATAGACGAGGCACAAAAGACATCAAGCCTTCTTCCATCAGAAAATAGAATAGACGGATCAATAGGTTGTTTGTCATTAATCCATGATAAACCAACAATCGAAAGCCCCAAAAACCCCCCTATAAGCTTATCCGCATCATCATCCCAGCACGCAAATAGCAAATCATTATTTCTAGAAACCCTCCACGCACTACTGGTGACAAACCTCCAATCCCGCCCGGAAACAATCAAACTATCGCCATCCCAGACAACATCCAAAACACAAAGATGCAGAAAGGAAATTGATAGCTTAATGAAATCGAACATTAGTCAACCTGCTCTATATGAGTTCTTTATCTAATCCACTGCTTTCCTTTCTTTCAAAAAGGGGACAGATTTGAATGGCACTTACTTAGCCCTTTTGGGATGACCGCTTCGTTGTATTTCGGCGCGAGCCGAGTGGCGTGTGCGGGTCAGTAAGGGATAGGGTTTCGGCCTTCGTTTGAGCGCGCGTGGTTCTACCCGTCCGGCACGGTTGCCGACGCGTTGCTGAGCGACCAGGAGCAAGAGGCCATTCAGGTTTTCGGATTGGCTCATCGCCTCAGCAAATGGCCTCCACGCCAGCCAGAGCTGAAGGCTGTGCTTGAAGCTCAGCTCGCGCGGCAGGCAGTCGGCCAAGGAGGCCGATTGCGCCATGATCAAGCGGATCAGGTTGTGTGCCAGCAGATACACCCAGAGCTCCTTGATGGCCATTGCCGGGGTTTTGCAGCTCAGCATCTCGAGCCCCATCGTGGCCTTGAGATTGCGCAGATCCAACTCGACGTGCCAGCGGCTTCTGAACAG
Organism: Metapseudomonas cellulosilytica; assembly: GCF_049334135.1. Lineage (NCBI taxonomy): Bacteria > Pseudomonadati > Pseudomonadota > Gammaproteobacteria > Pseudomonadales > Pseudomonadaceae > Metapseudomonas > Metapseudomonas cellulosilytica. The sequence continues at coordinate 2,430 of NZ_JBHZGN010000005.1, read as the reverse complement.
GGTCTTCAAGGCGGCCTTTGGAGTTTGGCCGGTGCAGCGCAGGGTCGTGACCAGAATCTTGTCCCCCGCTTTCAATTCCCGAACTTCCAGCCGGTCAGGTACTTGCTCGTAATACGCAACGCTCATCCACGCCGGACGTTTGCGGGGCTTTTCCAAGGCAATCAGGTGATCCCGCGTCCCCAGGCGCTTGCCCCGTCGAAAGTCGGTACTGCGTCGGCGCGCGTCATATTGCTCGAACACCCCATCGATACCGCGGCGTTGCAATTCGCACAGCAGAAAATAGGTTGCGTAGTAGGCATCGCCCACCAGGACATCGCCGGCATTCAAGGTATCGAGCATCGACCGCAGCAGGGTCTGCTCATCGCCCCCCTTGCCTCGAAAACGCCCCAGCGCCGCGTCCAGCACCGCACCACTGGACAGGCAGACAATGCCCACCAGCCGACAAATCGGAAACCCCAGTCCCGCTTTCTGCCCACGCGATTGCGGATAGGCCGCCTGGTTGGCGGCCGTATCGGGCATCGCGACTGTTGTCCCATCCACAAGCCGCACGGGCCGGCCCATCCATTGCCAGGTCTGGGCCGCATAGGTGCTGATCAGGCGGCCGGTCGTGCGGACCAGAGTGGACACCATCCCCATGGGAAGCCGCTGACGCGCTCGACAGTAGCCACCGGTGTGGGTGCTGCAGGGTTTCAAGCCACCGAGCAGTTGCTTGATGGCCAAGTCATTGACGGCCTTCTGGCAGGAGCGATCCGCGCTTAGGGCCTGCGCCATGAACATCGACAGCGTCTCCGTCGGCGGGAACAGACGCTCGCGATGATCCGGCAGCAAGGACTCGACGCAGTCGAACAACTCGGGGCCGGTCAGCAGATTGAAGAAGGCGTAGGCATCGGTATTTGACGCTTGCCGGCGGATGCGCTGCTGTTGATGAACGATGGTTTGGCACCTAGGATTCATGTGGGCTGCTCCTTGGGCTCGGTGTGTGTTCGCAACTATCACCGTAGACCAGGAGCAGCCTTCCTTTTTCTAATCAATCAGTTAGCCCTAAGTAAGTGCCATTCAAATCTGTCCCCTTTTCTCTCGCCTGATCGTTCCACGTATTCATTGAGCCTGTAGTTTTACCCCAAATATCTGGATTTCTACCAGCATGCTTAGACAGCGCGTGACCGATTACAGTACTGCCTTTATAAGGAGCCTGAGCAGACTCAAGTACGGTCTTAATCTCACCGAATGACGCAACTCCTTTTGCACCTTAGAGTCCTAAACCCTCGCGCTCCATAACCGCCGTCAACTCCTTCGTTATCGTCAACGCCTCGTCCATAGGGACCCCTGTCCTTAACAAATACTCTTGCCGGCCAATTAGAGCGAAAGACTCCCGAAGACATGAAAGAACCAATTCTAACTCTCGCGAGTTCAAGCTAAGCATGAATTCTGCACCAGAACCTTTTTGCAAATTCATAACGACCTCAATATGGAACAGTTTGAGCAGGAAGGGACGAAAAAGGGGACAGATTTATTTTCCCTACTCTAATTTCGGTCGCCCCTGCTTGCGCCGTTCAATCCGTACGCCCGCAATACGCTCAACCTCATCCACGAAGCGGTTGTTCCCCGTCAGTTGGCCGCGTTGAATGGCCTCTCGAATCAGGTTCAGTTCCTCGGCGGGCACTGCTTGCCTGACGAACTCGGCATACCGGCGGCGCCGTTCTTCATCCGTAGCGCCGAGCGCTTTGAAACACGGGTCGTCGTCCAACCAGTTCTGCTCAGGTGCGCTCCCAACGCGCAGGGCATAACTGGACCAGGGATAATCTGCTGTCTCCGCCACCATGCACGCCCGCACCGGGTTCAGTTCGATGTAACGACTGCAGGCCAGCAAGTAGGCATCGGACTGCACGATGCTCGACTTGAAGCGGCTTTCCCACAGAGTGCCGGAACGGCCTTCCAAACGATTGCGGTAGCGCGTTGCGCGGGCCGCCAAGGTCTTCATCAATTGGCTGAGCCCTGCCAGCGAGTCATCCGGGGCCAACAGCAGGTGCACATGGTTGGTCATCAGGCAATACGCATAGACCTTGACCCCGAAGACATCCTTCAACTCGCGCAAGTCGGCCAGGTAACGCTCGAAATCAGCGTCCTCGGCAAACACGACCTGCCGGTTATGGCCACGCTGAACAATGTGATGTGGATAATTTGGCAATAAGACGCGCCCGACCCTGGGCATGGCTGCTCCCTCTACGGCTCTCTAAATCCGACGGCCCTACCCTTTATGAAAAATTAGAGTAGGAAAAATAAATCTGTCCCCTTTTCCTGTCCATGGTTGGTCATCAGGCAATACGCATAGACCTTGACCCCGAAGACATCCTTCAACTCGCGCAAGTCGGCCAGGTAACGCTCGAAATCAGCGTCCTCGGCAAACACGACCTGCCGGTTATGGCCACG
>NZ_JBHZGN010000059.1:0-1288 GCF_049334135.1 Metapseudomonas cellulosilytica | reverse complement strand
GGTTCTTCGCGGAGTCTGGGGGAAGAGCGAGTTGACAGTCAGGGAAGTGGGTAAATTGGCAGTCGCCAAACACACCAACCCCCACTCCCTGCTGCCGCCGTGCATCCTATTGATCTTGCCCAGTTCTGGCCAGGCTACGCGGTTGTTGCCTGTCGCCCATTCGCCGACAACACGCTGCTGATTGAGCTTGAGCCCCACGCTGACCACGCGCCCAAATGCGGTCGTTGTCACCAAGTCTGTCCGTTGATCCATGAGCGTCGATTGCGCCGGGTGCGCGATCGGGATTTGTTGGATCAGCGCGTTCTGCTCCAGGTGCCGGTGCGCCGCGTCGATTGCCTGCGTTGTGGGCGAGTGACCGAGCGGATCGACTGGCTGGAGCCCGCATCGCGCCTGACCCTGCGCTTGCGCGTCTGGCTCGAGGGCTTGCTGCAGTTACTGCCGATCAGCCACATCAGCCGCCTCACCGGCCTGCACTGGCACACCCTCAAGACGCTCGACAAGCGCCGCCTGGAAGCGGAAGTGGGGACCTTCGAGCCGGGCGACGTACGCCGCCTGGTGATGGACGAGTTTGCCCTGCACAAGGGCCATCGCTACGCCACGGTGATCATGGATGCCGAGCGGACGCGGGTGCTGTGGGTCGGGCATGGCAATAGCCGCGAGGCGATCCGCCCGTTCTTTGAGTTGCTGGGTGAGCACTGCCAACGGATCGAGGCGGTGGCGATGGACATGAACACCGCCTTCGATCTGGAGGTGAAGCGGCATTGCCCCCAAGCCGAAGTGGTGTACGACCTGTTCCATGTGGTGGCGCGCTACGGCCGCGAGGTGATCGACCGTATCCGCGTCGATCAGGCCAACCTCCTGCGCGAGGACAAACCAGCGCGCAAGGTGGTCAAGCAGAGCCGCTGGTTGCTGCTGCGCAACCGGGAAAACCTGAAGGATGGGCAGGCCGTGCAGTTGCGGGAGATCCTCGACGCCAATCGGCCACTGGCCACCGTCTATGTGCTCAAGGATGCGTTAAAGGAAGTCTGGTACGCCCCCTGTGTGCGGGAAGGCTGGCGGCGCTGGCGCACCTGGCTGCGGCACGCCCGGGACAGCGGTTTAGCACCGCTCCAACGCTTTGCCCGCAACCTGCGCAAATACGCTCGAGGCATCCTCGCCAGCGCTCGCTTCCCCCTGCACACCAGTGTCCTGGAGGGCGTGAACAACCGCATCAAGGTGATCAAGCGCATGGCCTATGGCTTTCGGGACTCGGTCTACTTCTTCCTGAAAATCAAGGCCGCCTTCCCCG
>NZ_JBHZGN010000058.1:0-1418 GCF_049334135.1 Metapseudomonas cellulosilytica | reverse complement strand
TGGGCGAGGCGATCCAGGCGATGTTCCGCGGCGAGGTGATCAACAGCTCCGAGCGCCGGCCGGTGCTGCACACCGCGCTGCGCCGCCCCATCGGCGACAAGGTGCGGGTGGACGGCCAGGACGTGATGCCCGAGGTGCACCGCGTGCTGCACCAGATGACCGAGCTGGTGGGCGCGGTGCACAACGGCCTGTGGCGCGGCTACACCGACAAGCCCATCACCGACGTGGTGAACATCGGCATCGGCGGCTCCTTCCTCGGCCCGCAGCTGGTCTCCGAGGCCCTGCTGCCCTTCGCCCAGAAGGGCGTGCGCTGCCACTACCTGGCGAACATCGACGGCAGCGAGTTCCGCGAGCTGGCCTGCAAGCTGAACGCCGAGACCACCCTGTTCATCGTCTCGTCGAAGTCTTTCGGCACCCTGGAAACCCTGAAGAACGCCCAGGCCGCGCGCGCCTGGTACCTCGCCCAGGGCGGCAGCGAAGCCGAGCTGTACCGGCACTTCATCGCCGTCTCCAGCAACAAGGTGGCGGCGGTGGCCTTCGGCATCCGCGAAGAGAACATCTTCCCCATGTGGGACTGGGTCGGCGGGCGCTACTCGCTGTGGTCGGCCATCGGCCTGCCGATCGCCATGTCCATCGGCATCTCCAACTTCAAGGAGCTGCTGTCCGGCGCCTACAGCATGGACCAGCACTTCCAGGGCACGCCCTTCGAGCGCAACATCCCGGTGATCCTCGGCCTGCTCGGCGTCTGGTACGGCGACTTCTGGGGCGCCCGCAGCCACGCGATCCTGCCCTACGACTACTACCTGCGGAACTTCACCGACCACCTGCAGCAGCTGGACATGGAATCCAACGGCAAGAGCGTGCGCCAGGACGGCAGCCCGGTCAGCGCCGGCACCGGCCCGGTGATCTGGGGTGGTGTCGGCTGCAACGGCCAGCACGCCTACCACCAGCTGCTGCACCAGGGCACCCATCTGATCCCGGCGGACTTCATCGTCCCGGTGTCCAGCTACAACCCGGTGGCCGACCACCACCAGTGGCTGTTCGCCAACTGCCTGTCGCAGAGCCAGGCGCTGATGCTCGGCAAGTCCCGCAGCGAAGCCGAGGCCGAGCTGCGCGCCCAGGGCCTGGCGGAGGCCGAGGTGCAGCGCCTGGCGCCGCACAAGGTGGTGCCCGGCAACCGCCCGAGCAACACCCTGGTGATGGAACGCATCAGCCCGCGCCGCCTGGGCGCGCTGATCGCCATGTACGAGCACAAGGTCTACGTGCAGAGCGTGCTCTGGGGCATCAACGCCTTCGACCAGTGGGGCGTGGAGCTGGGCAAGGAGCTGGGCAAGGCCGTCTACTCGCGGCTGACCGGCCAGGACGAGGCCCCGGCGGAAGACGGCTCGACCCAGGGCCTGATCGACTTCTTCCGCGCG
>NZ_JBHZGN010000057.1:0-1903 GCF_049334135.1 Metapseudomonas cellulosilytica | reverse complement strand
TGTCCTGGAGGGCGTGAACAACCGCATCAAGGTGATCAAGCGCATGGCCTATGGCTTTCGGGACTCGGTCTACTTCTTCCTGAAAATCAAGGCCGCCTTCCCCGGGAAAGCGCGATGAACCTTTTTTTTTGCGCGTCCGCTGGTGGCTCAGACGCTCACGTAGGATGGGGCGGGCGGTGTTCCGCTAGAGCGAAGCGAAACCCAACGATCGGCCGCGCATGCTGAAAAAAACCCGCAAATAGAGAAGAATTGGCGATCCGGTATTCAGCGTTGACGGACCACGCAGCATGGCACTCACCAGCAAGATCACCCATTACAACAGCCGATGGCCCGCCCTCTTCCTCGCGGAGCAAACGCGCATCGCAGAAGGTTTTCAATCCGAATTCATCCAGATTCACCACGTCGGCAGCACGGCCGTTCCGGGGCTTGCGGCCAAGCCTGAGATCGATGTCCTGGTCGAGGTATCCGAACATCGAGACGAGACGGCGCGACGCGACTTCATGCGCACCCTGGGCTATGTGCGTGGCAGCGACCTTTCCGAGGGACACCACTTCTACCGTCGCGATGTGGATGGCGTGAGAACGCACAAGGTGCACGTATGCATCAGCGGCCATCCACAGATCGAGCGCATGCTCCGCTTTCGCGATCTACTCAGACACGACCCTGTCATCCGGCAGCAGTACCAGGATCTGAAGTTTCAGCTCGAGGCGAGCAACCGCGAAGGCATCGGCGAGTATCTGGCCAAGAAGGCGCCGTTTATCGATGCGTTGATGGGGGCGAACTGAAGCGCGGGAACCGACGAAGAAAGAGCCGCTCGCCCGGAACGACCATCGACTGTTTCCGTTTTACGCATGCCGCTTGCCTTCGCGAACCTCGGCGCACAGGGAAATGATGAAACCCCGCAGTTCATCCCGCTCCACGACTCCCAACTCACCTCGCTGGTAGGCGGCGTCAACCAGGCCAATGCAATAGCCGTCGTACTCTTCGCACTGATCAGAAGCCGAGTAGGCAAGATTGGCCACGGCGGCGTAGAAGGGTTTGACCGCGCCGGTATCCAGGCCATCGATCATTTCCCGCAGCTCGACCGGGATCAAGGCGGCTCCGGCGGCGGCCCGGTCTTCTGCGATCTCACGGGTCCAGGAGTAACGGTCAGTCATGCGCGAGGCCTCCAGGGGTTCGGAGAGATTGGGGTCTGGAAAGGAGGTGATAGACCAACTCCCGCAGCCCCCACAGCATAGCGCGGTGAGGCAAACTGCCCTCCAGAGCAGACCTGCGGTCTGCTTGGCGGAGGTGCTGGTGGCCGTCCTTCAACTCGAAGTCGTACCAGTACTTGCCGCGCACGAAAAGTTCCAAGTCACCGTGCTTCAGCTCCAGGTCATGGACCCTCTTGAAAATGCTGGAGATCACCTCGAGTTTCTTGAAGTTCAGCCAACCATCATCGGCAATGGTCGTCGATGACGATTTCGCCGTCGGTTCATACCCCCTAGAAAACTGACCCTGGTCAATGACAAGCGCAATCCCGTATCGGCGGGCGGGAACTTGTCATCAACTGCGAAAGCCCTGTCACCAAATGCATGGTCATCCCCTCCCCTCTCGTCACTAGATTCTCCTCGCGGCCTGCGCTCAAAGCCCCGCAGCCCGGCCGGACAAACTTCGCCAGAGGAGAACAACAAGATGCGCGTAGAACAACTCACTTGCAGTATCGGCGCCGAGCTGAGCGGCGTGAGCCTCGCTGATGCCGCCCGCGACGACGGCCTGTTCGCAGAGATCAAGGCACTGCTGCTCCAGCACAAGGTGCTGTTCCTGCGCGACCAGGACATCAGCCGTGCCGAGCATGTGGCCTTCGCCCGTCGCTTCGGCGAGCTGGAAGACCATCCGGTGGCCGGCAGCGACCCGGAGCACC
>NZ_JBHZGN010000056.1:0-3257 GCF_049334135.1 Metapseudomonas cellulosilytica | reverse complement strand
TCGCAAGCTCGAGGCCTAAGGGTGGATACGGCTTCCTGACCCTCCCCCGATGATCAGTCGGGGACTATCGCTCTTTGAAAGGACGCTAGTCGAGATACAAGGGTGGATAGCGCTTTTCTATCCACCAGCGAGGCCGTGCAGGGCACCGATGGTGGAAATCCCAAAAGGGATTTCCACCCTACGCACTGCCAGAGCAATCCGCCAGCATCCTGTCGTCACACAAAAGCGCTTATGATTCCGCGCTTTGTCGTGGTTACAGGGATCAACCCATGCTGTCTGCCGTGAAACGCTACAAGTCGCTGCTGTCCGGCGCCCTGGCGCGTTACTTCCCGCGCACCACCGAGTACCTGCGCGCCGAGAGCGAAGCGGCGGCGCAGCTGAGAAAACCCAAGCCCAGGACGAAAAAGACTGCCGGGACCGCCGGGAAGGCCAAGGCCGGCGGAACCCGGAAAGCCGCCGGCGACGGCCCCGCCAAGCCCCGGGCGCCCGCCGCCGATGGCATCTACGCCAGCACGAGGATGAAGGTGACCGACGCGCAGGTGGACGCCATGCGCGAGCGCGTGGCCCAGGCCGTGGCGGCCGGGGTGGTCAGCCCGCCGTCCGATGAGCAGTGGGCAATGATCCTCGGCCGCGCGCCGCTCACCCGCGTCTTCGCCGGCGCCGGCTCCGGCAAGTCCACCACCCTGGTCCTGCGGGTGGTGTTCATGCTCTGCCACATGGGCGTGGCGCCGGAGCGGCTCACGATCATTTCCTTCACCAACGCCTCCTGCGCCCAACTGCGCGAGCAGCTACTCAAGGTCCTGACCTTCTGGCAGTTCCCCTTCGACGCCGCCCAGGCGCGCCAGTGCGTGCGCACCTTCCATTCGGCCATGGGCACCCTGGCCAAGGACCTGCTGGGCAATCCGCGCTGGTTCGAGCAGCTGGACGAGGCCGGCGCGAGCGAACTGGACAACCCGCTGCTGGCCGGTCGCCTGCGCCCGGCTCAGCAACGCCTGCTGCAGCAGGCCTACCAGGATTGCTACAACACCGAAGCGGACTTTCGCGAGCGGGTACACAGCCTGCTGGATCTCCCGCCCCTGCCCGCTCCCGCCGAAGGCAAGCCTGCGCGGATACCCAAGGCGCCGCTGGATGGCTTCAAGCTGGCCGGCGAGTTCACCCCGCTGCCGCTGTTCGAAGCCTTCTATGTCCAGGCCGGGTTCATGGAGTGCATCGGCATCCGCCTCGACCGGCTGAAGGCTCGCGAGCTCGCCTGCTCGGCGCGGGAGCGCACCTTCGTCGAGGCGCTGGTGCAGTTCTGGAAGCATTTCGAGGCGCAGCTGCAACAGCAAGGGCTGATGACCTTCAATGCCGCCTTCCACCGCCTGGGCGAGGTCCTGGCCAAGGGCGACGGCGTTCCCGGCGAATCCCTGGCGCCCTTCAGCCATTTGCTGATCGACGAGTTCCAGGACATCTCGCCGCAGATCGTCCAGTGGCTGCAGGCCCTGCACCGTGGCCTGGCACGCAAGGGCGAGGCGGTGAGCCTGATGGCCATCGGCGACGACTGGCAATCCATCTACGGCTGGCGCGGCAGTTCGCCGGAGCTGTTCATGGACTTCGATAAGCACTTCCCCAGCAAGGGCAAGGCGAAGAAGAGCACGGTGCTGATGCTGGAAACCAACTACCGCTCCATCGAGCCGGTGCTGCGCGACGGTGAGGCGGTGCTGGCTGGCGTCGCCTTCAAGCAGGCCAAGACGAGCAAGGCGTTCAAGGCCATGCAGCCGGGGGATCACGGGGTGAAGCTGGTGCCCCGCTTCGACCTCAAGTCGCGCCTGCCGGAGCTGGTCAAGGAAGTCCAGGCCCAGTGCGCCCACGTCGCCAGTCGGCCCAACACCGACCGCAATGCGGTGCTGGTGCTCAGCCGGCGCAACGATCCGCTCAAGCAGATCCAGGCCCAGCTGGACGCTCAGCTGCCGGTGCGGGCCTACAGCATCCACCGCGCCAAGGGCCTGCAGGCGGAGGTGGCGATCATCGTCGACGACTGCGCGCCACCGGAGAAACACCCGCTGCGCAATGCGCTCTACGCCCACTCCGGTTTCTTCCGCAACAGCTACGACCAGGCCATGCAGGACGAAAGCCTGCGCCTGGCCTACGTGGCCATCACCCGGGGCGTGAGCCGGGTGATCTGGTACACCAGCAAGGTGCAGGGCGCGACACAGGTGTTTGCGAGCCGGGCGTAGTAGGGAAAGGCTTCCTGTTGGGCGCGGTATGTAGGATGTGGTGGAGCGAAGCGATACCCATCAGCGGGGTTCGATGGGTATCGCAGGCTCCACCCATCCTACGAGCTCAGCTACTACGCGCTGCCAGCAGGTCCAGCGCCACGTCGACGATCATGTCTTCCTGGCCGCCGACCATCCGCCGCCGGCCCAGCTCGACCAGGATGTCCAGGGTCTTCAGCCCGTACTTGGCCGCCGCCACTTCGGCGTGGCGCAGGAAGCTCGAATAGACCCCGGCATAACCGAGGCCGAGGGTCTCGCGGTCGACCCGCACCGGGCGGTCCTGCAGCGGCCGCACCAGGTCGTCGGCAGCGTCCATCAGGCGGTAGAGGTCGGTGCCGTGGTGCCAGCCGAGGCGCTCGGCGGCGGCGATGAATACCTCCAGCGGCGCATTGCCCGCGCCGGCGCCCATGCCGGCCAGGCTGGCGTCGATGCGGTCACAGCCCTCCTCCACCGCGACGATGGAGTTGGCCACGCCGAGGCTGAGGTTGTGGTGCGCGTGCATGCCGGTCTGCGTCTCCGGCTTCAACACCGCCTTGAAGGCGCGCATGCGGTCACGGATGTCCTGCATGTTCATCGCGCCGCCGGAGTCGGCCATGTAGATGCACTGCGCGCCGTAGCTCTCCATCAGTTGGCCCTGCTTCGCCAGCTCTGCCGCCGGAATCATGTGGCTCATCATCAGGAAACCGACGGTGTCCATGCCGAGGCTACGGGCGTATTCGATGTGCTGCTTGGCCACGTCCGCCTCGGTGCAGTGGGTGGCCACCCGCACCGAGCGGGCGCCGGCATCATAGGCGGCCTTGAGGTCGTGCACGGTGCCGATGCCGGGCAGCAGCAGCACGGTCAGGGTGGCGTGTTCGATCACCTCGGCCGCCGCCTCGATCCACTCCAGGTCGGTGTGGGCGCCGAAGCCGTAGTTGAAGGACGAGCCTTGCAGGCCGTCACCGTGGGTGACTTCGATGGCATCCACCTTGGCCTGGTCCAGCGCGCGGGCGATGGCCTGCA
>NZ_JBHZGN010000055.1:0-3286 GCF_049334135.1 Metapseudomonas cellulosilytica | reverse complement strand
GGTCGAACGCACGAGCGGAACCGCCCCAGGTCTCGGAGCAGACCTTGGTCAGAGCAGCAGTCAGAGTGGTCTTGCCATGGTCAACGTGACCAATGGTGCCAACGTTGACGTGCGGTTTGTTACGTTCGAACTTTTCTTTAGCCATCGAGAACGTCTCCCATCAAAAATTTGAGCGAGTCACGCCACCATTAAAACAAAGGCAGATATTTTCATATCTGCCTTTGTTGAGATGGAGCTCATGAGCGGATTTGAACCGCTGACCTCACCCTTACCAAGGGTGTGCTCTACCAGCTGAGCTACATGAGCCAAACACATTGCGAAAACAGCAAACCTGGAGCGGGTAGCGGGAATCGAACCCGCATCATCAGCTTGGAAGGCTGAGGTTCTACCACTGAACTATACCCGCGGAGCCACAGCTCTCGCTTTGAATCTGGTGGAGGGGGAAGGATTCGAACCTTCGAAGTCTATGACGTCAGATTTACAGTCTGATCCCTTTGGCCGCTCGGGAACCCCTCCAAGTGAGGCGGCATTTTAAACTCTGCCACCCTACTGTCAAGCTTTTTCTCAATAAAATCTTGAGGTTAGCAACTTTTGACAGCAGCTTCGCAGTCAGCTTTCTGAGCCACCCTGCGAAGCGGGCGCCATTCTATTCAAGCTTGCGAGGAGATGCAACACCCTCACACGATATAAGTTGATGTTTTAACCCAGAAAAATCTCGGGACAGCTGCTCGAGCAGCGAATCATCAACCAGCCTGCGGCTTTCAGGGGCCACGCGGACCCAATAGTCACGGTGCGCGCGGGACAACTCCCGCATGAGAGGCTCATAGCCGGCGTCACGCAAACGCTGCATGACGCTCTCCGCGGAATCCATGCGAGGGAAGATTCCCAGGGAAATTCCGTTCACCAGATCCCCCTGGGTGACGATGTAACTGTCGATCTTCCTCGCCTGGAGCTCCTTGAGCTGACGCAGGGACGCCTCCCTCGAAGCGAGCGGGGCGAGATAAACCCAATAATCGGTACCTGCCGCCGCATCGACAGGCTGCACCACAGCGCGCACGTCAAGACTGATCAGGCGCTGCTCCAACTCTCGCGCCTGCTCCTCACGCTCGAAGCCTCCCAGAAAAAGACAGACCGCCTGCTCCGCCGGAACCGCCGAGGCGACAGAGCGCCGCGGCTGAACATTGCCGGACTCGCTGAGCAGGCGGATATCCTGCTGCCCCCCCTTGTAGAGCGAAAGCGTTTCCACTTCTTTCGGCCGCAACGGCGCCTGCTGTTGATGCCAGACGTAGTAGAAAAGATTGAGAACCAGAAGGAACAGGAACAACCAGCGCATGGATCGACCTCAATGCAATGGACAGGCGATCGCCAGGCCGGCGAACACCAGATCAGGTAACACCCTTGCGCGCGGAAGCACATCACGAACCAGGAGAGCGTCGCCGCCCGTGAGGAAGACTTCGAACTCGTCCCCCAGATGCTCGGCGGCCAATTCGATCTGCGCCTGGACGAATCCACGCAACATCAGCAGGCAGCCGCGCTCCACAGCCTCAACAGTCGAACGCCCGGGGGCCAAGTCGAGCAACGCCTTCTCCGCCGCCTCGTCGTCATATCGAATGCGCCGCGTATGGGTTCGAAGCTGGTTGCGCATAAGGGGCATCCCGGGGCAAATGAATCCACCCAGGTGCTGCCCATCTCCAGTGATCAAGTCAGAGGTCACCGCGGTCCCCAGATCCAGAACAAGGCAGGGTTTTCGAGCAATGTGATAGGCGCCAAGCACTGCGAGCCAGCGATCCAAACCCAGCCGCTGGTATTCCGAGTAACCATTGCGCACGCCCGCCATTTCCAGCGCCGGCATCGCGCACGCGCATGAAACAGCAAAAACCTCCTGCAGCCGAGCCGTCAGCGAGCGCGTCTCCTCGTCAGAGCGGACACTGACCAGCCGACAATGACGGAGCGCCAATCCGGCGACCGCCTGCAGAGCGGATACCAGCTCATCATCGGAGCCCACCACGCCGCCAGCCAGAGTCGTCTGCTGCGCACTATCGATCACCCGCCATTTGATAAAACTGTTGCCGCAGTCAAGCTCAAGAATCATCACTCAACCTCAAACTGAGCTCTCCACCGCTATAAGCTCGTTCTTCGCCGTCGACACTGAGGCGCAAAGCGCCAGTCGCATCGATCCCCATGACTCTTCCATGTATTTGCTGCACGCCAGCTATCAGGTTGACAGCCCTCCCCTGCCAGAGATGAGCAGCCTCCCATTCTTCACGAAGAGCAGAGAATCCCTCGCTCTTATGGCGCGCCAGGTAAGCCGAGAGAGAGGCACTCAATCGGTTGACCAACGCATTCCTGTCCACGAGCTCGGCTGACTCCCTCTGCATCGAGGTCCAAGGCTGATCAATCTCCTCTGCCGCCACCTGCATGTTCACATTGATTCCAATGCCGACGACCACATGGCAGATATCTGCAGGATCCCCTACCAGCTCAAGGAGAACACCGGCGATCTTGCGGCTGCCGACCAGGAGATCATTCGGCCATTTGAGGCCGACCGACATCAGGCCGAATGCCCGCAGGGTATCCAGCACCGCAAGACCGACAACCAGGCTCAACCCCTCCAGCTGACGGGCACCTCCATCGATCCGCAGAGCGAGACTGTAGTAAAGGTTCTGCGCATACGGACTCACCCACCGGCGCCCCCTTCGCCCCCGCCCCTGGCTTTGCCGCTCGGCGGTTACCGCGAAGGGTGGGACGCCTCCTGCCGACAGCCTTCGCATCACTTCCGCATTCGTAGAGTCCAACGACTCGAACACCTCGTGTGGCCACGGGGCACTCCGCCCATTCAACTCCGAGCTATCGAGCAGGCTCAGCGGGCTCTGCAGCCGATAGCCGCGACCTCGCACCTTATAGATCGGCAGACCGTACTCTGCCTCCAACTGCTGCAACTGTTTCCAGATAGCGCTTCTGCTCACGCCCAGCGCCGCACCCAGAGCCTGGCCCGAGTGGAAGCGCCCATCCCGCAGAAGATTCAATAGGGTCAGCATGTGCTGAGGTCCGACTCACAATGAGGCAGGCATCATATCCATGCACACTCAGGTTGCATAGAAATCCGGCACCCCCTGAATGCCGCTCAATGCCAATGAGGACGACGCATGACTCGATCCGATTTTCTCGCGCGCAAAGACAAACCCCCGACACGCCTGGGCGTATCGGGGGTTTGGGATAGAAGCTTGACGATGACCTACTCTCACATGGAGAAGCTCCACACTACCATCGGCGATGCGTCGTTTCA
>NZ_JBHZGN010000054.1:0-5115 GCF_049334135.1 Metapseudomonas cellulosilytica | reverse complement strand
GTCGCACCCACAATCACCAGATTGTTTGGGTGTTATATGGTCAAGCCTCACGGGCAATTAGTATTGGTTAGCTCAACGCCTCACAGCGCTTACACACCCAACCTATCAACGTCGTAGTCTTCGACGGCCCTTTAGGGGATTCAAGATCCCAGTGAGATCTCATCTTGAGGCGAGTTTCCCGCTTAGATGCTTTCAGCGGTTATCTCTTCCGAACATAGCTACCCGGCAGTGCCACTGGCGTGACAACCGGAACACCAGAGGTTCGTCCACTCCGGTCCTCTCGTACTAGGAGCAGCCCCTCTCAAATCTCAAACGTCCACGGCAGATAGGGACCGAACTGTCTCACGACGTTCTAAACCCAGCTCGCGTACCACTTTAAATGGCGAACAGCCATACCCTTGGGACCGGCTTCAGCCCCAGGATGTGATGAGCCGACATCGAGGTGCCAAACACCGCCGTCGATATGAACTCTTGGGCGGTATCAGCCTGTTATCCCCGGAGTACCTTTTATCCGTTGAGCGATGGCCCTTCCATACAGAACCACCGGATCACTAAGACCTACTTTCGTACCTGCTCGACGTGTCTGTCTCGCAGTCAAGCGCGCTTTTGCCTTTATACTCTGCGACCGATTTCCGACCGGTCTGAGCGCACCTTCGTACTCCTCCGTTACTCTTTAGGAGGAGACCGCCCCAGTCAAACTGCCCACCATACACTGTCCTCGATCCGGATGACGGACCAGAGTTAGAACCTCAAGCATGCCAGGGTGGTATTTCAAGGATGGCTCCACGAGAACTGGCGTCCTCGCTTCAAAGCCTCCCACCTATCCTACACAAGCAGGCTCAAAGTCCAGTGCAAAGCTACAGTAAAGGTTCACGGGGTCTTTCCGTCTAGCCGCGGATACACTGCATCTTCACAGCGATTTCAATTTCACTGAGTCTCGGGTGGAGACAGCGCCGCCATCGTTACGCCATTCGTGCAGGTCGGAACTTACCCGACAAGGAATTTCGCTACCTTAGGACCGTTATAGTTACGGCCGCCGTTTACCGGGGCTTCGATCAAGAGCTTCGCTTGCGCTAACCCCATCAATTAACCTTCCGGCACCGGGCAGGCGTCACACCCTATACGTCCACTTTCGTGTTTGCAGAGTGCTGTGTTTTTAATAAACAGTCGCAGCGGCCTGGTATCTTCGACCGGCATGGGCTTACCGAGTAAATCGTTCACCCTCACCGGCGCACCTTCTCCCGAAGTTACGGTGCCATTTTGCCTAGTTCCTTCACCCGAGTTCTCTCAAGCGCCTTGGTATTCTCTACCCAACCACCTGTGTCGGTTTGGGGTACGGTTCCTAGTTACCTGAAGCTTAGAAGCTTTTCCTGGAAGCATGGCATCGACCACTTCGTGTTCTAAAAGAACACTCGTCATCAGCTCTCGACCTTGAACACCCGGATTTGCCTAAGTGTTCGGCCTACCACCTTAAACTTGGACAACCAACGCCAAGCTGGCCTAGCCTTCTCCGTCCCTCCATCGCAGTAACTAGAAGTACGGGAATATTAACCCGTTTCCCATCGACTACGCATTTCTGCCTCGCCTTAGGGGCCGACTCACCCTGCGTCGATTAACGTTGCGCAGGAACCCTTGGTCTTTCGGCGTGCGAGTTTTTCACTCGCATTGTCGTTACTCATGTCAGCATTCGCACTTCTGATACCTCCAGCAAGCTTCTCAACTCACCTTCACAGGCTTACAGAACGCTCCTCTACCGCTCGTCTTACGACGAACCCGTAGCTTCGGTGTCTAGTTTGAGCCCCGTTACATCTTCCGCGCAGGCCGACTCGACTAGTGAGCTATTACGCTTTCTTTAAAGGATGGCTGCTTCTAAGCCAACCTCCTAGCTGTCTAAGCCTTCCCACATCGTTTCCCACTTAACTAGAACTTTGGGACCTTAGCTGACGGTCTGGGTTGTTTCCCTTTTCACGACGGACGTTAGCACCCGCCGTGTGTCTCCCACGCTGACACTTCCAGGTATTCGGAGTTTGCATCGGTTTGGTAAGTCGGGATGACCCCCTAGCCGAAACAGTGCTCTACCCCCTGGAGTGATACGTGAGGCGCTACCTAAATAGCTTTCGAGGAGAACCAGCTATCTCCGAGCTTGATTAGCCTTTCACTCCGATCCACAGGTCATCCGCTAACTTTTCAACGGTAGTCGGTTCGGTCCTCCAGTCAGTGTTACCTAACCTTCAACCTGCCCATGGATAGATCGCCCGGTTTCGGGTCTATACCCAGCGACTAAACGCCCTATTAAGACTCGCTTTCGCTACGCCTCCCCTATACGGTTAAGCTCGCCACTGAATATAAGTCGCTGACCCATTATACAAAAGGTACGCAGTCACCTAACAAAGTAGGCTCCCACTGCTTGTACGCATACGGTTTCAGGTTCTATTTCACTCCCCTCTCCGGGGTTCTTTTCGCCTTTCCCTCACGGTACTGGTTCACTATCGGTCAGTCAGTAGTATTTAGCCTTGGAGGATGGTCCCCCCATATTCAGACAAAGTTTCACGTGCTCCGTCCTACTCGATTTCACTTCCAAGAACCTTTCATATACGGGGCTATCACCCACTATGGCCGCACTTTCCAGAGCGTTCTATTAGATTCAAGGAAGCTTAAGGGCTAGTCCCCGTTCGCTCGCCACTACTAAGGGAATCTCGGTTGATTTCTGTTCCTCAGGGTACTTAGATGTTTCAGTTCCCCTGGTTCGCCTCTTGCACCTATGGATTCAGTACAAGATACCTAGGTTATCCTAGGTGGGTTCCCCCATTCAGAGATCTCCGGATCAAAGTCTGTTTGCCGACTCCCCGAAGCTTATCGCAGGCTACCACGTCTTTCATCGCCTCTGACTGCCAAGGCATCCACCGTATGCGCTTCTTCACTTGACCATATAACCCCAAGCAATCTGCCTGTGATCATGGTGGTGAAGACGACATTCGCCGAAAATTCGCGCTTGAACTCGCAAATTTTGCCTTGAGTTGCTGAGTGCAGTGAAACACTCAACAAGTCACTTCTATCACATACCCGAATTTTTAAAGAACGATTCTGACGCAAAGTTCAGAATTCAATACCCCTTCTCGGGTATTCAATTCTGGACTCTCGGACGGCCGAGCTGAGAGTGGTGGAGCCAAGGAGGATCGAACTCCTGACCTCCTGCGTGCAAAGCAGGCGCTCTCCCAGCTGAGCTATGGCCCCAATGTCAACCGGTCTCACGACCCCGCGACAATTGGTGGGTCTGGGCAGATTCGAACTGCCGACCTCACCCTTATCAGGGGTGCGCTCTAACCAACTGAGCTACAGACCCAATCGCCTTCGCAATTGAATCAAGCAATTCGTGTGGGAACTTATGAAGAAGCTGATGTCTTCGATTAAGGAGGTGATCCAGCCGCAGGTTCCCCTACGGCTACCTTGTTACGACTTCACCCCAGTCATGAATCACTCCGTGGTAACCGTCCCCCTTGCGGTTAGACTAGCTACTTCTGGAGCAACCCACTCCCATGGTGTGACGGGCGGTGTGTACAAGGCCCGGGAACGTATTCACCGTGACATTCTGATTCACGATTACTAGCGATTCCGACTTCACGCAGTCGAGTTGCAGACTGCGATCCGGACTACGATCGGTTTTATGGGATTAGCTCCACCTCGCGGCTTGGCAACCCTTTGTACCGACCATTGTAGCACGTGTGTAGCCCTGGCCGTAAGGGCCATGATGACTTGACGTCATCCCCACCTTCCTCCGGTTTGTCACCGGCAGTCTCCCCAGAGTGCCCACCATAACGTGCTGGTAACTGAGGACAAGGGTTGCGCTCGTTACGGGACTTAACCCAACATCTCACGACACGAGCTGACGACAGCCATGCAGCACCTGTGTCTGAGTTCCCGAAGGCACCAATCCATCTCTGGAAAGTTCTCAGCATGTCAAGGCCAGGTAAGGTTCTTCGCGTTGCTTCGAATTAAACCACATGCTCCACCGCTTGTGCGGGCCCCCGTCAATTCATTTGAGTTTTAACCTTGCGGCCGTACTCCCCAGGCGGTCGACTTATCGCGTTAGCTGCGCCACTAAGATCTCAAGGATCCCAACGGCTAGTCGACATCGTTTACGGCGTGGACTACCAGGGTATCTAATCCTGTTTGCTCCCCACGCTTTCGCACCTCAGTGTCAGTATCAGTCCAGGTGGTCGCCTTCGCCACTGGTGTTCCTTCCTATATCTACGCATTTCACCGCTACACAGGAAATTCCACCACCCTCTACCGTACTCTAGCTCAGTAGTTTTGGAGGCAGTTCCCAGGTTGAGCCCGGGGATTTCACCTCCAACTTGCTGAACCACCTACGCGCGCTTTACGCCCAGTAATTCCGATTAACGCTTGCACCCTTCGTATTACCGCGGCTGCTGGCACGAAGTTAGCCGGTGCTTATTCTGTTGGTAACGTCAAAACAACCAGGTATTAGCTGACTGCCCTTCCTCCCAACTTAAAGTGCTTTACAATCCGAAGACCTTCTTCACACACGCGGCATGGCTGGATCAGGCTTTCGCCCATTGTCCAATATTCCCCACTGCTGCCTCCCGTAGGAGTCTGGACCGTGTCTCAGTTCCAGTGTGACTGATCATCCTCTCAGACCAGTTACGGATCGTCGCCTTGGTGAGCCTTTACCCCACCAACTAGCTAATCCGACCTAGGCTCATCTGATAGCGTGAGGTCCGAAGATCCCCCACTTTCTCCCGTAGGACGTATGCGGTATTAGCGTCCGTTTCCGAACGTTATCCCCCACTACCAGGCAGATTCCTAGGCATTACTCACCCGTCCGCCGCTCGCCGGCATCCCGAAGGACCCGCTGCCGCTCGACTTGCATGTGTTAGGCCTGCCGCCAGCGTTCAATCTGAGCCATGATCAAACTCTTCAGTTCAATACTGCTTGGGTTTTGAGAAAACCCTAAACTTGGCTCAGCAATCGCAAATAAACTCTCGAATTCACGAGTGTTACTTGTGATGCTGATAATCAGTTGACTATCAGTCTTACCTCACAAGCACCCACACGAATTGCTTGATTCAGTTGTTAAAGAGCGTTTCGATCAAG
>NZ_JBHZGN010000053.1:0-5680 GCF_049334135.1 Metapseudomonas cellulosilytica | reverse complement strand
CTGAAACGCAAGCTGGTGGGCTTCACCCTGCCCAGGGGCAGCGCGCAACCGCTGGAAGGCCACCTGGTGCTGAACGGCCCGGACATCAGCGGCAACGTCACCTCCTGCGAGTACTCCGGCACCCTCGACCAGATCATCGGCCTGGCCTACGCCGGTGCTGACCAGGCCGAGCCGGGCTCGCTGATCCCTATCCGGGTCGAGGGCGGCCAGGTGGTCCAGGCCACCGTGGTGCAACTGCCCTTCTTCGATCCCGACAACAAGCGCCAGGAGCTCTGAGCCATGACCAGCCTCAATCCCATCGAGCGCTGCGCGCTCATCGACCTCACCGACCTGCCGCGCGTGGGCTTTCGCGGCATCGACGCCGCCGCCTTTCTGAACGAACGCGGTTACCAGCTGCCGGAGGCGCCCAACCGGGCGCTGACGCAGGAGGACGGCGCACTGGTGGCGCGCCTGTCGCAGACCGAGTACCTGCTGCTGGGCAGCCTGGCCGACCGCGGCGAACGCATTGCTGCCGAAGAGGCCGGGTGGCAACTCGGCGACAGCGGCAACTACCTGCTGCCGCGCCAGGACAGCCACGCCTGGCTGCAACTCTCTGGGCGCCACGTAGCGGAGGTGATGGCCAAGGTCTGCGGCGTGGACCTCCGGCCGGAAGCCTTCCCTGTTGGAGCGGTGGCGCAGACCTCGGCGGCGCGTCTCAACGTCATCGTGATTAACGCCGGCACCGGTGAGCTGCCGCGCTTCCATATCCTCTGCGACCGCGCATCGCTGGACTACTTCCACAGCGCCATGCTGGATGCCATGGACGAGTTCGGCGGACAGCCGGTGTCGTTGGAAGCCTTGCTTTCGTAGGTTGGCGCCGAGCGACGCGAAGCCCCACATCGGACGTTGGGCTTCGCCGAGCTCGGCCCAACCTACGCCTCGCGACAAGAGTCTATCTGCTCGAAGGAGTCTCTATGACCGCCATCGAAACCCCGGAACGGGAAGCGGACTACCGCGTACCCGCCTTGCAACGCGGACTGACCATCCTCGGCATGTTCAATGCGCGGGAGCGCAGCCTGAGCATGAACGAGATGGCCGAGCGCCTGGAGGTCAGCCCCTCGGCCGTCTACCGCATCGTACAGACGCTGGTGGATATGGGTTACCTGCAGAAGGCCGGCCGCAATGCCTTCGAGCTGGGTGCGCGGGTGATTTCCAACGGCTTCGCCTACCTGGCCAGTCGTGACATCGTCGAAGTGGCCATGCCCTATCTCAATGACCTGCGCGACCGCACCTCGCTGTCCTGTCACCTGAGCATCCGCGAACACACCGACAGCCTGTATCTGTATCGCGCCTTCGCGCCCCAGCGACTGACTGTGAACATCCCCATCGGCACCCGCCTGCCCTGCCACAGCACGGCACTGGGCCGTGTATTGCTGACGGCGCTGGACGAGATCGATCTGAGCCAGCTCTACCAGCACGTGCGCCTGGACGACTACCCGCCGCCGGCGCCGCGCACCCTGCCTGAACTGCAACAGCTGATCGCCCAGGACCGGGAACGCGGCTGGGTGTTACACCGTTCCGATTATTCCACTGCGATTGCGACCGGCATCCGTGACCACAGTGGGGGAGTAGTAGCCGCTGTCAACCTGTCCGGACCGGATGCCGTGATGGACAGCCCTTTTGCTCAGGAAGCCTTCCTTGCGGCCCTGCTCGCGGCTAGTCAAGAAGTGTCCGCTGCGCTCGGACACGCAAACACGCCACGTCTAATGTGACCACTAAAGCAAGGCGCACTTCAGTAGAGTGCCCATTTCTTGATTGCAAGCGCATCCAAAGACCTGAACTACTCGGTGGTCCGTAAACTGAGGGGCATGAGTAGTCCGATACTCGCGTCATAGGGAATACGACGAGGAATGGACTGACGGAAAGGCGATTGATGCGTGTCACTCAAGGCTTTAGGGGGGACAGAATCCGCTGGAGCTAGATGCCCGACACAAAAAGTACCCCAGCGGATCCTGAACTCTTTTCCCTCCAAGAAAACTCACGTCTTAAAGCGATCGATCCAACCGTTCAAATCGCCAGACAAGATAGCGAGCGACTGGGAGTTGACCTGGGCTGAATCAGCCAGATCGGCCACCAGTTGGGCATCCGAATGGATTTGACTGATGTGCAGACCTATATCTTCCGCAACCTTGGTCTGTTGTTCGGCAGCGGTGGCGATCTGAGCGGTCATATCTCGAACAACGTCTACCGAGGAACGGATCAGCTCGAAGCTGGAGCGGGCATCGCTAATACTGCTCAGGGTCCCCTGCGAGACATCCAGGCTTGCGTACATTTGCTTGCTCACCTGATGAGTTCGAAGGGACAGATTCCCCAGCAATTGGTCGATCTCCTCCGTCGAATCGGCAGTCCGTTTCGCCAGGGCCCGCACCTCATCTGCAACTACAGCAAAGCCCCGTCCCTGCTCCCCTGCCCTCGCAGCTTCGATAGCCGCGTTCAAGGCCAGCAGGTTCGTTTGATCGGCGATTGCCCGAATCGTCCCGAGAATGGATTGGATTCCGTTGCTGTCCTTCTCCAACTGCTGCATCGAATCGGCAGCCTGGACAATTTCGGAACTAAGACGACCAGCGCTTTGCACCGCGGAGTCTATTTGCCGTTGCCCTGTCCAAGCATCGCGTTGCCCTTGATCGGCGGACTCCGCAGCCTGATTGCAGGAACGAGCGACATCATTTGCCGTAGCCAGCATTTCGTGGAAAGCGGTGGAAACTAAATCGACAGATTCGCGTTGACGGTTCGCAGCTTCCGCCACATCGGCTGCAACGCGCATCGACTGGCCAGCCGTGTCAATCAGCTGCCTGGCGGCAGTACTGATTCGCTGAATTAGGCCACGGATGACACCCAAGAACTCATTGAACCAATTCGCGAGCTCCGCCGTTTCATCACGTCCCTTCACATCAAGACTATTGGTAAGATCTCCATCGCCCTGCGCAATGTCTTCAAGCCCCTCCGTGACGTGCTGGATTGGTCGAACGATCAATCCAGCAACTACCCCGCCTAGGAGGGCAAACGAAATCGCTAGTACGGCGGCAATCGCCAGTATGAGCCAGGTCAACTGTGTGGCACTGGCCATAACCTCGCTTTCTGGCACCAGCCCTATGAAGGTCCAGCCAAACGCATCCGAATGCCAGACGTTCACAAGGTATCGGTCACCTCGAAGCACAATTTCCGTAAGGCCAGGTTTGGCTGTCGCGAGTGGGGTGTATTCGCCACCCAGCTCCGCCAGCTTCTTGAAGTTATGGGCAGGCTGGCTGGGATCGACCAAGACGGTTCCGGTATCTTCGACAAGCATGACGTAGCCGGACTCTCCGAGCTTGATCTGCTTAACCGTTTCGGTGAGCTGTTTAAGGGACACGTCGATGGTGATGGCCCCGCCCTCCTCGCCTAAGCGGTTCGCATAGCTGCGGGTTACCCCAACCAAGGCCACGTTATCCTGGGCCCAGTAGTACGCGGGGCTGCGGGTTGTCTTCCCCTTTGCAGCCATGGCAGCCTGGTACCAGGGGCGTTTTCGAGGATCGTAATTCTTCAGGTCGGAACTGGCCGGCCATGGAACGGTAGCGCCGTCAGATGTGGCCAGGTAGATGTAGGCGTAATCAGGATGGCTGGTGGCGATACTTTCGAACAGCTCAAAGATCTGCTTGTCCTGATCACCCAAGGGAATTAGCGAAGGATCTTCGCCGGTATATTTCTTCAGATTTCCATCTGCGTTCTGCAATAGTGGATAGCTGGCAAGAAAATCTGCAGTTTGACTGATGGACTGGAAGAATAACTGCATGGAGTTTTCAACCTGTCGCATTTCTCTCGAGCTACTGGCTATAAACTCATCCTGCGCTTCATTTCGCACATTCAGTATGACCAGTAGAGCGATGAGTGCCGCAGGCAAAACCGCAACGAGAGAAAACGCCCAACCAAGCTTATGTCTGATAGTCATCTTTTCTTTGTTCTCCTTGACGTTCCCATCGACATCGCGTTGGGCTTATCAGATACACAGGGGACCGCTCGTAAAGTCATTTCTACCCATAAAAAAATGGCGACACTACTTTTGGCAGTGTCGCCGAGGCCAATGAGGCCAGGCTTGGCAATATTGATGTGCGCAAAACCAGGCTTGTGACCTGAGCCCTGCATGCCATGATTCGGGCGAATCATGGTTCTTGCCTGATCCGCAGAGCCAGGCAACTTACCGCTATCCACAAGGGGAATTTATCTATAACAAAGTAGCCCTGATATAATGGAAACGCCCAATTCTATTATTTTCCCTCACTGACCAGGCTCGCCAGCCCGACGTAATTAAAACACACTCAGTACTTATGTCAGTATGTGCCGCCATTAGCAGGCTTGGTTGCTGGCTCACACTTAATAGACCACCCGTGAGCACGAAAAAGTTCAGCGCAGCACGGATCGCGACAGCATTCTGTGAATGAATACTCAATCAGACAGCTTGCCGAATCATGAAATATAGGGCGTTTGGCTTGCCCTTTGCGCCATGCTCGAACGAGCACAAAGAAGGTCAACTCGCACCAACAAGGAACGTCACGCCATGCGATCGCCTGAGCGCCCTGGATATTCCTAATTGCGCTTGCTTGTTTCAATTGATCTGCACCAGGAGTCCCGTGCATATGATGGATTTGATCCGGTGGTAGATACCCTTGCCACTGGCCAGTACGCACCGATCAGCGCAGACGACTTGGAAGACCACGCTAGCAACTGCTCAGCTACTGACGAACAGAATTAGAGCCAGGACCAGGCTTTCCACTGCATGCCGAAGCCTTTGCTTCCAAGCCGAACGTAGCCGCTATGCGCTTGCAGTACCCAGGACCGACGGGCTGGCCTGCTGGCGAGCGGACATCGAGGCGTGCCGACAGACTGAGGACGTCCCGCCAAAGGACGAGGCGCGAGCTGAGCGGTAATTGAAAAGCCGGTTGAAGCGGAGGTTCAGGGGACATCTTCGAGCGAGCCACGGTGCAGTGCCATGGTATCTCCTGATTCACCTGAGCGGGCCACCCGCGCCCTCCGGCACAGGTGACCCTCGATCAGCGGGCAAATAGGTCCATGGTGAAGCATCTTAGGCCGCTGGCAGCGACGCCCTGAGCTAGAGGTCGATGACTAAGTCTGAAGTTGGCCGACTGCAGCAAAGCAAGCGCAGACCCTTGTCGATTTCACGCTGACGAATACCACCGTTGTGCTTCATCTCGACGGTACCTTCGAGTATGGCGGTCTTGCAGGTGCCACAGACGCCTTGGCTGCAGGAGGAAGGCACGATCGCGCCGGCCTTCTTTGCCGCAGCTAGTACGGTCTGTTCTGCACTCATGGTGAAAGTCTTGCCGGAACGCGCCAAGTGCACGGTGAACGTATCTTGGTCCTGACCGGGCGCTGATTCCGCGGGCACCGGCTGGACACTGACTTCTGCATTGATATCGAAGCTTTCCTGGTGGTAACGGCCCAGGTCGAAGCCGCCAGCGCCCAGCAAAGCTTTGGTCGCATCCATGTAGCCTTTCGGGCCGCAGGTGAAGACTTCCCGATCTTTGAAGTCGGGGATCTGCCGCTGCAATTCCTCGAGCGACAGACGTCCGACAGGCCCTGTCCAATTCGGCTCATCCCCCAGGCCCTCGCAGAAGAACAACGTGCGCAGGCGGGGCATGGAGCGCTC
>NZ_JBHZGN010000052.1:0-6378 GCF_049334135.1 Metapseudomonas cellulosilytica | reverse complement strand
GCACTATCTACGTCGCAAGCTCGAGGCCTAAGGGTGGATACGGCTTCCTGACCCTCCCCCGATGATCAGTCGGGGACTATCGCTCTTTGAAAGGACGCTAGTCGAGATACAAGGGTGGATCGCGCTTCACCGATCCACCATCGGTGCCGGGCTTGGCCGCGCTGGTGGATGTGAAAAGCGACATCCACCCTACACGGCTGGTACCGCACCCGCCGCAAAAAGAAAAAGGGAGCCTGCAGGCTCCCTTTTTCATGGGCCGGCAGTCCTCAGGAAAGGAAACCGCCGTCCACGTTCAGCGACACACCGGTGGTGTAGCTGGACGCGTCGCTGGCCAGGTACAGGACCGCGCCGGCCATTTCGCTCGGGTCGGCCACGCGTTTCAGCGGGATACGCTGCAGCGCCATGTTGAGGATGGAGTCGTTCTTCACCAGGGCAGAGGCGAACTTGGTGTCGGTCAGGCCCGGCAGCAGGGCGTTGCAGCGGATGCCGAACTGGGCGCATTCCTTGGCGAAGACCTTGGTCATGCTGATCACCGCGGCCTTGGTCACCGAGTAGATGCCCTGGAACTCGCCCGGGGAAACGCCGTTGATGGAGGCGACGTTGATGATGCTGCCGCCGCCGTTCTGCTTCATCAGCTTGCCGCCCTCGATGGACATGAAGTAGTAGCCGCGGATGTTGACGTCCACGGTCTTCTGGAAGGCCGAGAGGTCGGTGTCCAGCACGTTGCAGAACTGCGGGTTGGTGGCAGCGTTGTTGACCAGGATGTCCAGGCGGCCGAATTTCTCGCGGATCTCGGCGAACACGCTCTGGATCTGCTCCATCTCGCCAATGTGGCAGGCGATGGCAGTGGCCTTGCCGCCTTCAGCGATGATGGCGTCGGCCACGGCCTGGCAGCCTTCGATCTTGCGGCTGGACACGATCACGTGGGCGCCTTGCTGGGCCAGCAGCTTGGCGATGGCTTCACCGATGCCGCGGCTGGCGCCGGAAACGAAGGCGATCTTGCCGTCGAGGTCGAACAGAGTGGTCTTGGACATGGGATTCCCCTTGTTGTGATCCGGTTTACAGCCGTGATTGGTGGATGACCTGGAGGCTCATCTGCTCCAGCAGCTTGTTCATGTGGATGAACTGGGCGAAGCGCTTGTCCTGGGTCTGGCCATGGAAGTAGCGGTAGTAGATCTGCTGCACGATGCCGGCCAGGCGGAACAGGCCGTAGGTGTAGTAGAAGTCCAGGTTGTCGATGCGCGGCAGGCCGGCGCGTTCGGCGTAGTAGTCGGCGAACTCCTGGCGGGTCAGCATGCCCGGCAGGTGGCTCGGCTGGCGGCGCATCAGTTGCACCGGCGCCGGGTCCTTGGCCTCGATCCAGTAGGCGAGGGTGTTGCCGAGATCCATCAGCGGGTCGCCGATGGTGGTCAGCTCCCAGTCCAGCACGCCGATGATCTTCAGCGGGTCCGCCGGGTCGAGGATCACGTTGTCGAAGCGGTAGTCGTTATGCACGATGCCCGGCTTGTGGTGGTCCGCGGGCATCTTGTCACGCAGCCAGGCCTTGACCGGTTCCCAGGTCGGCGCGTCCGGCGTCAGGGCCTTCTCGTAGCGGTCGCTCCAGCCGGTGATCTGGCGTTGCACGTAGCCTTCCGGCTTGCCCAGGTCGCCCAGGCCGCAGGCCTTGTAGTCGACGTTGTGCAGCTCGACCAGCTTGTCGATGAAGCTCAGGCACAGCTCGCGGGCCTGGCCGGCGTCGAGCGACATGTCGGCCGGCAGGTCGGCGCGCAGGATCACGCCCTTGACCCGTTCCATCACGTAGAACTCCGCGCCGATCACCGACTCGTCGGTGCAGTGCACGTACGCCTTCGGGCAGTAGGGGAAGCCGGCGTTGAGCTGGTTGAGGATGCGGAACTCGCGCCCCATGTCGTGGGCGGACTTGGCCTTGTGGCCGAAGGGCGGGCGGCGCAGCACGAATTCCTGGCTGGGGTATTCCAGCAGGTAGGTCAGGTTGGAGGCGCCGCCGGGAAACTGGCTGATGCGCGGCGTGCCGGTGAGGCCGGGAATGTTGGCCTTGAGGTATTGGTCGATGACGGCGGCGTCGAGCTCTTCGCCTTCGCGGATGCGGGTGGATTGATCAGTAAGCGACATGCTTATCCCTTCTGTTTATGATGGGGGCCCGAGACTATTCGCTAATCTAATGCCGCCTCTGGGGCGTCACAAGCTGAACGAGCCGTTATAGACAAAGGTGTTGCAGCACAATCAGGCTGCCTGATTTGCCCGCACCGCCTGGCCCGGGCGAAAAAAAACCGGAGCCCTGGGACTCCGGTTCTTCGTGTGCATGGCGTATGCCGGTGAAGCTTAGACCGGGAACAGTTCGCCGAGCTTCATGGCCAGCATCATGTCGCCTTCGGCGCGCAGCTTACCGGCCATGAAGGCCTGCATGCCGTCGGTTTCGCCGCTCATGATGCCGACCAGGGTGGCGCTGTCCATGATCAGGGTGACGTTCGGGTTGGCGGAGTCGCCCTGCTGCACGTCGCAGGTACCGTCCTTGACCACCAGGTAGTGGTTGTCGCCGTCTTCGATGTTGAACTGGAACACCAGGTCCAGGCCAGCGGCGGCACCGGCGTTGAACTTGGACTGCATGGTTTTGACGATGTCAGCAACGTTGGTCATGGTGTTTTCCTTTTTCTAGGGTTATGTCCGGCGGCCTTTCCAGCCGCAGTGGGCCGGGCTCAGCGATAGGTGATGAGCTCCGGCGCCTTCAACAGTTCCAGATGCACATGACTGTTGAAGGAAGCCAGGGTCACCTCGTTGCCACGGAACTTCAGGCGATTGAGCGAGGTGTTGACGATCTGCCAGTTGAGGCCGAAGGCGCTCTCGGCCGGGATGCCGGCCACCAGGTGGAGCAGGGCGGTGATGGTGCCGCCGGAGGTGAACACAGCGATGTTCTGCTTGCTCTCGGCCTGGGCAAGGATGCGCTCGAGGCCGCCGCGAACCTGCTCGACGAAGTCCCGCCAGCTCTGCAGGCCGGGCTTGTCGTGGGCGCCCGACACCCAGCGCAGCACCAGTTTGGAAAACAGGCGCTGGAACTCGGCGCGGTTCGCTGCGGCATTGCGCAGCACGTGCAGGGCTTCGGGCTCTTGCGGAAGCAGGTCGGGGAGCAGGGCGCGGATGACCGCGTCGGCGTCGAATTCATTGAAGGCCGGGTCGATCTGGATCGCCGGGGCGCCGAGGCCGGCGGCGTCGAACTGGGCCAGGGCGGCCTGGGCCGTGTGCTGCTGGCGTCGCAGGTCGCCGCTGTAGCAGCGATCCAGGCGCAGGCCCAGCTGCGCGAGGTGCGCGCCGAGCACTTCGGCCTGGCGGATGCCGAGGGGCGAGAGCACATCGTAGTCGTCGGCGCCAAAGGAAGCCTGGCCATGTCGAATCAGGTAGATGCTGCCCACGTACTGGCGTCTCGCGAGGTTGAAAGTTCCGCGAGGGTATGAGGAAGCCCGGGGGCTGTCAACGAAAAAACATACGCTTGTTTGAATGCATTTCCGCTGTTTATGCAGAGGTTTCCGGCCGCTGGCGAGGCGGGGGTGGCGCCGTTATGCTTGCAGGTCTTAACGCCGCCGGAAGGCTGGCGTCAACGGGACCAACAAGGGGGAGTTACGTGGAATTTCTTACCGAGTATGCCGGCTTCCTGGCACGGACCGTGACCGTGCTGGTGGCCATCCTGGTGGTGCTGGCTGCCATCGCTGTACTGCGCGGCCGCAACCGGCGCGTGGCCAGTGGCCATCTGGACGTGCGCAAGCTCAACGATTTCTACAAGGGCCTGCGTGAACGCCTGGAGCACTCGGTGCTGGACAAGGCGCACCTGAAGGCCGCGCGCAAGGCCGAGGCCAAGGCGGAGAAGCGCGCGAAGAAGGCGGCTGAACGCAAGCCGCGGGTCTTCGTGCTGGATTTCGATGGTGACATCAAGGCCTCGGCCACCGACCACCTGCGCCATGAGGTGACCGCACTGCTGTCCATGGCCACCGACAAGGACGAGGTGGTGGTGCGTCTGGAAAGCGGCGGCGGCATGGTGCACAGCTACGGCCTGGCGTCCTCCCAGCTGGCGCGCATCCGCGATGCCGGGGTGCCGCTCACCGTCTGCGTGGACAAGATCGCCGCCAGCGGCGGCTACATGATGGCCTGCATCGGCCAGAAGATCCTCGCCGCGCCGTTTTCCATCATCGGCTCCATCGGCGTCGTGGCGCAGCTCCCCAATGTGCACCGTCTGCTGAAGAAGCACGACATCGATTTCGAAGTGCTCACCGCCGGCGAGTACAAGCGCACCCTGACGGTGTTCGGCGAGAACACCGAGAAGGGCCGGCAGAAGTTCCAGGAGGACCTGGAAACCACCCATGAACTGTTCAAGGGCTTCGTCAGCCGTTACCGCCCCCAGCTGAACATGCCGGAGATCGCCACGGGCGAAGTCTGGTTGGGCATGGCGGCGCTGGAGAAGCAACTGGTGGATGAGCTGCGCACCAGCGACGAGTACCTGGCCGAGCGCGCCAAGGAGGCCGAGCTGTTCCACCTGCACTTTGCCGCGCGCAAGACCTTGCAGGAGCGCGTGGGCCTGGCCGCCAGCGTAGCCATCGACCGCGTGCTGCTGAACTGGTGGAATCGTCTCAGCCAGCAGCGTTTCTGGCAGTGAGCGCGAGCCCGGACTGGCTCAGGCCAGTTCGGGCAGCAGTACCTCTTCCCACAGCGAGCGCTGGTACTGCGGCTTGAAGAAGCCGAAGTGGCCGATGGTCTTCTCGCCCACATCCGCCGGGGCGATGCGCTTGAAGTGCTTCTCGGCCTGGCGATAGAAGCTGTGCAGCGACTCGGTATTGCGCCCGGACATCATCTCGTCGTCGGTGAAGGAGATGGAGGTAATGGGCGTGCGCACGGCGGAAAAGGCGGCCCGGACAGTCTCACCCTCGGCGCCCACCGCGTACTCCGGGTCCAGGCACCAGCGGCGCCACTGGCGGATCACTCCCTTGGGCAGGTCGCCGACCATGCCCAGGCGCTTGCCGGGAAAATAGCCGGCCAGCGGCGTCACCAGCGGCGCCACCAGGAACCACAGCAGCCAGACGCGGCGCCGTAGCTCCGCGGTGTTCTCGCGCCAGTAGCCGCTGCCGGTGGCGATGGTCAGGGCCTTGCTGATGCGCTCGTTGCCTTCCACGAAGGGCAGGATCTGCCCACCCAGGCTGTGGCCGATCCAGTACAGCGGCTTGTTGCCGGCGGCATTGGCCGACAGCGAGAGCATGGTGCTGCAGTCATGGCGGGCCCAGTCGAGGATGTCCACATCCAGGTCGCGCAGGTGGCCATTGCGCGACTGGCCCATGCCGACGTAGTCGAAGGTGGCGACCAGGTAACCGCGTTGCGCCAGCCAGGTGGCGAAGGGGGCGTAGTAGCGCTGGGGCACGCCCATGGCGGGTACTATCAGCACCACGGCGCGCAGCTCGCCCTCGGGGCGAAACCAGTTGGCACTGATGATGTGGCCGTTGCCATTGTCGATTCGGGTTTCTGTCGGGCTGATCATTGCATCCGTCCTGGCGTGGAAAAGGCTTCTGGAAAAACGCGAACCCGGGCAGTATACGAAAGCTAGAAAAGTATTCTAGAAAAATATTCTAGTCTCATCAGAGGACATTCATGGGCCGTCCCTCCCGCAAAGACGACATTCTCCAGGCCGCCCTGGCCTGTTTCAGCGAACAGGGCGTGGATGCCACCACCATCGAGATGATCCGCGACCGTTCCGGGGCCAGCATCGGCAGCCTCTACCACCATTTCGGCAACAAGGAGCGCATCATCGCCGCGCTCTACCTGGAGGGGGTGAACGGCTACGCCCGCCTGCTGGAGGCGGGCTTCGCCAAGGTGGACAGCGCCGAGGGCTGCATCAAGCTGCTGGTGGCCTGCTATGTCGACTGGGTGCTGGCGAATCCGGACTGGGCGCGCTTCATCCTGCACAGCCGCGGCCGGGTGGAAGCGAGCGAACTGGGCGAGCAGCTGCGTGAAACCAATCGCCTGCACCATGGGCGGATTGAGGAACTCATGCGGCCTTACCGCGAGGCCGGTGCCTACCGCGAAATGCCGCGGGACTGCTTCGTCTCGGTGGTCATCGGGCCGGTGCAGGACTTCACCCGAAACTGGCTGGCCGGGCGCACCCGTACCAACCTGGCGGATTGCCGCGAGCTGTTCATGCAGGTCGCCTGGGATGCGGTGCGCGCGCCGTAGCGTGCGGTCGGCTCATTGTGGGGCGAAGGTCTGTAGGGGCGAATTCATTCGCCAACCGAACCGCAGGTTCGGCCTTCGATGTATCGGGGGCAGCTTCGCCGCCCTTGGCGAATGAATTCGCCCCTACAAGAGACAGTGCCACCCACGGACGAC
>NZ_JBHZGN010000051.1:0-6561 GCF_049334135.1 Metapseudomonas cellulosilytica | reverse complement strand
GGAGCCCCGCCCGGCGCCGCTGGTGGATGGAAAAAGCGCCATCCACCCTACGAAACCGGCCGCCTTTGTAGGGTGGACCACGCTTCACCGGTCCACCATGCGGAGCCCCGCCCGGCGCCGGCTGGTGGATGAAAAGAGCGCCATCCACCCTACGATACCGGCCGCCTTTGTAGGGTGGACCACGCTTCACCAGTCCACCATGCGGAGCCCCGCCCGGCACCGGCTGGTGGATGAAAAGAGCGCCATCCACCCTACGATACCGGCCGCCTTTGTAGGGTGGACCACGCTTCACCGGTCCACCATGCGGAGCCCCGCCCGGCACCGGCTGGTGGATGAAAAGAGCGCCATCCACCCTACGGATCTATGAAAACCACGCGGCTCGAGGTCCCTCGTACAGGTCAGTATGACTACAGGCGCGTCATTCGCACCCCGGTCAAAATGACTCCAGAGCTCGCAACCACCTGATTCCAAAGCCTTCCCGTATGGCATGAAAAATGCGCCGTTCCCTTGGCTATACCTGTCGAGGGATCCGCCATGAAAATCCCCAGTGTCACCCTGTGCCTTGCCCTGCTCTGCTCCCCCGCCGCGTTCGCCGCGGAAGTCCTCTCCGAAACCCCTGATACCACCGCCGGCAAAGCCACCGGCGGCATGACCGGCCTGATGTTCGGCGCCATCGGCGGCCCTGCGGGCGCCGTCGCCGGTGCGGCGGTGGGATACTTCGGCGGCAGCCTCGTTCAGGAGTCGACGGGGCTCAGTGAACCCGCCTACCTGGTCAAGACCGATGACGGTTCGGTGCAGCGCTTCCGCGCTCCCGGGCAGCACTTCAATCCGGGCGATCAGGTCGTGGTACACGGCATCCGCATCGAAGCCGCGAAGTGAAGGCGCGGCACCCCTGCCCCATCGGGGCAGGGGTGCCGGAAGGGACTACTTGTTCAACGCCTCTTCCGCCGCGGCGATTTCCGCCTGGCGCTTGGCGATCATGTCGCCGATGGGCGGGCCCTGGAAGCGCCGCGCCTCGAAGGCGAACCAGATGATCCCGGTGAGGATCAGGAAGCCGATGGTGATGTACAGCGCCCAGTCGTTGGGCGGCTGGATACCGATGATGAAGATCAGCGCCATCGAGATGATCGAGAGGACCGCCACCAGCGAATAGAGCCCGCGCCCGAGGTTCCACGGCCCCATGCGCGGCCACTTGGCGGTGCCAAAGGTGAAGAGCCCGAGAACGATGGGGATGACGAAGGAGAAGAACAGGAAGATGACGGTGCAGGACACCACGATGGTGTAGACCGGCGTCTCGCCGATGGACACCAGCGAGGATCCCCAGACGAACAGCACCGCCAGTGTGGCGCCGGTCCATATGGCCGCCACCGGGCTGCGGTGCGAGGGTGACACCGACGCCAGCGCCCTGGAGAACGGCAGCCCGCCGTCGCGGGAGAAAGCGAAGATCATCCGCGACACCGAGGTCACGGTGGCCAGCCCGCAGAGAATCTGCGAGATGAAGATGGCCAGGTAGAGCAACTCCTTCACCACCGAATTCACCTGGGTATCCATGGCCCAGAAGAACACGTTCCAGCCCTGGGCCGCCGCTTCCTCCATACTCGGCAGCATCAGCACGAAGGCGCTCAGCATCAGCCAGCCGAACAGCAGCGACCAGACCACCGACATCACCATGCCGCGCGGCACCGACATCGATGCCTGGTGGGTTTCCTCCGAGGTATGGGCAGAAGCGTCATAGCCGGTGATGGTGTAGATCGGCAGCAGCAGGCCGAGCAGGAAGATCCAGGAGTTGGACACTTCCGGCCAGACATTGCCGCCGGCCGCGCCGGAGAAGTTGCCGAAGGTCCATAGCCGGGAGAACTCGTAGCTGGGCGCCGCCGCCAGGCAGATGACAGTCAGCGCAATGGCCGTGACGAAGATCAGGTAGCCGGAGAAGTCGGTGAGTTTCGCCGTCAGCCCGATGCCGAAGTGATTACAGAGCGCCTGCCCGCCGGTGAGGATGGCGAGGAAGATGACCCGCGTGGTGATGGTGTCTTCCATCCCCAGCATTGGCCCGAAAGCGCCGAAGAAGAAATAGTAGGTGCCGACGTTGATCGCCCCCAGCACCGTCACCAGCCCCAGCAGGTTGAACCAGGCGGTGAGCCAGCCGGTGAAGCGATTGCCGAGGATCGAACCCCAGTGGTACAGGCCGCCAGCGGTGGGATAGGCCGAGGCAATCTGCGCCATGGCCACCGCGAAGACCCCGGAGATCATGCAGCCCAGCGGCCAGCCGATGCCGATGGAAGCGCCACCGGCACCCGAGGTGCCCTGGGCCAGCGAGTTGATGCCGCCGGAGAGGATGCAGATGATCGAGAAGGAAATGGCGAAGTTGGAGAAGCCGCCCATGCGGCGTGACAGCTCCTGGGCGTAGCCCATGCTGTGCAGCAGCTTGACGTCATCGTCCTGATGCGTGGAGCCCTGTTGGCTTGCAGGATTCATGGTGGGTGCCCTGTGTTGGGAATGGCAATGGATTGCTCCCTGCGGCGGTTCGGGCACCTTCCCCGCCTGCGCGGCGACAGCCTGTCGTACTGCTCCCATCCCCTGTACAAACCGGCCAGCGAGCGTGCCCGAACCCGCCCATGGCCGGACTTCAAAGTTGCTCAGTAGCGCTCGAAACCGCGCTGCAGCTCCCAGTCGGTGATGCGCCGGTCGTATTCCTTCTGCTCCCACTCGGCGGTGTGCACGTAGTGGTCCACCACCTCGTCGCTGAAGGCCTTGCGCAGCATGGCCGACCCTTTGAGGGCGGCGGTGGCGTCGCGCAGGGTCTTGTCGACTTCCGGCAACTGGTCGTTCTGGTAGGCGTCCCCTTCGAAGGGGGCGCTCAGTTCGAGTTGTTCATCGATGCCCGCCAGGCCCGCGGCGATCAGCGCGGCGAAGGCGAGATAGGGATTCAGGTCGGCCCCGCCGATGCGGCATTCGATGCGCACCGACTTGCTGCCCTCGGCGCACAGGCGAAAACCCGCGGTGCGGTTGTCGCGGCTCCACACCGCGCGGGTCGGGGCAAAGGTGCCAGCCTGGAAGCGCTTGTAGGAGTTGATGTAAGGGGCGAGGAAATAGGTGATCTCGCTGGCGTACCTGAGCTGCCCGGCCACCCAGGCGCGCATCAGCTTCGACATGCCGAACTCGTCCTTGGCGTCGAAGAACAGCGGCTTCTTGCCCTTCTTGTCCCAGAGCGAACTGTGCACGTGGCAACTGGAGCCGGCCAAGTCATAGCGCCACTTGGCCATGAAGGTGATGGACTTGCCCTGCTGGTGGGCGATCTCCTTGCAGGCGTGCTTGATGATGGCATGGCGGTCGGCCATGGTCAGGGCATCGGCGTAGCGGACGTTGATCTCTTCCTGTCCCGGCCCCCACTCCCCTTTCGAGTTCTCCACCGGCACGCCGCAGGCCTGCAGGTGCTTGCGGATGGCGCGCAGTACCGGTTCCTCGCGGGTGGTCTGGAGGATGTTGTAGTCCTCGATGTAGTGCGAGGCGGTCTTCGGATGGCTGTAGTTGCGCTTGTGAATGGCCTCGTAGCTTTCGTCGAAGAGGTAGAACTCCAGTTCCGAGGCGAACATGCCGAGGTAGCCGCGCTCGTTCAGTCGCGCCACCTGCTTCCTGAGGATGGCGCGCGGGCTGTGGGGCAGGTCTTCGCGGTGGTGATGGTCGAGCACATCGCAGAGCACCAGCGCCGTGCATTCCAGCCAGGGCACCCGGCGCAGGGTGCTCATGTCGGGCTTGAGCACGAAGTCGCCGTAACCCTTGCTCCAGCTGGCGGCGGCGTAACCCGGCACGGGTTCCATGTCGATGTCGTCGGCCAGCAGGTAGTTGCAGCAGTGGGTTTCCTCATGGGCGCTGTCGACGAAGAACTCGGCCTGGAAGCGCTTGCCCACCAATCGTCCCTGCATGTCCACCATACAGGCCAGCACCGTATCGATCTCGCCGCTGGCAACGGCTTGCTTGAGTTCGTCGAAGCTGAGGAGGGGTTCGCTCATGGGGCGGTCCTTCGGTCGGGAACTGCCGAAAGCTTAGCCCAGCAATGGAGACCGCAAGTCATTCCCGCACCAGGGCGGTGCGAACGGAGCAGATCGGGGAATTTGCGGGGGTTCACCTTCCTGTGAATCGCTTTTTCTGTAGGGGCGAATTCATTCGCCAAGCAGGCCGAAGGTCTGCCAATAGATCTCGAAGGGGGCAGCTGCGCCGCCCTTGGCGAATAAATTCGCCCCTATAAGATTGGTTCGTCCCACAGACAGAGAAAAACCCTCAAAAAAAACCGGCAGGCGTGAAGGCGCCTGCCGGAAATCGAGGGTTCTGGTTTCAGTGGGCGATGCAGACCGACTTCAGCTCGGTATAGGCCTCGATCACTGCGCGGCCGAACTCGCGTCCCATGCCGGACTGCTTGACGCCGCCGAAGGGCATGTTCGGGTCCAGCAGCACGTGGGCGTTGACCCAGACGGTGCCGGCCTCGATGCGCGGCACCAGGTTCATCGCCTTGGACAGGTCGTTGGTCCAGAGGCTGGCGGCCAGGCCGTAGGGGCTGTCGTTGGCCAGTTCGATCATGGCGTCTTCGTCGGTGAAGGGGATCACCGAGAGTACCGGGCCGAACACCTCTTCGCGGGCCACGGTCATGTCATGGTTCACGTCCGCCAGCACCGTGGGCTGGACGAAGAAGCCGTCGCCTTCCAGGCGCTCGCCACCGGCCACCACGCGGGCGCCTTCCTGGCGGGCCAGGTCGATGTGCTTGAGCACGTTCTGTTGTTGCTTGCGCGAAACCAGCGGGTTGATCGCTGCTTCCTGATCCATGCCGGCACCGATGGACAGACCCTTCACCGCCGCGGCCAGGCCCTGGACGAATTCCTCGTAGAGGGACTGGTGCACGTAGAAGCGCGACGCCGCGGCGCAGACCTGGCCATTGTTCAGCAGGCCGCCGAGCAGCGCACCCTGGATGGCCTTCTCCACGTCGGCGTCTTCCAGCAGGATCATCGGGTTCTTGCCGCCCAGCTCCAGGGCGAAGCGGGTCATGTTCTCCATGCAGGCCACGCCGACGCTCTTGCCCACGGCGGTGGAGCCGGTGAAGGACACCTTGCTGACCAGCGGGTGCGACGCCAGGGCATTGCCCACGGTGCTGCCGCCGCCGGTGATGACGTTGAACACGCCGGCCGGGATGCCCGCCTCGAAGGCCAGTTCGGCCAGGCGCAGGGCGGTCAGCGGGGTTTCGCTGGCGGGCTTGATGACCACGGTGTTGCCGGTGGCGAGCGCCGGCATCAGCTTCCAGGTGGTGATCATCAGCGGGAAGTTCCACGGCACGATGCCGGCTACCACACCTACCGGCTCACGGCGGGCGAAGGCGGTGAAACGCGAGCCCGGCGGGATCGGGATGGACACGTCCAGGGTCGTGCCTTCGATCTTGGTGGCCCAGCCGGCCATGTAGCGCATGAACTCGACCGTGGCGCCGACATCCAGCATCCGCGACATATTGATCGACTTGCCCTGGCTCAGGGTTTCCAGCTGGGCCAGCTCCTCGCCGTGCTCCTCCACCAGGGCGGTGAAGCGCAGCAGGATGCGCTCGCGGTCGGCCGGACGCAGGCCGGACCAGACGCGGGACTTGAACGCCTTGTGGGCCGACTGCACGGCCTGTTCCAGGTACTCCAGCGGCACGTCCGGCACGGCGGCGATGGCTTCGCCCGTGGCCGGGTTCAGAACTTGCGTGGTCGGGCCTTCCGGCAGCACCCACTGACCGTCGATGAAGCAGCCGTGGCGACGCTCCAGGAATGCCGCGACCTGCGGCAGGATTTCAACCTTGCTCATGCGTGATCCTCTTCATCCGTTGGCCGGGCGCCTGCCCGGCGCCGTCATTTCTGTGCGCCCAGGAAGCAGCCGACCGCGCGACGATCGTCGCCGCTGGCCATCCCGACATAGGGCATGTAGGTACCGGCGACGAAGCCCTGGGGCTGGGCGATGAACTGCTCCAGGCTGTCCATCTGCCATTCCACCGCCTTGGTCTTCATCGCCTGGGAGTAGCTGAAACCGGCCAGGCTGCCGGACTTGCGACCGTAGAGGCCGTGCAGGTTCGGGCCCATCATGGTCGGGCCACCGGCCTTGGCCGAATGGCACACCGAGCAATCGCTGCCGAACAGCGCCTCACCCTTCTGCACCTGGGCCGGCGCGCAGTCCGCCGCCAGCGCCGATTGCGTCGCCAGCAACGTCAGCACGCCGAACAGCAGCCCCTTATTGTATTTGTGCATCAACTCACCACCTCGATCGTCCACTCGCCCGCTCCGCGCAGCCCGAACGGCGCGCGCGGAAACCGGGCCGATGTCCGGATTCTCGGCGCTGGAGGGAATCGAGGTTTTTTTCTCAGTGCCAGACGTGTTGGCAGGGCTGCCAGACAAAGCGGCATTGAACGCGAAGAACACCTGCAGGTGGCGATGGGCACTTGTAGGGGCGAATTCATTCGCCAAGCAGAATGCAGTTCTGCCCTGCCGCCTTGAAAGGGGCAGCTGCGCCGCCCTTGGCGAATGAATTCGCCCCCACAAGATCGGAACC
>NZ_JBHZGN010000050.1:0-8378 GCF_049334135.1 Metapseudomonas cellulosilytica | reverse complement strand
ATCACGTCCTGGCCGTCCACCCGCACCTTGTCGCCGATGGGGCGGCGCAGCGCGGTGTGCAGCACCGGCCGGCGCTCGGAGCTGTTGATCACCTCGCCGCGGAACATCGCCTGGATCGCCTCGCCCAGTTGCGCTTCCTCGGCCAGCCGGACCAGCAGGGCCAGGGTGTCGGCGCGCAGCAGGTTCTTCGAGAAGTCCAGCAGCAGGCCGCTGGCGCTGAGACTGAAGCGCTGGAAACGCTCGGGGTCTTCGGCGAAGGCCTGGCGCAGGTTGAATGACTGCATGGCCTTGCGATGGGCGGCCAGGGCCTGCCAGCTTTCAAGGCGGGTCGCGTCGATCGGGGCCAGGTGGTGGGGTTGGCTGTTCACGGTAGTAGCACCTGCAGTAAGGGTTGCAACGTCGACGGGCTGAACATTGGAACCTGTAGGGGCGAATTCATTCGCCAAGGGGTACGCAGTGCCCCCCAGGGGACTGGAAAGGCAGGCCTGCGGCCTGCATGGCGAATGAATTCGCCCCTACAACGGAGCATTTCATCCGCAATGATTTGCTCAGCCCAGGCCGTAGGATGGGTGGAGCCTGCGATACCCATCATTCACCGCCGATGGGTATCGCTTCGCTCGCGGGACGCCGCCCGACCCATCCTACAAATCTGCTCTTGCGGCCAGACCTCAGCCCAACAGCGCCAGGGCCTCGGCCGTGGTCTCCTGGATGCGCTGCCAGTCGCCGTTGCGGATCCACGCCTTGTCCAGCATCCAGCTGCCGCCCACGCACATCACATTGTCCAGCGCCATGTACTCGCGCAGGTTATCGGGATTGACCCCGCCCGTCGGGCAGAAACGGATGCCCGGGAAGGGGCCGCCGAAGGCCTTAAGCGCCTTCACCCCACCGGATATCTCCGCCGGGAACAGCTTGAAGCGGCGATAGCCCAGGGCGTAGCCAAGCATGATCTCCGAGGCGCTGCTGATCCCCGGCACCAGCGGCAGCGGACTGTAGACGCCGGCCCGCAGCAGCTCGGCGGTGCAGCCCGGAGTGACCACGAACTGCGCGCCGGCGGCTTCGGCCTCGGCCAGCATCCACTCATCGAGCACGGTGCCGGCGCCGATGCACAACTCGGGGCGCTGCTCGCGCAGGGTGCGGATGGCGGCCAGGCCGTGTTCCGAGCGCAGGGTCACTTCAAGGTAGGTCAAGCCGCCGGCGGCCAGGGCGTCAGCCAGGGGCAGGACGTCTTCCTCACGCTCGATAGTGATAACCGGGAGGATACGCGCTGCACCGCACAGGCGGTCGATGATATCGACCTTCTCGACCATGCTGGGCACGGTCACTCGACGGTCTGCCGGGATATTGGGGAGGCTGGTCACGGAGTGATCCTTCGGGCTCGGAGCCGGTGGTTTTCAAGTGGCAGAGGCGGTAGGTGCCCGATCAGGCTCCACACCACCAAAATCTAGTTAAATACCTACATTAAATCCTAAATTAAGGACATCAAGCAGGTAACAGCGAATCAATGTAGTAATACTAACCACATATCATGAAACCCCGCATTACCTTTCAGCAGGAAATCACGACGCGTCCACGGTAATGGCGCGACATCAGGCCAGCCCTCAATCCACCCAGGCCTTCAGGCACAGGCGCCCTTCTTCGCCCGGCGCCAGGGTGACGCTGTTCTCCCCGCAGGCGGCCGCTTCCACGGCGACGAACCCCAGGCCCTCCGCCCAGCTCACATCGCCGAGGGGACGGCTGCCGGGATGCCAGACCACGGTGTCCGGATTGCCGCTGCCGTCCACGCGGATTCGCCGACGCCAGTCGGGGTCCTGGATGATTACTTTGCCGCCCCGGCGAAACACCCTGTGGCAGCCATCGACGATGCGCAGCTCCCCTTCCTGACGGCACGGTTCGCGCCCCAGCAGGTCGTTGCCCTCGGCGCCATCCAGCCCGAGCAGGCCTATCCGCGCCACATCACTGACCCGCCAATAGGCATGCAGGGCATGGCTGAGCATGCAGGGCTCGCTGTCGCGATGGTGGGTACGCAGCTGCAGGCACATCCGGTCGCCCAGCTCCGCCTCCAGCTCCACCAGCCAGTCGTGCAGCTCCAGGCGCCAGCACAGGCGCACGCCGTCGTCGCAGGACTGCTTGTCCACCAGCCGCCAGTCGGAAAGCCGGGCCCAGCCGTGGTGAGGCCAGCCGCTTTCCATCGGATGGCGGCCGAACCAGGGCCAGCACACCGGTACGCCACCACGGATGGCGCCGATCTTCGGCCAGCGCGAGGCGCACCAGAGCAACGACCGCTCACCGCGCGGCTGGAAATGCAGCAACTGCCCGCCCTGGCGGCTGAACACCGCCTGGCAGCGCGGGTGCTCCACCAGCAGCAACTCGCGCCCCTGATGTTCGGACCAGCGAAAAGGCTGGCCCGCGGGCGCGCGCAGCAGCCCCTCCAATGGCGAGGTCTCCGGCTTGCCGGTCCGCGCGTCGCGCTCCGGTGCCCGGGATACAGCAGGTTTCACGTCAGGCTTTCCAGGTTGCGGGTGAAGGCACTGGCGCCCTGCTCGGCGCTGCTGAAGGCCTCGCGCATGAAGGCGAACAGCTCGCGGCCGGTGCCGACGTTGGGCTCCAGGTCCCAGCGGGCCGGCTCGCGGGCGGCGAATTCGGCGGCGTCCACCAGCACGTCCAGGGTGCCGGTGGTGCCGTCCACGCGCACCCGGTCGCCATCGCGCAGGCGCGCCAGCGGGCCGCCGTCGACGGCTTCCGGACACAGGTGGATGGCCGCCGGGATCTTGCCCGAGGCGCCGGACATGCGGCCGTCGGTGACCAAGGCGACCTTGAAGCCACGGTCCTGCAGCACCCCGAGGTAGGGGGTCAGCTTGTGCAGCTCGGGCATGCCATTGCTGCGCGGGCCCTGGAAGCGCAGCACCGCCACCAGGTCGCGCTCCAGCTCGCCGGCCTGGAAGGCGGCGGCGAACGCCTGCTGGTCGTGGAACACCCGCGCCGGCGCTTCCACCACCTGGTGTTCCGGCGCCACCGCGGAGACCTTCATCACCCCGCGGCCGAGGTTGCCCGCCATCACCCGCAGGCCGCCCTCCGGCGAGAAGGGCCGCGCCACCGGGCGCAGGATGCTTTCGTCGAGGCTCTGGCCGGCGCCGTCGCGCCAGACCAGTTGGCCGTCGGCGAGGAACGGCTCCCGGGTGTAGCGGCGCAGGCCACGGCCCGCGACGGTGTTGACGTCTTCATGGAGCAGCCCGGCGTCGAGCAGCTCGCGCACCAGGAAGGCCACGCCGCCGGCGGCGTGGAAGTGGTTGATGTCGGCCTTGCCGTTGGGATAGACGTGGGCCAGGGTCGGCACCACCGCGGAGAGGTCGGCCATGTCCTGCCAGGTCAGCTGGATGCCGGCGGCCTGGGCGATGGCCGGCAGGTGCAGGGTGTGGTTGGTGGAGCCGCCGGTGGCGTGCAGGGCCACCACCGCATTGATCAGCACGCGCTCGTCGACGATCTCGGCCAGCGGCAGGAACTGCCCGCCCTGCCGGGTCAGGCGCGTCACCTGGCGCGCCGCTTCCACGGTCAGCGCCTCGCGCAGCGGGGTGTTGGGGTTGACGAAGGAGGCGCCCGGCAGGTGCAGGCCCATCATCTCCATGAGCATCTGGTTGGTGTTGGCGGTGCCATAGAAGGTACAGGTGCCGGGGCTGTGGTAAGCGGCCATCTCCGAGGCCAGCAGCTCGTCGCGGCTGGCCTTGCCCTCGGCGTAGCGCTGGCGCACCTCGGCCTTCTCCTTGTTGGACAGGCCCGAGGGCATCGGCCCGGCGGGCACGAAGATCGACGGCAGGTGGCCGAAGCGCAGCGCGCCCATCAGCAGGCCGGGGACGATCTTGTCGCAGATGCCGAGGAACAGCGCCGCGTCGAACATGTTGTGGGACAGCGCCACGGCGGTGGACAGCGCGATCACCTCGCGGCTGGCGATGCCCAGTTCCATGCCCGGCTCACCCTGGGTGACGCCGTCGCACATGGCCGGCACGCCGCCGGCCACCTGCCCCACCGAGCCGATCTCGCGCAGGGCCTGGCGGAGCTTCTCCGGGTAGTCCTCGTAGGGCTGGTGGGCCGAAAGCATGTCGTTGTAGGCGGTGACGATGGCGACGTTGGCCGCATCCATCAGGCGCAGGCGTTGCTTGTCGTGACCACCGCAGCCGGCCACGCCGTGGGCGAAGTTGGCGCACTGCAGCTTGCCGCGCTGCGGCCCTTCGCTGGCCGCCTGCTGGATCATCGCCAGGTAGCGCGCGCGGGTGGCGCGGCTGCGCGCCACCAGGCGCTCGGTTACTTCAAGGATGCGGGGATGCATGGCAGGGGCTCCAGGCAGGAAATGAATGGGAAGACATGGCGCACGTGGCGGCTCAGGTGCTCTCGCGCACCACCAGCTCGAAGCCCATGTCCTGCACCGGCTCCTCGACCTCCTTGCCGGCGATCAGATTGAGGATCAGCTCCGCCGCACGGCGGCCGATGGCCTCCCTTGGCGTGCGGATGCTGCTCAGGCGCGGCACCATGAAGGCCGAGCTGGGCAGGTCGTTGAAGCCGAGCACCGCCACCTGTTCGGGAATCTTCACGCCGAGGCGCGCGGCCTCCAGCAAGGCCCCGTGGGCCAGGTCGTCGTTGCCGAAGAAGATGCCGTCGATCTGCGGATGGCTGGTCAGCAACTGGGTGAACAGTTCGCCACCCAGTCCGACCGATGAGGGACGCGGCGTGAGCAGTTCCAGGCCCGGGTCATACAGGCCCGCCTTCTGCAGCACGCGGCGGAAGCCTTCACCGCGCAACAGGGTGCGCTGGTCGAGTTGCGCGCCGACGAAGGCCAGGCGCTTGCGCCCGCGCGACAACAGGTGTTCGGCGGCCGTCGCGCCCGCATGCAGCTGGGAGAACCCCACGCAGTGCAGCCCCGCCCCGGTGTCCAGGTCCATCATGTAGACGCAGGGCACGCCGCTGGCCTCGATCATCCGCCGCGAGCTTTCCGTCCGCTCGAAGCCGGTGAGCAGCAGGCCGCGCGGCTGGTAGGCGAGGTAATTGCGGATCAGGTCCTCCTCCTCGTCGCGGGAGTAGTGGAAGTTGCCGATCAGCACTTCAAGGCCCTTGGGCCGCAGCACGCCATGGATGGCTTCGAGGGTGTCGACGAACAACTGGTTCGACAACGAGGGCACCAGCACGACCACGGACTGGCTCTGAGCGGAAGCCAGGGCGCGCGCCGCGGGGTTGGCCACGTAGCCCAGCTCGCGGGCGGCATCGCGGACCTTCTGCGCCAGGTCGTCGGCGACCGTGGTGATGCCCCGCAGCGCCCTGGAGGCAGTGATGGGACTGACGCCGGCGCGTTGCGCCACCTCGTTCAGGGTGGGCCGTCCGGTGGTGCGGGCACTCTTTTCGTTGTTGGAGGAAGTCATGGGCCTGCTTGTCAAACAAAAATTCCGCCATTAAGGTAGCGCTGTCTCGACGATTCGGCAAATGCCTGATTGCCCGATAGTCCCGAGAGCCCCCTACGGCAATAGCGGTAATCCACAAAAACGACAAGATGCGGCGATACGGCCTGCTTTTCGCGGTTTCGACTTGAAGAGATAGCGCTGTCTCAGCCCAGAGGTGTCCCATGGTTCAACCCATCAACGCGCTCGTGATCATGGGCGTCTGCGGTTGCGGCAAGTCCAGTGTCAGCGATGCGCTATGCGCTCGCAGCGGGGCCACCGCCATCGAAGGCGACGCCTTTCACCCCGCGGAGAACATCCGCAAGATGAGCGCCGGAATC
Organism: Metapseudomonas cellulosilytica; assembly: GCF_049334135.1. Classification (NCBI taxonomy): domain Bacteria; kingdom Pseudomonadati; phylum Pseudomonadota; class Gammaproteobacteria; order Pseudomonadales; family Pseudomonadaceae; genus Metapseudomonas; species Metapseudomonas cellulosilytica. Next base: position 2,617 of record NZ_JBHZGN010000050.1, on the reverse strand, counting down.
CCCCTCTCCGATGACGACCGGGCCGACTGGCTGAACCGCCTGAGCGACGAGTTGCGTCAGGCCGTGGCCGCCGGGCAGCGCCCGGTGCTGACCTGCTCCGCCCTCAAGCTGCGTTATCGCGAACGCCTGCGCGCCGCGGTTCCCGGTGTCGGTTTCGTATTCCTCGAACTGACGCCCGAAGTCGCGGCCCGGCGCGTCGCCGACCGGCCTGGCCATTTCATGCCGGCGACCCTGATCGACAGCCAGTTCGATGCCCTCGAACCGCCGCTGGGCGAGCCCCTGACCCTGGTTCTGGACGCTACCGGTGACGTCGAGCAACTGGCCGAAACCGCCAGCCGATGGTGGCTTGACCATACTCCGAGGTGACCGGCCCAAGGTTTGCCTCGCAAAGATAGCGCTATCTCAAAAGCGCAAGTCCACAACAACGACAATATGAGACATCCCCATGCTCGCCATTTCCCATGAGACCTTTCTGCTGCTGGATGCGGTGGTCACCATCCTTGGCCTGATCGTCCTGATCACCCGCTTCAAACTGCACCCCTTCATCGCCCTGATCATCGCCGCCGGCTTCCTCGGCCTCACCTCCGGCATGCCGGCGGAGAAGATCGTCAAATCCTTCCAGGAGGGTTTCGGCAACGTCCTCGGCTTCGTCGGCGTGATCCTGGCGCTGGGCACCATGCTCGGCAAACTGATGGCCGAATCCGGCGGCGCCGACCAGATCGCCCGCACGCTGATCCGCGCCTTCGGCAAGGAGCGCGTGCAGTGGTCGATGATGCTCGCGGCCTTCCTCGTCGGCATTCCGCTGTTTTTCGAGATCGGCTTCGTCCTGCTGATCCCGCTGGTTTTCATCGTCGCGCGACGCACCGGCGTTTCGCTGATCAAGATCGGCATCCCCCTGCTCGCCGGCCTGTCGGTGGTCCACGGCCTGGTCCCGCCGCACCCCGGCCCCCTGCTGGCGATCGGCGTGTTCGGCGCGGATATCGGCAAGACCATCCTCTACGGCCTGATCGTCGCCCTGCCCACCGCGATCATCGCCGGCCCGCTGTTCGGCAGCCTGATCGCCCGTCGCATCCCCGGCAATCCCTCGCCGGAGCTGGTGGAGCAGCTCGCCCACGAACCGGAAGCCAGCAACCTGCCGAGCTTCGGCGTGACCCTGCTCACCGTGCTGCTGCCGGTGTTCCTGATGCTGCTGAAAACCTTCGCCGACGTGGCGCTCCCCGAGGGGCACATGATCCGCGCCTGGCTGGACATGATCGGCCATCCCATCAGCGCCCTGCTCCTGGCCCTGCTGCTGGCGCTCTACACCTTCGGCCATGCACGCGGCTTCTCCTCCAAGCGGGTCATGAAGCTGGTGGACGAGAGCCTCGCCCCGACCGCCGCCATTGTCCTGATCATCGGCGCCGGCGGTGGTTTCAAGCAGATGCTGGTGGCCAGCGGTGTCGGTGATGTCATCGGCCACCTGGCGGTGAGCGCGCAGATCTCGCCGATTCTCCTGGCCTGGCTGGTGGCCGCGCTGATCCGCATCGCCACCGGCTCGGCCACAGTCGCGACCATTACCGGCGCGGGCATCGTGGTGCCGGTCATCGAGCTGATCCCCGGCGTCAACCGGGAGCTGCTGGTACTCGCTACCGGCGCGGGTTCGCTGATCCTCTCCCACGTGAACGATGCCGGCTTCTGGCTGGTCAAGCAGTACTTCAACATGACCATCAGCGAGACCTTCAAGACCTGGACCGCCATGGAAACCATCCTCTCCGTGGTGGCCCTGGTCTTCATCCTGCTGCTTTCGCTGGTGGTCTGAGGCCTGGCCCGCATCTGCCGGGCCTCGCTTCACCAGGCGGCTCCACTTTCGCCATCGGCAGAAAGCGGAGCCGCGCCGGCTTCGGCCGGCAACCGCCCTCCCCCCTGCCCCCGCCCTGCCCCCCGGCCCGATCGCTGCGCGCTCAGGCGCTCCGTGCAAATCCTGTAGGAGATTCCATGTCAATCGACGCGTAGGGTGGAAATCCCTTTTGGGATTTCCACCATCGGGGCCCTGCGTGGCCTCGCTGGTGGATAGAAGAGCGCTATCCACCCTACACGGCTGGCTGTCCGTGCAAATCCTGTGGGAGCGAATTCATTCGCGAATGGCAGCGCCACGCCATCCTACAAGCTTCCCCGCTCCAACCTCGTAGGATGTGGTGGAGCGAAGCGATACCCATCGATCAACCGAGCAATAGACCATTCAGACGAAGTGTCGACAATTTGCTTGCGCAAAATTCGTTTTGCCAATATTTTCCGCAACCACAACAAGGCATTGTCAACAATCCAGATTAGCCCTCTAGCCAACAAGAAGGCGTGTCCAGGAGCGGGCTTCCCTGCCGGCGGATCGAGTGGCCTCCTCGGTCGCCGGCGCCGCTCCGACTTTCAGTTCGCGTCCGACAGGAGAATTCGCTGTGCTCGAAACCTACATCCAACAGAAGAACGCACGCGCCGAAGAAGGGCTGCCGCCCCTGGCGCTGAACGCCGAACAAACCGCAGGCCTGGTCGAGCTGCTGAAGAACCCGCCGGCCGGTGAAGAAGCCTTCCTCCTGGATCTGATCACCAACCGCGTACCGCCGGGTGTCGACGAAGCCGCCTACGT